>JANLPN010000262.1:0-1887 GCA_031367285.1 Betaproteobacteria bacterium | reverse complement strand
CGGCTGTAGCTGCCGATGGCCGCACGCGGCTCCATGGCATTGGGGATCAGCCGGTTGTTGACCAGGTCGAGTTTGGTGACGTGCGCGGCCGTGGCAAAGGTGGCGTCCACCTGGGCCTTGTCGCCCAGGGCCCATTTGTAGCAATGGTTGTCGGGCGCTTCGGCATGCAGGGCGGTGGCCTTGGCCGCGTCGGTGACACGCACCACGGCGCCCAGTACCTCGTAGTCCACTACCACCGCTTCAGCGGCATTTTTGGCCTGATCCAGCGTGTCGGCAATCACCATGGCCACGTGGTCGCCCACATAACGCACCTTGCCTATCGCCAGGATGGGGTGCATCGGCTCCTTCATGGGCGTGCCGTCGGGGTTGTTGATCAGCCAGCCACAAGGCAGGCCACCCATCTTGCCTTCGATATCCTTGCCGATGAAGATATTGACAACGCCCGGCATGGCTTTGGCGGCGGCCAGGTCAATGCTGTTGATCACGGCATGCGCGTGCGGGCTGCGCACAAACACCGCGTAGGCCTGGCTGGCCAGATTGATGTCGTCGGTGTAGTTGCCGGCGCCGGTCAGGAAACGGTAGTCTTCCTTGCGCCGCAGGGACTCGCCGATGTGGGGAAGTTTGGAGAAATCGGATGCACCCATGATGTTTCTCCCTTAAGCCGAGGCCATGGCGGCCTGGCCCTGGACCACGGCACGCACGATATTCTGGTAGCCGGTGCAGCGGCAAATATTGCCCTCCAGCAGCTCGCGGATCTCGCCCTCGGAGGCCTTGGGGTGTTTGTTGCACAGGTCCACAGCGCTCATCACCATGCCGGTGGTGCAGTAGCCGCATTGCAGGCCATGGCATTCCTTGAACGCAGCCTGCATAGGGTGCATGGTGCCATCGGCTTGCGCCAGGCCTTCGATGGTCATGATGTCGGCACCAGCCACCTGGGCCGCCAGCACGTTGCAGGACTTGACGGCATTGCCGTTCAGCATCACGGTACAGGCACCGCACTGGGCCGTGTCGCAGCCCACATGGGTGCCGGTGAGCTTGAGGTGTTCGCGCAGCGCCTGCACCAGCAGCGTATTGGGCGCCAGTTCAAGGTTCTGTTGTTTGCCATTGACTTTCAACGCAACTTGCATGGGGTTTGTCTCCTGGATTCGAAATGGGGCGGTACAGCCGGCAAATTGTGTGGCGGCGCCGTGCGGGGAGCCCTAGGGTTTTACCCTAGGAGGCAGCCGCCAGTGCAGATATTCTCAAATTGAGACAGCGCCCGAAGTGCTTCACACGGGGGTTCCATGCGCGTGTTTCCGTGCACTGGCGTATCGGCCATTCCGCACGGAGGGAGTGAGAGGCAATCCGATGCGCCCGCGCCGTAGCCCAACCTAATCCCGGTCACCCTGAGCCCGTCGAAGGGCCTGTATTCGCGCAGCCCTGTTGACCGCAAATTTGATCTAGCCTTGATTCATTAGGCCGCTTGGGCGAAGTAGCACACGACTTTGCAACTCGCCGTGTTATTGGATTTCACCTTGTGCAGCCGCCTGTAGCGACTCAAGCTTTGGCAAGGACGGCGGCCCGGGTCCGGAAAGGGAACATCGTGAAACCCGCGGAGCTTGGGCAATTTCCTGCTTGTGCCTTTGCAGAACGGACTACGCAACGGTTTCCTCTAGCTTTTCAAGAAAAGGCGCATCGGCATATAAGCTTGTATATTACGACCCTCATCTCTCGAGCGATTTTTGGCTATTTTAGGTTTGAATATGAGGACGTTGTTTTTAGAATTCGCCATAGCTTGCAATATATTTCGTGCATCCGACTCTGCTAATTACCGATGACAGCCCTTCTTTCGCGACTGATGGTCATGATCTTCGCCACCTGCTTCAGCGCAGGTATATGGGCTGCCGA
>JANLPN010000219.1:0-3175 GCA_031367285.1 Betaproteobacteria bacterium | reverse complement strand
CCAGATGGTGGGCAGGCCCAGCGTCTGCGCAAACACGTCGTTGGGCAGGGTGCCGCCCAGGTTGGGCAACACGGCGGGTGGCTTGCCGGTGCTGCGTTGCAAGGAATCGACCGCCCATAGCGCCCACGGGTCATCCGGGTCCAGCCGCGTGGCGGCGGCCCCGCGGTCCATCTTGACTGCCACCATGGTGAAGCCGCGCCGGTCCAGATGTTCACGCACATGGGTGCCCATGTTTTCCCAATCGGTGCCCAGTACAAAACGCAGCTGGCAATAAGCAATGGCGGTGGGCGGGATCGCGTTGACCGGGTTGTCAGGGTTGCCGGATTTCAGCGCCAGCACCTCCAGGCTGTTCCAGCCCAGCACCCGTTCCACCGGCGTCAAGCCGGGCTCGCCCCAGCCCTGGTCCACCTCCGGGTCACCGGGTGCACCACCCACCTCCAGGCCAGCCAGGGCACGTTGTACGGCCGCAGGAATGGGTGGTGGCCGCAAAGCCGGCACCGTGATCACACCGCGCCCATCAACCATGCTGGCCAGTGCATTGGCCAGCACCACGGCCGGGTTGCGCAGCAGGCCGCCCCAGTTGCCCGAATGGTGGCCACCCTGGCGCAAATTGAGCGACAGTTCGAAATTGACCGCCCCGCGTGAACCGAGGAACACGGTCGGCCGCGCGGCCGAGAGGCGCGGCCCGTCGGAGGCGATAAACACATCGGCAGCCAAGGCCGCGCGTTCAGCGGCGCATACCTCGGCCAACCCCGGCGAGCCGGTCTCCTCACCCATCTCGATCAGGAATTTGGCGTTGAAGCCCAGACGGCCGGCGCGAACCTCCAGCACGCTTTGCAAGGCCGCCAGGTTGATGCTGTGCTGGCCCTTGTTGTCGGCCGTGCCGCGGCCATAGATGCGGTCGCCCTGCGCCACCACGGCCCACGGAGAGAGGCCCGGCGCCCACTGCGCGTCGTAACCGCGCACCACGTCGCCATGGCCGTAGCTGAGCAGGGTGGGCAAGGCCGGGCCTTCATGGCGCTCGGCCAGCAGGAAGGGGCCAAAGCCGGCCTCCGGGTTTTGCACCGTACGGGTGGTAAACCCCATGTGCTCCAGCGTCGGCACCAGTTCGTGCTGCAGGTAGTCCTGCAGCACCGCAGCGCGTGCCGGCTCCTGGCTCTCGGTCGGGTAGGCCACCCGCCGCTGCAGGTCGGCCAGGAAGGCACCGGAGTCGAAATGCGCGCTGGCATGCTGGATGGCGGTGTTGCGGCTCACGTGGTGTCCCGGTGGCAATGGAACTCCCACTGTAGCCCAGGCGCAGCCAAGGCGCCTACTTCGGATCTTCCAGGTTTTCGTGGTGGGCGATGGCGCCGCGTTTCCAGTAGGCGGCAGCGCGGATCGCGTGGCGGTCGTGGCCCTTGTCGCTTACCAGAATGCGGCGCAGTTCCGCCGTGGTGGCAGCCTCGCCGGCACACCAGGCGTAACCTTCACCCAGAGGCAGTTGCAGCGCGTGCACGGCGGCAATGAGTGCATCGGCACTTGCCATCCATCGCACATCCAGCGCGGCGCGGCTGGTCAAAGCCCGTTGGTCCGCCGGGTCCGCCACATGGACGATGACCAGGGCGCGGGTGGTGGCGGGTAACTCTTCAAGCCGCCGGGTGATCGCAGGCAGCGCCGTTTCGTCACCCACCAGCAGGTGCCAGTCGTAGTCCAGCGGCACGATAAACGAGCCGCGCGGGCCGCCTATGGTCACCTGCTGGCCGGGTTGGGCCTGCGATGCCCAGTGGGCTGCCGGGCCGACGCCGTGCAGGGCAAATTCAAGCACCAGTTCCCGTGCTGCCGCGTCAAAACGCAGCGGTGTGTAGTCGCGCCCTACCGGCGCGCCGGTACCCAGGTCCAGCAGCAATTTGAGGTGGTCGTCGAACGAGGCACTGACAAAACCTTCGAGCGCTTCGCCGCCCAGGGTGATGCGCCGGAAATGCGGGCTGACGGGTTCGACCCGCAACACCTGGAGCTCGCGGCGTATGAGTTCGTGCCGCACGCGTTGTACCTGGCGCGGTGCCTGCAGGGTAGGGGATTCAATGGTCATGGAGGGATTGGCGTAGATGGTTGATAATATCTCCTATCATGCCGCAACCAGTTGATATTGTCAACCATAAAGCCAGCGCCCACGGCGACGAGGTGCTGGAACTGGTGCACGCCGTCATGCACCAGTTCCGTTCGCGGCAATTCCAGGTGCTGCGCGACGGGCCGCATGCGCTCACCCACATGGAGAGCAAGGTGCTGGGCTTTTTTGCACGCCGACCGGGTGCCACCCAAAGCGACCTGGTGCAACACAGCAAACGCGACAAGGCGCAGCTTGCGCGCCTGATCAAGGGTCTGCGCGAACGTGGGCTGCTGGCCGGCACGGCCGACGATGGAGACCGGCGCAACGTGTGCCTGGCACTTACGGCCGATGGCGAAGCGCTTCAAAAAGCGTTGCGGCGCCAGGCCCGGCAACTGGAATCACAGGCCATCGCAGGGTTCAGCGCCGCGGAGCGCAAACAGTTGCTGGCGCTGCTGGCACGCGTGAAACTCAATCTGGACAGCGGGCCGCCGGCCTGATCGCTTGATAACCAAGGCCGGCGCCTTTTGCCGGTGCAAAGGCAAAAGGCGCGCGAGCGCAGCCAGCGTGTTTCAGGGCCGCTTGCCGAACTCCGAGTTGTCTGCCGTCCAGGCCAGCGCCTGCGCGCTGAGCGAGAACCCCAGCCCGGGACGGTCTGACAGGTGCATGCGCCCATCGCGCAGGTCCAGGCGCTCGTTGAACATCGGCTCCAGCCACTCGAAGTGTTCCAGCCACGGTTCCTGCGGGTAGGCGGCGGCCAGGTGCAGGTGGATTTCCATTGCAAAATGCGGCGCCAGTTTCCGGCCCTTGAAGTCGGCCAACTGCATGATCTGCAGGAAGGGCGTGATGCCGCCGACACGTGGCGCGTCGGGTTGCACGTAGTCGCTGGCACCGGCCATGATGAGCTGCGCATGTTCGCCAAAACTGGTCAGCATCTCGCCGGTGGCAATCGGGGTATCCAGCGAGGCCGCGAGTGCGGCGTGGCCTTCCACGTCGTAGGCGTCCAGCGGCTCCTCGATCCAGACCAGGTTGAACGGCTCCAGCGCGCGGCAGGCGCGTTGGGCGGCCGGGCGGTCCCACTGCTGGTTGGCG
>JANLPN010000133.1:0-3877 GCA_031367285.1 Betaproteobacteria bacterium | reverse complement strand
TCCAGCCTGTTGTCCAAGCTGTCGGATCAGGGTGTGGCTATCCTCGCGCGGCTCGAGCAGACCAGCGAACGCGTGAACCTGCTGCTCTCGCCCGACAACCAGAGGCAGGTCATGGCCACGGTGGACGGCATCGGCCAGGCGGCGGTCAGCATACGGCAACTGTCCGAACGCATGCAGAAACTCAGCGGCAATATCGACGCCGTGCTGAACGCCCAGCTCGGTCCCGAGCAGGTGAATATCCCGCATTTCGTGCAGGAGGCCACGGTCGCGTTCAAGGAAGCCACTGGCACGCTCAAAACCCTGCAAAAGACGGCCGGTGGTATCGACCAGACGGTGGTCGAGTTCCGCGGGACAGCCACTGCGGCGACGAAACTCGCCGAGCGCATCAATGCCCCCGGCGGCATGGTAGACCGGGTGGCGGAAGGCGCGTCGGCCATGACCGCCGCAGGCCAATCTATCAGCGCCGGCACCTTGCCACGCCTGAACCGGACCACCGAGGATGCCGCACGCACCGCACGGCAGGTGAGCCGCGCGGTGGGCGCCGTCAACGACAATCCTCAGTCCCTGATCTTCGGCAACGGCTCATTCCGGCCCGGCCCTGGAGAGCCCGGCTTCCAGATTCCGAAAGGCGCGCAATGACCGGTCCGTTTTTCTGTTTTGCCCCTGCGTCGCCCGCGCGTATTGCGGATGCGGCGCCAGGTCCGGGCCATACCTCGCGCCGAGTACGGTGTGCCGCTGCGCTGCTGCTGGCCGGACTGTGGCTGGCTGGCTGTGCCTTCGTGGACAAGCCCGTGCGTCCGGTGGTCTACGATTTTGGCCCGGGATCGATGGCCAGTGCGCCGGCTTCCTCGGCTTCGCCGGTGGTGCTGCTGCAGGAGGTCGAGGCCGGCAGTGCGTTCGACAGCACAGCCGTGTTGTTTCGCCTGGCCTATGCCGACGTGCAGCAGCTACAACCCTATGCGCAGGCGCGCTGGAGCATGGCGCCAGCCCAATTGCTGCGCCAGCGTCTGCGCGACACCTTGTCGCGCGGCGCGACCGTGCTCGCGCCGGGTGAGGGCGCGCTCGGTGGCGCCTCCGCGCCCGCGCTGATCCTGCATGTGGAACTGGAGGAGTTCAGCCAGGTGTTCGAATCGCCCGAACGCAGCATGGGACTGGTGCGGGTGCGCGCCACCTTGCTGCGCGGCGCGGCAGGCGGTGACAAGTTGCTGGGCCAACGCAGCTTCGTGGCGCAGCGCCCGTCGCCAAGCCCGGACGCGCCGGGTGGCGTGCGCGCCATGACGGCGGCCTGCACGGCGGTCGTGGAAGACATGCAGCAATGGCTGACGACGCTGCAATAGACCATCTCGCCTCGCTGCGCGAACGCTTCGCGCGCGCCGGACTGAGGCTCGAAGGCCATTGCGAGGGCCTGTCGCGCTACATGCTGCAATGGCGGCATGCCGCCGCGCTGATCGAGGATCTGACGGTCGAGGAGGCCGATATCCTGGGCGCGCTGATGCCACGGGTGCACGCGCTTGCCGGACAAACGCTGATCCGCGAAGGCGAGCTGGGCGACTGGATGCTGCTGGTCCTGGGCGGCACGGTGGACGTCTACAAGACCTCCGAGGGCGGCGGCATGTCGCGCCTGGCGGTAATCATGCAGGGTACGGCGGTCGGAGAAATGTCCATGCTGGATGCGGCGCCGCGCAACGCCACCTGCGTGGCCATCGAGGACGTGGAGGCTGGTGTGCTGACCCGTACCATGATTGCGCACCTGATCCAGGACCACCCGGCTATCGGTGCCAAGCTGCTGGTCAAGCTCACCCAGTTGCTGGCCCAACGTCTGCGTAACACCAGCGGCCGGCTGGTGAAACTGCTGCAGAAGAATGGTGTCGAAATCCAGCCCGAACCGGATTGAGGCGGTCAACCCCGCGCCAGGATGGGGAACAGCTTGACCAGCCCGTCCGACATCACCTCCACCGCCAGCGCCGCCAGTATCAGGCCCATCAAACGCGTCATGACGTTGATGCCGGTCTTGCCCAGCACGCGTGCGATCGGTTGTGCCAGCGCAAAACATGCGGCTGTCGCCAGGCCAATCACCGCGCCGTAAGCCACCAGTGCCGCCAATTGGGGGAAATGTTTGGCTTTCTCGGCATAGATCACCACGGTGGACATGGTGGCCGGGCCGGTCAGCAGCGGAATCGTCAGTGGCACAACGGCGATGCTGGCGCCGTCCTGCGAACGCCGGGCCGCGTCCTTGATCTCGTCCACATTGGACTTGGCTTCGGCGGGTTGGGCGTTCAGCATGCTCAATGCCGAGGTCAGCAGCAACATGCCGCCGCCGACCTGAAAGCTGGCCAGCGAGATGCCAAAAAACTCCAGGATCTGCAGCCCCAGCAAGGCGCTGGTGGCAATCACCACAAAGCAGCTGAAGGACGCAATCCAGATCGTGCGCCGGCGCTGCTCGGGTGTGAAACCCAGCGTGTAGTGGATGAAAAAAGGCACGATTGCCAACGGGTTGACGATGGCCAGCAAGGTGAGTAGGGGTTTGTAGTCCATGGTGTTTGCCTCTTGCGTCCTCAACGGCCACCGGCCACATCGATGATGGCTCCGGTGGTGTAGCTCGCCTCTGGCGTCAGCAGCCAGAGGATGGCTCTGGCGACTTCCTCTGCACTTCCGGCACGTTGCATGGGTACCGATGGGGCCATTTCGCGGGCCCGGTCCGGTTGCCCACCCGAGGCATGGATTTCGGTTTCTATGATGCCGGGCCGCACCGCGTTGACACGGATACCTTCGGTGGCCACTTCCCGTGCCAGCCCCACCGTGAAAGTGTCGATGGCACCTTTGGACGCCGCGTAGTCCACGTACTGCCCCGGCCCACCCAGCCGTGCCGCCACGCTGGACACATTGACGATGGCGCCTCCGCTGCCGCCGTGGCGGGTGCTCATGCGCCGGACGGCTTCGCGCGCGCAGACGAACGTGCCCAGCACATTGATGTCGAACATGCGCCGGATGCGCTGCGTGTCCATTTCGTCCACCCTGGCCGCCACGTCCACGACGCCTGCGTTGTTCACCAGAGCACTCAGGCGGCCCAGCCTGGCGTCGATTTTCCCGAACATGGCCAGCACCTGGGCCTCGATGGCCACGTCGGCCTGCACAGTGATCGCGGTGCCGCCTGTTGCGCGTATCTGGCGCACCACCTCGTCCGCGGCAAGTGAATTGGCGCTGTAGTTGACCGCAACCGTAAAGCCTTGGCGCGCCGCGAGCAGCGCGGTTGCCGCGCCGATGCCGCGCGAGCCGCCGGTAACTAAAACGACCGGATTCATCGGATGTCCTGCAGAGTTGGGGGTTTCAGGGTAAAACGCACAGCCAGAGCGCACCATACACCACGCCGCCAAGGAGACACACCATGGGCCAGCCCGTTGACTATTTTTTCGCCGTGCAAAGCCCCTGGTCCTACCTTGGGCACGCGCGGTTTGTATCCATGGCACAGGCCGCCGCGGCCACCGTCCGCGTACTGCCGATGGACCTGGGCAAGGTATTTCCGGTCTCCGGCGGTTTGCCGCTGGGAAAACGGGCGCCGCAGCGCCGGGCCTACCGTCTGGTGGAGTTGACGCGGTTTGGCCAGCATCTGGGCCTGCCGATCCATATCCAGCCCAGGTTTTTCCCGGTGGCGGGCGACGATGCGTCGCGTCTGATCATTGCGGTGGACATGGCCGACGGTCCATCGGCGGCACTACGCATCACGGGGGCAGTGCTGGCGGCAGTCTGGGCGCAAGAGCGCGACATTGCAGACGCCACGGTGCTGGCCGAGTTGCTCACGGAGTCGGGGCTGGCTGGCGGACGGCTGCAGCAATCACGCGCCGCGCAGGTGCAGCAGCGTTACGAGGCGTATACACAA
>JANLPN010000131.1:0-1505 GCA_031367285.1 Betaproteobacteria bacterium | reverse complement strand
CTAGAAGGAGACAACAACATGGCCGCAGAAACATCCACAAGCGATACCGATAACCTGGGTTTGCGCCGCCGGGAATTGTTCAGAATGGCTGCGCTTGCCGCAGGTGCGGTTGGCATGGCGGTGGCCGCCACCGAGGCCATGGCGGCGCCCGCGCCGGTCTGGACGGCGGCCGAGATGCCCCGGCAGGCGCCGGCCACCGAAGGCGTGGCGGAACTGCCGGGCACCAGGCTTTGGTACTGGGACACGGGCGGCCCGGGCCAGGCCGTGGTGTTCCTGCATGCCGGCACGCAGAGCGGCGCCGGATGGGGCTACCAGCAGCCGGTGTTTGCCGCAGCCGGATTTCGCGCCATCAGTTATTCGCGCCGCGGCTACTACCGGTCGGACGCAGGCAATCCGGCCGACCCGGGCATTGCGTCGGAGGACCTGGACAACCTGTTGAAATATCTGAAAGTCGATAAGGTGCATCTGGTTGCCATTGCGCTGGGCGGCTTCTTTGCGCTGGACTATGCGCTGGTGTATCCGGCCAAGGTGCGCAGCCTGTCCATCATTTCCTCGCTGATGGGCATCGAGCCGTCGGAGAAGGACTATGCGGAAATGAATGCCCGCATACGGCCCAAGGCCTTCGATGCGCTGCCCAATGAAATGAAGGAGTTGCACCCGTCCTACCGCGGCGGCAACCCGGACGGACTGGCAGCCTGGATGAAGCTGGAACACGAGGCCATTCCCGGCACGCGCATCAACCAGAAGCGCGTGTATCCGCTGACCTGGGCCCGGCTGGAAAGCATCAAACATCCCACGCTGCTGATGACCGGCGACGGCGACCTGTACACCCCACCGGCGCTGCTGCGCATGGAGCACCAGCACATGCCGCACGCCGAGGTGTCCATCGTGGCCGAGGCCGGGCACTGCGCAAACTGGGAGCAGCCGGCGGTGTTTAACCAGACCGTGTTGGCGTTTGTGCGTAAACACGGGGGTTGAAGTCGGACCCTGCGCGCCGGTTTTGCCTTGCTGGTGCGGCGTTATGCGCTGGCACACATTGCAGTCTTGCCGCCCCGTGCCATAGGCAAGATTTGGTCGGGCATCTAGAGTTCATTGCATTCCAACGCCGTGGAGCATTTCCCATGACACAAAAAACCGGTCCACTCTCGCATGTGAAAGTTCTCGACCTGAGCCGCATCCTGGCCGCGCCCTGGGCGGGGCAGATACTGGCCGACCTGGGTGCCGAGGTGATCAAGGTGGAACGCCCCGGCGCGGGCGACGACACGCGCTCCTGGGGGCCGCCGTTCCTCAAAGGGCCTGACGGCAAGGACACGCGCGAGGCCGGCTACTACCTGGCGGTCAACCGCGGCAAACGCTCGATCACGCTGAGCCTGGACAAACCCGAAGGCCAGCGCATCGTGCGCGAGCTGGCCTTGCGCAGCGACATCGTGCTGGAGAACTACAAGGCCGGTACGCTGGACCGTTATGGGTTGGACCAGGCCTCGCTGCGCAAACTCAATCCGCGG
>JANLPN010000102.1:0-4610 GCA_031367285.1 Betaproteobacteria bacterium | reverse complement strand
ATAGAAGTGGTGATGCGCGTCGATGATGGGCAGCGCCGGATCAAGAATTTCCTCTTTGTGAAGGGCGAGCCAGTCGCCTCTGACGGCGAGGTAGTTGCCGGACGAGGGTTCTGATAGCGCTTTCTGCATTCGTGTCTCCAGCAACTGAAGAAATCAAAGACTTGGTTGTTTGTTCTATCTAAAAGAATCTAAATCTGTCAGATAGAATTATGGAGAAGATTTTGTTGATTTTGTACCGGGTAAACCCTTGTAAAGCGGCAGCTACGGCTTTTCTGTGCTTCCGCCGGTGAGCGTGTCAAACTTCGCGCTGGACCTTTTATTTCTTGTGCTTTCTTTATGACCGAGCCAAATGCATCCGAGCCAGCCGCTGCCGCCGAGTCGAGCGGCGTAGCGGTCCTTGACCGGGCGTTCGCGTTGCTGGCCGCGTTCGGCGCCACGGACGGCAGCCTGACGCTGACGGAGCTTTCCAATCGGACGGGCTTGTACAAGAGCACCGTTCTGCGTCTGTTGGCGGCGCTGGAACATGGGGGCTATATCCGCAAGCTTCCGAACGGTCAGTACTCGGTGGGTCCGCAGCCGTTGCGATTGGCGGCGATTTACCAGCGCTCGTTTCAGGTCGGACACGTCATCGAGCCGCTGCTGAAGCAGCTCAGCGCGGCGAGCGGGGAAACCGCGTCCTTTTACGTGCGGCACGACAACATGCGTGTTGCGCTCTTCCGTACCGAACCTTCCCGGGCGGTGCGCGCCTCGGTGCGGATCGGGCAGGAATACGCCATCGAGCAGGGTGCATCCGGCAAGGTACTGCTGGCGTTCTCGCCGCCTTTTGTGGCACTACACGACGCCGTCCGTGGGCAGTATTGGGCCACGTCTTATGGCGAGCGCGATCCGGAGACCGCTTCCGTGGCTGCCCCCGTGTTTGGTGTGACGGGGGAGCTGAACGGAGCGCTTGCGTTGTCCGCCCCCCGGGAGCGGCTCACGGCGCCCGAGGCAATGTTCACGGCATGCCGGCAAGTCGTCGAAGCTGCCCGTGAGGCGACGCTGGCCTTGGGGGGCGATGTTGCGAAGTACGGCTTGAGTCTGGAACACCTTTCGGTGAGCCACTTCAGTGCGCCCCAACAATAAGTTGCCACGCGTTCGAACGCAAGCCGGGCCAGCTTTATGCGTAGCGCGGCCCCGGCAGTCCGCTTCACAATGGATAGCCAAAGAAAGCCATTCATGACCCCTGTTTATCCAGACCACGCCGATATACGCGACGAAGTAGGCAAACTTTGCGCCAACTTTGACGGCGCGTACTGGCGCGCGCTCGACCAGGACGATGCCTACCCTTCGGAATTTGTGCGGGCGCTGACCGACAGCGGGTACCTCGCGGCACTGATCCCCGAGGCCTATGGCGGCTCCGGGCTCACCCTGTCCGCCGCTGCCGCCATCCTGGAGGAGATCCAGCGTTCGGGCGGCAACGCCAGTGCCTGCCATGCCCAGATGTACATCATGGGCACCTTGCTGCGCCATGGCAGTGAAGCACAGAAGCAGCAGTACCTGCCGCGGATCGCCAGCGGCGAGCTGCGTCTGCAGGCCTTTGGCGTGACCGAGCCGGCCAGCGGCACCGACACCACGTCACTGCGTACCTTCGCGCAGAAACGCGGCGACAAGTACATCGTGAACGGGCAGAAGATATGGACGTCGCGCGCCGCCCATTCCGACCTCATGCTGCTGCTGGCGCGTACCACGCCGAGACCGGAAGTGGCCAAACGCACCGACGGCCTTTCGGTCTTCCTGGTGGACATGCGCGAAGCCTGCCAGGCCGGCCTGAGCATCCGCCCTATCCGCACCATGATGAACCATGGCACCACGGAGGTGTTTTTCGACAACGTCGAGATTCCCCAGGCCAACCTGATCGGCGAAGAAGGCAGGGGATTTCGCTATATTTTGACCGGCATGAATGCCGAGCGGATTCTGATTGGCGCGGAGTGCATCGGCGACGCCAGGTGGTTCATCGACAAAGCCGCACGATACGCGACGCAGCGTGAAGTTTTCGGCCGCCCCATCGGACAAAACCAGGGCATCCAGTTTCCGATGGCCAAGGCCTACGCGTCCATGCGTGCCGCCGAACTCATGGTCAGGCAGGCGGTAGAGCTGTACGAGCGCCAGCTGGACTGCGGCGCGGAGGCGAACATGGCCAAGATGCTGGCCGCCGATGCCTCGTGGGAGGCGGCCAATATGTGTGTCCAGACCCATGGCGGATTCGGTTTCGCGCGGGAGTACGACGTGGAGCGCAAGTTCCGCGAAACCCGCCTGTACCAGGTCGCGCCGATTTCGACCAATCTGATCCTGAGCTACCTGGCCGAACACGTGCTGGGTCTGCCAAGGTCTTATTGAGCAGCCCTGCGCGGCCGACTCGTCCAGCATCAGCACGCGCGGTTGCAGGATCAAGGCACGGGCGATTCCACCATGCCGGCCGGCATCGCCAGCAGAAGGCTGATGCCAAAACGCAGCGCCAGGATGGCCGAGGTGTAGGCCCCGATACCGATGAAAGCAGCCTGGCCGAGCTGGATCAGACCGCCCCAGCCAAAGGCCACAGACAGGCCGCCACCGCAATGACACACAGCGCGTGCAGCGAGACCACGGCACCCAGAATCTTCCTGTGCATACAGGATGCCGGGCTTCTTTTTCTTCGGCGCTTCAATAATGCCGAATGCCATGGCTCCCACCACGATTTTGCCCGTGTCCTGGGCCAGCAGGGGTACAGCCAACAGCGGGTTGGCTACCGGGTATCGGAGGCCGGATCAGGCACACCGGCGTTCGCTGCCGCCGGTGTGGTCATCCGTATCTTGCCCTGCGCATACGATATCGGCTGCTCGCAGCCGGTGCAGACAAGCAACGGTTGCAGCACCTTGCGGCACGGCATGTGGCTGAGTTTGACGGGCGAGCGGATGCGGTGGTCTATCCACTGGTCGGCCCAGCTCTGGATGACGATCAGGATCGGGTAGAACTCCAGCCCCTTGCTGGTGAGCAGGTACAGGCCCTTGCGGTGTCGGCCTTCGCCGGTGCTGCGACGCAGCAGCCCGCCATCGACCAGCCGGTTCAGGCGATCCGCGAGGATATTGGTGGATATGCCGGTGCGGGTGCCGAAATCCCCAAACTGGCGAATTCCGAAATGCGCGCACACCAGCACCTCGATGCTCCATTTGTCGCCCAGCACGGCCAGACCCTGCGGCACCGGTGACGCCGAATCTCCCGTCTTGTAGCCGGTCTCCTGGCTGGTCCGGCGTGTGCTTGTGCTCTTGGTCGGCATTTTTGCCATCTCGGTCTGGCTCACGCGCAACGCGATTTCACGCGCGGTGACGGGCTCCCCGCAGGCCGCGCAGTGCATGCGCACCGTGGTGGTTGCGCCGGCTTGGCAGTTGGTGCTCTGGCAACCCAGGTGCATGACCTGCGCCACCCGGTTGACCCCATCCGGGCCCGGCCAGGCCTGCTCCCAGGTTACCAGCAGGGCCAGCACGTCGAACAGTGCCACGCCCATGTGCGTCAAGTGGTAGGCATGGCGCAGTGGCCGGCGCGAGTAGGGGATACGCACCAGCAGGCCGTCCTCGGTCAATTGCGCCAGCCGGGCGCTCAGGATGCGGCTGGCCAGCCCGGTCTGTTCGCTGAACTCCGCATAACGGCATGCGCCGCAGTGGGCGTGCAACAGCACCAGCAGCGTGGCGCGGTCGCACAACACCTGGGCCGCCTGGCGCACCGCAATCAGTGCCGCATTGATGGCAACCGGGCCAGGGGGTGGCACTGCGGGCGGTTGGAGAACAGGCATGGGGTGGGGCGTGTTGGTGGGCGTGTGGCAGCGTGACGGACAAGTTTAAGGGCATCGCCAGGTCTGGACCGGATCGCTCCGGAACACCGGGGCAGTATCCAGAAAACTTGCATAACAACAGTCTATATAAAAAAATGTGCAGTCACCCCGGTGACATGAAGAGGCTAGGGGAAACCATTACTTGCACTATGAGAGTTACATATTTAAGATAGACCCAACGAGGAGATTGCGATGAACACATCCGTTGTAGCCATGCCGGTCAGCCGCAAAGAGCCGGCAGCGCCGGTGCCTCGATCACCGGCACGTTCGGTGCAGGAAATTCTTGCCGGCGATGCCAAGCCGGCACCGGCCGTGCTGCTGATCGACTCGCCGCGCGACATGGGCCGCGACGATGTCTCGCTGGACCGCTACTACACCAAAGACTGGCACGACCGCGAAGTGGACAAGGTCTGGCGCAAGACCTGGCAGATGGCCTGCCGCGTCGAAGACATTCCGGAAGTAGGCGACATCGAGGTCTATGACATCGTGCATGACTCGCTGCTGATCGTGCGCACCGGCACCGGCCCCACCGACATCCGGGCCTACGTCAACTCCTGCCTGCACCGCGGCACCATCCTGCGCACCGAATGCGGCAACGTGCGCCACATCAAATGCCCGGTACACGGCATCACCTGGGGGCTGGACGGCAAATTGGTCGGCCTGCCGAACGCATGGGATTTCCCGCAGGTTGATCGCGAAAAATTTTGTCTGCCGCAAGCCCAGGTCGGTGTCTGGGGTGGTTTTGTGTTCATCAATTTTGATCCCT
>JANLPN010000084.1:0-2767 GCA_031367285.1 Betaproteobacteria bacterium | reverse complement strand
GGCCCTTGCGGTGCGCGGGTTTGCGGTTGGACAACACCCAGATGTAGGTGGCGATGCCGGTGTTGTAGAACAGGTTGAGCGGCAGCGCGACGATGGCTTCAAGCCAGTCGTTTTCGATCAGCCAGCGGCGGATATTGCTTTCGCCCTGGCCGGCGTCGCCGGTGAAGAGCGAGGAGCCGTTGTGCACCTCGGCGATGCGGCTGCCCAGGGCGGAGCCGTGGTTCATCTTCGACGCCATGTTGACCAGGAACAACATCTGGCCGTCGCTGGAGCGGGTGACCAGCGACAACTCTTCGCCCTGGTGCATGACCTTGAAACGCGGGTCGCGCATGCCGTCCTTGCCGCCCATCGCCTCCAGGTCTTTCTTCCAGCTCTTGCCATAAGGCGGGTTGGCGAGCATGAAGTCGAACTCCTGCGCCGGGAACGCGTCGTGCGACAGCGTGGACCACTCCGCGCCGCCGACGATGTGGTCGGCGTTTTCGCCCTCGCCCTTGATCAGCATGTCAGCCTTGCAAATCGCATAGGTCTCGGGGTTGATCTCCTGGCCGTAGAGGCGGGCCTCGACCTGCAGGCCGCGCTTCATGCCGATGGCAGTGAGCGTTTCCTCGGCCACGGTAAGCATGCCGCCGGTGCCGCAGGCGTCGTCGAACAGCAGGTAGGTACCGGATTTGATCTGGTCCTCGACCGGCAGAAACACCAGGTTGGCCATCAGCCGCACCGCGTCGCGCGGCGTCCAGTGCTCGCCGGCCTCTTCGTTGTTGTCTTCGTTGAACTTGCGCACCAGCTCTTCGAACACCGTGCCCATGGAGTGGTTGTCGATGCCGGCCGGCGAGAGGTCGATGTCGGGGTCAAGAAACTTGTTGATCAGCGTGCCGATGGCGTCGGCCTTGGACAGCGTGTGCAGCTGGTTGCGGAACTTGAAGTTCTCCAGGATGTCCTGGACATTGGGCGAGAAGCCGTTGAGATAATCTTCGAAATCGGCCAGCAAACGCTGCTGGCTGCCACGCGACTTGAGGTCGCGCAGGGTGAACTTCGAGGTGTTGTAGAAAGCCTGTCCCGCGGCGTCGCAGAGGGCGGTGCGCTGCTCGGTGATGCCTGCCGCGTCGAGCATCGCCTTGGCGTCAAGCACGTTCTGCTTGGTCGGCTCCAGCACCGCGTCCATGCGCCGGATGACGCACATCGGCAGGATCACATCGGGGTACTTGCCGCGCTTGAAGAGATCGCGCAGCACATCGTCGGCGATGCCCCAGATGAAGGACACGATCTTGTTGTGGGTTGCTTGGTCCATGTTTAGCGCATTATTTGGCAACTCCATCTTATGCGACGCAAAAAAGCCGCCAGCGGGCGTGCAGCCAAATCCAGCCATAGGCTGCAGTCCTTTGCCGCTGGCCCTATGCCCGGCCCAACCGCGAGTCCATCGGATAGTGCGACATACATTCCACGTGGGTGTCGTGCACGAGGTACTGGTTCTCCAGCTTCACACCTTGCCCGGAGGCTTCGGAGCCGATGTAGCTCTCCAGGCACAGCACCATGCCGGGTTCGATACGCGCATCGAGTGCGTAGGGCACGCCCGGTTCGAAATGCGGAATATTGGGGAACTCGCCGGCCAGGCCCAGACCGTGTCCCAGCAGGCCGTACTGGTGCGGGCGGTACACCTCGGGGCACTTCCAGGCGCGTTCGGCGAACTCGCGGAACTCCATGCCTGCTTGGAGCAATGCGGCGTTGGTTGCGATCTGCTCTTGTGCAAGCCGGTAAAGCTTGCGCTGTTCGGCCGTGGGTACACCATCGCCGCAAAGGAAGGAGCGCGAGAAGTCCACCGCGTACCCCTGGTAGCCCTGCGCATCGGTATCCAGGCACAACAACTCCCCGGTTTGCAGGACCTTGCTGCTGGTCTCCTTGAAATACGGGAAGGTATTGGGCCCGCTCTGGAACAGCCGTGTGGTCAGGAACTGGCCGTCCTTTTGCATGAAGTCGAACCAGAACTCGGCCCAGACTTCCGTCTCCGTCCTGCCGGGCTCAATAGCATTTTCTAGCCGGCGCACACCTTCTTCCACGCGGCGCATGGCCTCAAACATGTAGGGGATCTCGATCGGCAGCTTGATGGCGCGTGCCGGGATAAAGGCCGCGTCGGAATCGTGCAGCGTGAAGCCCTGTTTGCGCAGCGCGTCGGTTGCCGCAAACGGGAACCGGTCCAGGCCGATCTTGTCTATCGTGGGGTCAACGGCCCGCACGGTGGTGGCAATCTCCCTGGCGAAACGTTCGCACGCATCTTCGAGTCTGCCGCCCGACCCGAGGAACGACAGGCCGATGGCCGGCTTGATGTGGGTGACCGTGGGCAGCGATTGCGCCAGGTGTTCGCCGCCCGTGTATTCGTACAGCACGGTGGGGCCGCACTCGAACACCAGCAGGTAACGCGACGGCGAACGCATGCCGAACAGTTGCATATTGCGCGCGCCGGTGGCGTAGAAGATGTGGTTCACGTCCAGCGTCAGCAACACCGGCATTTCGGCCTGGCGCATGAACGCACGCAGGCGTTCAAGGCGTGCCAGGTACAGCAGGTGGCGTTGCGCTTCCAGCGTGTCCGATGACAAGACCACGCCCGGGTTTGGCGCGGCCGCGGCAGCTGCGGATCCCGGATTCGCGTCCATCCTGGTGCTCAGTCTTAGTCTTGTGGAAGGTTCAGGCAACGAACAATATCGGTGGGCCAAACAGAGCGGGGTCCACCTCGATGCCCAGGCCCTTGCCGGTCGGCGCGGTCATGGCGCCA
>JANLPN010000080.1:0-7840 GCA_031367285.1 Betaproteobacteria bacterium | reverse complement strand
CTAGAATCCCTGCATGTCCTACCTCGTGCTCGCCCGCAAGTACCGCCCCAAGAACTTCACGCAGATGGTCGGGCAGGAACATGTGGTGCGGGCCTTGACCAATGCGCTGGACTCGCAGCGGCTGCACCATGCCTACCTGTTTACCGGCACACGCGGCGTGGGCAAAACAACGGTATCGCGTATCCTGGCCAAGTCGCTCAATTGCCTGGGGCCGGACGGCACGGGCGGCATCACGTCCACGCCGTGTGGTGTGTGCCAGGCCTGCACCGACATCGACTCCGGCCGCTTTATCGACTACACCGAGCTGGACGCCGCGTCCAACCGCGGTATCGACGACGTGCAGACCCTGCTGGAGCAGGCGGTGTACAAGCCGGTGCAGGGGCGCTTCAAGGTGTTCATGATCGACGAGGTGCACATGTTGACCGGGCCGGCCTTCAACGCCATGCTGAAGACTCTGGAAGAGCCGCCCGACTACCTCAAGTTTGTGCTGGCCACCACCGACCCGCAGAAGGTGCCGGTGACGGTGTTGTCGCGTTGCCTGCAGTTCAATCTGCGGCCGATGGCGCCCGAGACGATCCGCGAACACCTGACCCATGTGTTGCACGACGAAGGCGTGGCGGCCGACGAGCAGTCGCTGCGGCTGTTGTCGCGCGCCGCGCGCGGGTCGATGCGTGATGCGCTTTCCCTGACCGACCAGGCGATTGCCTTTGGCGCCGGGCAATTGGTGGAGGCCACATTGCACCAGATGCTGGGCAGCGTGGACCGCGGCTACGTGTTCCGGCTCATCGAGGCGCTGGCGCTGGGCAACGGCAAGACGGTGATCGACACCGTCGAGGAATTGCGGCTTCATGGATTGAGCGCGGCGTTCACGCTCGAAGAAATGAGCCTGGTGCTGCAACGCATGGCGGTGCTGCAGGCGGTGCCCTCTGCCGCCGACGAGGCCGACCCGGACACCGCCGATACCGCACGCCTGGCGCAGCGCATGCCGGCCGACGAAACGCAGTTGCTCTACAGCATGTGCCTGTACGGCCGCGCAGAGCTGGGTCTGGCGCCGGACGAATATGCGGCTTTGACAATGGTGCTGTTGCGCCTGCTGGCCTTCAAGCCGGACCGGGCACGCGCGGAAAAAAAAACTCTGAGTGAGGCTGGCTCGGCGGTTCCAGTCGTGGCGCGTGGGGTGCAGCCGGCGGTACCCGTGCCCGCTCCCGCCGCCGCGTCCGTTATCTCCGCGGCACAAAAACCCACGCCACCCGCGGACTCCGGATTGCCGCCCGGGCAAGTGCTGCATGTGCTGGAGAATGAACGGCCGTCGCACCCGCAATATGGCCATGGGCAGGCGGTGCCGGCAGGACAAATGCCGCGCCCGCCCCAGTCTTCGCAGGTGGTTGCGGTGCCGGTGCGGGTGCAGGCCGATTCCCGCTCCGAGGCAACGGCATCCGGGCAGGCGCTGGTGCTGGTTCCCACGGAGGAGGGCGCCTTCTGGCACACCACGGTGCAACAGCTGGTGGCCGGCGACGCCATTACCGCCCTGGTGCGCGAGCTGGCTTTGCAGTCGCAACTGGTGGCACGGGATACCGACCAGTGGATACTGCGCGTGGAGCGCGAGTCGCTCAACCAGCCGGCCAGCCGTGAGCGGCTGGCCGCCGCGTTGCAAGCGGCTGGTTACCCGGTGCAGCTGGCAGTGGAAATCGGCCGTGTCACCGACAGCCCGGCGCGGCGCAATACGGCGGCGGCGGCCGAGAAACTGCTGGCTGCGGAACGCACTATTTTTGAAGACCCGTTCGTGCAGCAGATGATGCGCGATTTTGGGGCGAAAATCGTACCCGGCAGCATCAAGCCGGTGTGACGTGTACCGGCGACGCATATTTTTGTTCCGGGCTCCGAGCCTGGTATCCATTTGAAGGAATTCCATGTTCAATAAAGGTCAACTCGCCGGTCTCATGAAGCAGGCCCAGGCGATGCAGGACAACATGAAAAAGGCGCAGGACGAGTTGGCCCATATCGAGGTCACGGGCGAGTCCGGCGCCGGTCTGGTCAAGGTGCTGATGACCTGCAAACACGACGTGCGCCGGGTCACCATAGACCCCAGCCTGCTGGCTGACGACAAGGACATGCTGGAGGATCTGGTGGCCGCGGCGTTCAACGCGGCGGTGCGCAAGGCCGAAGAAACATCCAACGAGAAGATGGGCAAGCTCACGGCCGGCATGCCGGGTTTGCCCGGCGGCATGAAGTTCCCGTTTTGACAGCCGTGGCGGGGGCGGCGCACACGCGGGATTACCGCTGCCGGCATGGCTGATTCGCATTCGCTGGAGGGTCTGATACAGGCCTTGCGCCGCCTGCCGGGCGTGGGCGTGAAGTCGGCCTCGCGGATGGCCTTTCATCTGCTGCAGCATGACCGGGAGGGCGCACGCAACCTGTCGGCGGCGTTGGCGCAGGCGGCAAGCTTCGTCAAGCACTGCGCACGGTGCCATACCTTTACCGAGGCCGAGGTCTGCGCCACTTGCCTGGATGCGCGGCGCGACGCGTCCAAGCTGTGTGTGGTCGAGACCCCTGCCGACCAGTCGGCGGTGGAGCGCACCGGCGCCTACAAAGGCCTGTATTTCGTGCTGATGGGCAAACTCAGCCCGCTGGACGGCATTGGCCCCAAGGACATCGGCCTCAAGAACCTGTTTGACCGCGCCGGTGACGGCGTGGTCGCCGAGGTGATATTGGCCACCAATTTCACCGCGGAAGGCGAGGCCACCGCCCACGTCATCAGCGAAGTGCTGCGTGCGCGTGGCTTGCAGATCACCCGGCTGGCCCGCGGCGTCCCGGTGGGCAGCGAGCTGGAATATGTGGATCTGGGCACGATCGCCCACGCGCTGGTGGACCGGCGCTAAACAGATTTAGCCGCGCCGCGCTGGCGCACCAGCAGTGTCCCTAAGTAAAAACCCGCTCGGGATGTTCCCGATGCGGACTCGTGCGGCCTTTGGTAGCCTCAAGCCAGAACTAGAGAAAAAAAGGCGAGGCTGGGGATGCACCGTTTGCGGATGGACCGTCGATCATTGGTATCGCTCACTGCGCTGTGGGTCGCGGGCCTGGGCGTGTCAGGCGCTCGCGCCCAGGCGAAGCCCGAGAAAACGCGGGTATCCATTGCCGTTGGCGCCAAGGCGTCATTCCACTTCCTGCCACTGACGGTTGCCGAGCGGCTGGGCTATTTTTCGGCCGAGGGCCTGGAAGTGGAGTTGCACGATTTTGGTGGAGGTCTGCGTGCGTGGCAGGCGGTGCAGGAAGGCTCCGATGACGTGGTGGGTGCAGCCTTTGAGGACACCATCAGCCTGCAGAGCCGCAACCAGTTTTATCGGGCCTTTGTATTGCTGGGCCGTGCGCCTCAAGTTGCGCTGGGAGTGTCAACCAGGACGATGCCGGGTTATAAGGTGATCACCGATCTCAAAGGCCGCAAGATCGGTGTGTCAGCGTCCGGTTCATCGGCCAATATGGTCGCCAGTCTGGTGCTGTCGCGCGGCGGTGTGCTGCCTGGCGATGTCAGCTTTATCGAGATGGCATCGTCGACCGCTGCAATGGCGGCGATACGTTCGGGCCAGGTGGACGCATTAAGCCATACCGAGCCGGTGATGAGCATGCTGGAGCATCGGGGAGATGTACGCATCATCTCCGATACCCGCACGCTCAAGGGCACCCTGGAGGTGTTTGGGGGTCCGATGCCGGCAGCTTGCCTGTGTGCGCCGGACGACTACGTGCAGAAGAACCCAAGAACCGTGCAGGCCCTGGCCAATGCGGTGGTGCACGCCCTCAAGTGGCTGCAGACGGCCGGCCCGAGCGACCTGATCAAGGTGGTGCCCGAGCCTTACCTGCTGGGCGACCGGGGGGTGTACCTGGCCGCGTTCAACAAGGTGCGCGAAGCCATAGCCACCGACGGGCTGATTCCCGACGAGGGCGCGCGCACGGCCCTGCGCGCCATAGGCCGGGTCGACCCATCGGTCAGGATCGACAAGATCGACCTGGCTAGAACCTACACCAATGACTTCTCGCGTAAGGCGAAGGAAAAATACCGGGCTTGAAAGCGCCCCGGGCGTTTTCTCGCGCACTAACGCCGGGCCAGCTGGACCGGTCTGGCCTTGCTGTGCCGCGTGGCCTGGGTGCTGCTGCTGGCAACGCGCGAAGAGGCCGCCTTGGAGTGCGCGGGCAGGTAGATGGTGACCTGCTGGCCGAGCTTGAAGCTGGCGGACGCAGCCACCCGGTTCCATTCGGCGACGCTGCCGGTAGTCACCTTGTAGCGTTTCGCCATGCTGGCCACCGTGTCATTTTTTCCGGCGCGCACCACTTTGCGGTCCAGCATGACTTGTGGCGCAAGTGATAACTGGGCGTTGTCCGCTATGTGTTCCGCCACGTCGTCGCGCACGGCGGCGGAGCGCGGCACCAGCAAGGTGGAGCCGGCCTTGATCACCACGCCGGCGGGAATATTGTTCAGTGCGCGCAGGTCAGCCTCGCCTATACCCACTTTCTTCGCTGCATCGGCGGGCTTCATGGTGGACGGGGCCTGCCATGCGGTCCAGCTTGCAAGCTGCGTGCCGGTGTAGCTCCGCAGGTTGCTCTGAAATACGGCGGCGTTGTCCCATGGCAGCAAAATTTGCGGCGTGCCGGCGGCCAGGATGACTGGCCGGCTGGCAGACGGGTTGAGCGCCTTGAAGTCATCAAGCTGTACCTGGGCCAGCTTTGCCGCCAAAGCCACGTCGATGTCGCGGGTGATGGTCACGGTCTGGAAGTAAGGATGGTTCTCGATCAGCGGCACCGTGGAGTTGTAACTCTCCGGGGCTGTGACGATGTTCTTGACGGCCTGCAACTTGGGCACATAGAGCCGGGTCTCCGCCGGCATGTTCAGGTCCAGGTAGCCGGTCCCGAGATTGGCGCGTTTGTTTTTCTCGATGGCGCGCGCGACACTGCCCTCGCCCCAGTTGTAGGCGGCAAGCGCAAGATGCCAGTCGCCAAACATGCCATGCAGCTTTTGCAGGTAGTCGAGTGCGGCGCGGGTCGAGGCCAGCACATCGCGGCGATCATCCCGAAACGCGTTTTGCTTGAGTTCAAAGTGCTTGCCCGTGGCCGGCATGAATTGCCACATGCCGGCGGCCTTCGCGCTCGACACGGCTTGCGGGTTGAAGGCGCTCTCGATAAACGGCAGCAGAGCGAGTTCGGTCGGCATGTTGCGCAGTTCCAGTTCTTCGACGATGTGGAACAGGTACTTGCGCGAGCGTTCGGTCATGCGCAGGATGTAATCGGGCCGGCTGGCATACCACTGTTCGCGGTCACGCACCAGATCGCTCTCCAGGTTGGGCATGCCGTAACCGCGGCGAATCCGCTCCCACAGGTCGGTAGGTGGGGTGAGCAGGGTCACCGCCAGCGCCGCCGCCTGGTTGGCTGCCAGTGGCTCCAGCGGCCCACCCGGCACCAGTATGCTGCGCGGCGGCAAGGAGAGCGGGGGTGCTGGACGCGTTGCCATGGCGCGCGCACTGGACTGCGGTGGCGTGCTGCCGGCAGGTGCCTCGATACTGGCGACCTGGTCGGCGCCCGGCTGGCTGATGGCGGCACAACCGCCAAGAAGCACCAACGTGGTGATGCAGGTGGTACGAAAGAAATTCATTGGGGAGTCGGTGCAAGCGGGGTGACTAGAATCGACCCTTTGCAAAATTCGCCAGGCGCGGAAAACTGATGCAGGTTCATGAGCAATCCAATTGTAGATTTGCAGGACTGGTTTCAAACCCCCCAAGGCCGCTATGTGCTGGACTGGGAGCGCGCCCAGATGGGCCGTGTGGTGGCAGACATTTTCGGGTTCCACGCATTGCAGCTTGGGTTGCCGGCGCTGGACGCCCTGCAGGCCAACCGTATGCCACACCGCTGGCTGGCATCCAGCACCGCGGGCTTGGAGCCCCAACCCGCAGCGGATGCCGCGAGCCCGTTGCACGGTACCACAGCGCAGGCATCGGGTCAACGCTCAGGCAGTACGGCAGCGGTAGTGCAGTTGGCTTGTGATTTTGCCGCCTTGCCGTTTCCTGCCGGCAGCCTGGACCTGGTGGTATTGCCGCATACCCTGGAGCAGCACGTCGATCCACATGCCACCTTGCGGGAGGTCGAACGCGTGCTGGTACCGGAAGGGCGCGTGGTGATCTGCGGTGTCAACCCGGCCAGCCTGTGGGGTCTGCGCCAGCGCCGCGCCCGTCTCTACCGGCGCTTCGGTTTTGGCGAACTTTTTCTGCCCTCCGAGGGCGAGTTCATCGGGTACTGGCGGCTGCGCGATTGGCTTCGCCTGCTCAGTTTCGAGGTCGAGTCGGGGCGTTTTGGCTGCTACCGGCCGGCCGTCATGGGTGAGCAGTGGCTGCAACGTTTTCAATGGATGGACTGGGCCGGTGCCCGTTGGTGGCCCATATTTGGAGCGGTCTATTTCCTGGTCGCCGTGAAACGGGTGCGCGGCATGCGGCTGATTGGGCCGGCCTGGAAAGCCGTTCCGGTCCGGGCCAGCGCACCGGTATCGATCGCCAACCGGTCTCCACAAAACAGCAGAGGGAGAAACAGTTGAACCACGTGCAGATCTATACCGACGGGGCCTGCAAGGGCAACCCGGGTCCAGGCGGCTGGGGCGTCTGGCTGAAGTCAGGCGACACCGAAAGGGAATTGTTCGGCGGGGAGGCCGGCACGACCAACAACCGCATGGAATTGACGGCAGTCATCGAGGCGCTGGCCGCATTAAAGCGGCCGTGCCATGTCACGCTGTATCTGGACAGCGAATACGTACGCAAGGGCATCACGGAATGGATTGGGGGGTGGAAGGCACGGGGCTGGAGGACGGCTGCGAAGCAGCCTGTAAAGAATGTCGACTTGTGGCAGCGGCTCGATGCACTGGTCTGCGGGGACCACAAAATTGAGTGGCGCTGGGTCAAGGGCCACTCGGGTGACGTGGGTAACGAGCGTGCCGACATGCTTGCCAACCGGGGGGTGGAACAACTGCCTATGCGTCAAAAATAAGGCGGCACGAATTGTGCTGGGATAATCGGGTAAAACAGGGACAACGGCGCTAATCGCGTCTGCAACATTGGTGGTGTGCGGGGACTGGCCCGTATGCATGCCGACACATTCAATGGCTTCAAAAGTAATTTACTCCGTTATCGCCGTCGTTGGCATCGCCGCCGCTTCCGGGGCGGCCTGGTGGTACCAGTCCAAACCGTCCGGACCCAAGGAAATCACGGCTGCCGGCCCGGGCGGCGGCTCGCCGGGCGCTGCGTCACCGGCCGCAGCCGGGTCGGCGCCACGCGCGGCCGGCGTCGAGGTGGCCAAGGTGGAACGCGCCACCTTGCAGGACGATGCGCAGTCGGTCGGCTCCCTGCGCTCGCGCCAGAGCGTCATGATGCGTCCCGAGGTGGCCGGGCGCGTGAAGGAATTGGGTTTTTCAGACGGCGCCACGGTGCGCAAGGGCCAGATGCTGGTGCAACTCGACGACACCCTGCAAAAGGCCGAGATAAAGCAGGCGCAGGCGCAGGTCTCGATTGCGCAGGCCAATTACAAGCGCAACCAGGAATTGGTGGCGCAGAGTTTTGTGGCGCAGCGGGTACTCGAAGAAAGCTCGGCCAACTTGCAGGTAGCGGAGGCGCAACTGGCGCTGGCCTGTGCCCGGCTGTCGCGCATGGCGATCATGGCGCCGTTCGACGGCACGGTAGGCATTCGCAATATCAACCTCGGGGACTTCGTCAAGGACGGAGCCGATTTGATCAACCTCGAAGACCTCGGCAGCATGTACGTTGACTTCCGCCTGCCGGAGCGCTACCAGAACAAACTGCGCGCGCGCCAGAGC
>JANLPN010000076.1:0-9922 GCA_031367285.1 Betaproteobacteria bacterium | reverse complement strand
GGTGCGGCGCTCAGCGAGCAGTGGAAACAGCGTCATCACCTCGTCCAGCGATTCGCGCAACCGGGCCCGGGCGGCGCGGTGGTAAGCGCCCAGCTCCAGGTTTTCGAGCACCGTCATGAACGGGAACAGGCGCCCGCCTTCCGGCACCATGACCAGACCGCGTTCAGCCGCGCTGTGTGCGGGCAGGCGCGTGATGTCCTGGCCGTCGAAGCTCATGCGGCCGGAACGCGTGGGCAGGTGGCCGCTGATGGTCAGCAGCAGCGTGGTCTTGCCCGCGCCATTGGCACCCACCACGGACACGATCTCGCCCTGCCCGACCCGCACGTTGACGCCATCGAGCACCGGCAGTTCGCCATACCCGGAAAACAGGTTCTCTACCTGCAATATCGCGTTGTTGGGTGCTGTTGTCATAACACCCCCAACTCCACCGCCTGGTGCCCATCGCCCAGGTAGGCTTTGACGACCTCGGGCGAATTCAGGATCTGGTCGGCCGTGCCTTCGGCGATCAGGCGTCCGCGGTCGAGGACCACGACGCGGTCCGAGAACGCGCGCACGACCTTGAGGTTGTGTTCGATGATCAAGAAAGTGAGCCCTCCCGCATGCAAGCCTTTCAGCAGTTCGATGGCCTGCCCCACTTCGCTCTGGTTCAGGCCGGCCATGACCTCGTCCAGCAAGACGATTTCCGGCTCCAGTGCCAATGCGCGCGCCACTTCGAGCCGGCGCCGCTCGCTCAGCGTCAGGTCGCCCGCGCGTTTGCGCGCGTGGTGTACCAGGCCGCACTTTTCCAGCACGGCCATCGCCTTGTCGCGCGCCACGCCCAGCGCGCGGTGGCGCATGAACGCGCCGATCATCACGTTCTCAAGCGCATTCAGGGCAATCAGAGGCTTGGCGATCTGGAACGTGCGCCCCATGCCCAGCCGCGCCCGGTCATGCGGCGGTAGCTGGTTGATACGCTCGCCGCGCAGGCGCACTTCGCCCGAGGTCGGCGCCAGCTGGCCGGTGAGCAGGTTGAAGAAGGTGGTCTTGCCGGCGCCGTTGGGGCCGATGATGCTGACGATCTCGCCCTTGCGCACCGACAGCGACACGTCGTCCACCGCGCGCAGCCCCAGGAAATGCTTGCTCACACCCGAGACGGCCAATAAGACATCGCTCATTTCTTTTCCCCCTTCCTTGATCGAATCCGGTGCATCAGGTCGCGCAACGCTCCGACCACGCCACGCTTCATGAACAGCGCGGCCAGCACCATGAGCAGGCCCAGGATGGCCAGGTTCATTCCCGGCAAGGCGTTGGCGAGTTCGGCGCGCAGGAAGTTTTCGAACGGGATGATCAATGCCGCGCCGAGCAGCGGCCCGGCGACCGTGCCGACACCGCCGATCAGCGACAACAGCGCGAATTTCACGCCCACCTCCTGCAGGTTGAAGATCGTCGGCGGGTCGATGAAACGCAGGTACATGGCAAACAGCGTGCCGCCCATGGCCGTGAGGCCGGCGCTTAAGCCCATACCCTGCAGCTTGACTCGCAGCACGTTGATGCCGGAGGCGCGCGCCGAGTCTTCATCCTCGCGCACGGCCAGCAAGTAGTAGCCCAGCCGGCTGCGGCGCAGCACCACGGTGGTTCCGATGACAAGGGCCATGAACACGAACATCAGCACCGCGTATTGCCAGCGCTCGCGGAAGATCATGTTGGCGAAGCCGGCCTTGAACGGGATCATGATGCCGCGTGGCCCGCCCGTGAGCGACTCGAAATGGTTGGCGATCACAAACGCCACTTCGTTGAAGGCCAGTGTCGCGATGGCGAAAAAGGGCCCGCGCAGGCGAAACGTGGGCCACGAGATCAGCATCGCCACGCCGGCGGCAAAGACCGCGCAGGGGATGATGGTCAGCCAGGGCGACAGATCGTAGGCCACATACAACCGGGCACTCAGGTAGGCCCCGATGCCGAAGAACACGCCGTGGCCCAGCGAGAACTGCCCGCCGAAGCCGCCGATGATGTTCCAGGCCGCCGCCAGCCCTCCCATCAGGTAGGTGAAGGCGATGATGTTGAGCCAGTGCGCATCTTCCACCAGCAGCACGAACGGCAGCAACGCCAGCGCCATGCCGGCGAGGTATTTCACCAGCGCGCTGGTGCCGGACTCGATGCCGGTGTCCGATGCCGACGAGGTGGCCGCGCCGGTGTCGGGGTGGGGTTGCTCAGTTTTGTTCACGGAAACCTACCTCCTCTGCGCCGACCTGGCCCAGCAAGCCGGACGGACGGACGACCAACACCACAAGAAAGATCAGGAACCAGATCGCGTTCTTGAGGGCCGGGTCGATGTAGTAGCCCGCGAAGGCCTCGACCACGCCCACGATCAGGCCGCCGATGTAAGCGCCCCAGACGCTGCCCAGGCCGCCCAGCACCACCACCGCGAACGCTGCCAGAATGAAGTTGCCCCCGACGGCCGGCGTGATCGAATAGATCGGCGTCAGCAACGCGCCGGCCATGCCGGCCAGTGCCGCGCCGATGCCGAAGGTGAACAGGAAGGTGCGCTCGACGTTGATGCCCAGGACGCGTGCGGAGCGCTTGTCCTGGGTCACCGCGCGGATCGCCTTGCCGGTCATGGTGTGGCGCAGGAACAGGTGCAGGCCGATCGTGATCAGCGTGGTCGCAACCAGCGTGACCAACCGCACCACGCTGATGCGCAGGTCGCCCACGGTGAGCACATTGGCACCGATCTCCCCGCCGATGCTGAGTGCCTGGCCATGCGAGACGGCCAGCATGATGTTCTGGAACATCATGAGCAGGCCGAAGGTGGCAAAGATCTGCATGTTGGACTCGTTGTGCAGCGGCTGGATCACGAGACGCTGGATCGCCACCCCCAGCAGCCCCACCAGGGGCGCCACCACGAACACCGACAGGTAAGGGCTGACCCCCAGAAACGCGTAAGCGTAGTAGCTGCCGTACATGCCGAACATCACCAGTTCGCCCTGCGCGAAGTTGACGATGCGAACGACACCGAAGATCAGGTTCAGGCCGATGCTGACCAGCCCGTAGATGCCGCCCAGCAGCAATCCGAACACCAGCACGTTGAGAATTTGGTCCATCGCGGGTTTTCCTAAAGCTGCTTCAGCACGTAGCCGATGCGGGGGAAATGCACATGCACCGTGCCCGCGTGTGGATCCACGCGCCGCAGGCTGTAGTGGTGGGGCGTAGCGGCAACCAGTTCGCCAATGGTGGGCTCACGCCCGAAGCTCTCGGCGCTGATCGCGACGCGGCTGCCGGGCGAAATGCCGTGTTCGTCCTGGAACCCGCCGTTGACCAGCAGATTGCGGCCATCCGGCTCGGGTTCGGACCCGGCGGCGATGGCGATGGCTTGCGCGGCGTCCAAGGGCTCGACGCTGCCATGCCCGATGGCCTGCATGCGGCCCAGCCAGCCTCTGAGCGCCGTCGCATGCTGCGCAATCTCCACCGTTGCCCCCGCGCGCAGGTACACCAGCCACAAGGCGTGGTAAGCGCTGAAGTCGGCGATGCAGGGCTGGGAGCCCAGCAGATAGGGCTGCTCCCGCAGCAGTTCCGACAGACGCCGCACATAGGCCTGGTAGGCGGGCGCGGCATCGGCTGGTCGCCACCACTCCACATCGAAACCCATGGCTTTGCGGTCCTCGAAGACGGCGGGAGGCAGCTCGGCCGAAGCGCCGCGGTTGTAGGTCACCGCGGCCCAGAACAGCGTGTTCTCGGCCCACTGCGCCAGTATGCGGGCCAGCGCTTGGCCCGGTTCCGGATACAGGCTGGGTGTGGGCCGCAACCGCTCGAGCACCTCGCAGATCAACGCGGTGTCGCAGTAGATGTCCGCGCCAATCTGCAGAAAAGGCGTCCGGCGATAACCGCCGGTCAGCGCCACCACATCCGGCTTGGGCAGGATATTGGGGACAGTCACCGACCTCCAGGCAAGCTGCTTGTAGCCCAGCACCAGGCGCACCTTCTCCGAGAACGGTGAGGCCTCGAAATGGTGCAGGATCAGATCAGCCATGGCGTTGCAAAAAGCTGCGTCCAGCGGGTTCAGGGACGCGCGAGTGGCTTGAGCACCACGCCCGGCGCCACGGCAGCCTTGGGAAACACCGTCACCATCTTGCCGCCCTGCCACTGCGAGGTGGTGAATTGCGCGCGTACGTTCTGGAAGGTCTTGTCGAACTTGGCTCCGAAGCCGGAGGGATAGGTGTTCTCGGGCTGATCCATCTTGGCGGCCGCGGCCTGCACCTTGGCCATGTCCACGCCTCCGGCGGCCTTGATCGCTTCGACCAGGATCATGAAGCCCGAGTATGCGGCCATGCCCTGGGGCGCCACCGGCTCACTCTTGTATTTGGCACGGTAGGCTTCCAGATACGCCTTGTTTCCCGGACCGAAGGCTTCGCTGATGTCGTTGCGCGGATAGCCGGTTACCAGCACACCCTCCGTGTAGGCGCCGAGTGCCTGCAGTGTTTCCGGCGTGTCGCCGGTGCCCACGAACAGCACGGCAGCGGGCTTGAAGCCCTGTTCGCGCATGGTGCGCAGCAACAGGTTGCCATCGGGCACGTAGCCGGTCTGGATCAGGATGTCGGGCTCGGCCTTCTTGGCGCGCAGCACCGCGTCGTTCAGGTCGATCGAGGCCGCCGAGTGTGCACCGACACCCACGACCTTGGCACCGAAGGCTTCGAGAATACGCTTCTGGCCCTGTGCGATCGACGTGCCGTAGATCGATTCTTCATGCTCGATCCAGATCTTCAGATCCTTCACGTTCTTCTTGAGCGCGGGCGCGATCAGGTCGCGCACGGTTGCCGAAGAGGTGTTGGCGAAAGCACCGCCATCCGGGCCGCTGCGGATGAAGTTGGGCAGTCCGCGTTCGGTCAGCACCTGGGCGACGGCATTGGTCTCCCAGTACAGCTTGTTATAGCGCAGCGCGGCATCGCTGGCGGTCAGCGAAATGCCACTGATGTAGGTGCCGACGAACATGTCAACCTTGTCCTTGTTGACCAGTTGCTCGACCGTCGTGATGCCCTGCTGCGCATTGGTCACGTCGCCGCGGATGAGCTCGATCTTGCGACCCAGCACGCCACCGGCGGCGTTGACCTTGTCCACCGCGATTTCATAACCCCGCGTGACCTCGGTGCCGTACAGCGCCAGCGGGCCGCTGTAGGGGTTGAGGGCGCCGACTTTGATCGTCTGCTGCGCCAGTGCACTTTGCGCCAGCATCATGGCGCCGGTTACCAGGCCGAGGCCGGCCATTTTCTTCAACATACGCATACCTGTCTCCTAGAGTTAAATGTCGTTGTGACGTTTCAAACCACCCACCGCGCCGCGCCAATATCGCGCGCCGATGCAGGCACCTACCGCAAAAAAATCCCTGCGCTCATGCCCTTTCCGGTTCGCCCAGTGCGCCAATCGCGCGCCCTACCGGCCAGAAAATTCCACCACCCGTGACGCCGCCATCCACCGCGATGTCCGCGCCAGTGACATAAGACGACCGCGGGCCCAGCAGAAAGAACATGACCTCCGCGATCTGCTCCGGCGCCGCCATATGTCCGAGCGGCGTGATGCCTTGCAAGGCTTGATACAAGCGGGCGTTGGTGCGGACCATCTCGGTGTCCACGACGCCCGGGCAGACGCAATTGACACGGATGCCGCCCGGCGCCAGTTCGAGCGCGGCGCTTTTCGTGAGGCCGCGCAGCGCCCACTTGCTGGTCGAATAGGCCGCCGAGTAGTAGCCTGTCATGCCGACCGTCGATGAAATATTGACGATGGACGCGCCGGCGCGCATCAGCGGTGCCAGCGTGTGGATGCCCAGGAAGGCGCCAGTGAGGTTCACGCGCAGCACCTGCTCCCACTCCTGCAGCGGGGTTTTCGTGACCGTGTTCCTCGCACCGGTGATGCCGGCGTTATTGACCAGGCCGCACAGGGGCCGCGTGCCGGACCGCAGCAGGTCGGCGACGGATTCCCATGCCTCGGGTAGCGCGATATCGAGTTCGAGGCAGGCCAGCGTGCCGCGTTGGTCACCGGCGAACTGGCGCAGTGCCAGCCAGTCAGCGTCGTCCGCGGGCAAGCGGTCCATCACGGCCACATAGGCGCCGGCCTGCAGCAGCATCTTCGCGATGGACGCACCTTGGCCCCTCGCGCCACCGGTCACCACCGCTGCCTTGTCAACCCAGTAGTCATCCATGGTTTCCGCCTGCTGCGCCATTTCCACGCTCCGTCATTCGGGCTTGATGCCCGCGCCGTCCGCGATGCGCTTGAAGCGCTCGATCTCGCTGATCTGGAACTTGCGCATCTCTACCGGAGGTAGTGCCATCGGATCGGAGCCGATCTTGGCCGTGAAATCCTTGGCCGACTGCGTGGCCAGGATCTTCTGCATCGTGTCCACCAGCTTCGCCGTGACCGCGTCCGGGGTATCGGTGCGGATGTACATCGAGGTCCAGGTGTAGTTCACATACTCCGGAAAGCCGGCCTCCTTGATGGTCGGTACGTCGGGAGAATCCGGGTGGCGCCGGTCACCCGACACCGCGAGCGCCTTCATCTTGCCAGCCTTGACCTGCGGTACGGCGGCGATGAGGTCGCTAACGGCCCAGTCCAGCTGGTCGCCCATGACACCCAGGAAGGTCTCGGGTGCGCCCTTGTAGGGCACGTTGACGAACTTGGTGCCGGTCACGGCCGCGAACCATTCGGCTGAAAGGTGAAAGCCGGCGGTGTAGGTACCCACCGTGAGCGGTTGTTTGGCCGCCTTCGCAGCGCCTACCAGGTCGCCCACGGTATTCATCTTCGACGTGGGCGCCGTCACGAAGATCATCATGCCGCGCGCCAGACCGGTGACGGGCTTGAAGTCCTTCAACGCGTCATACTGGAGGTCCTTCACGATGATGGGGTTCACCGCCATGTGGGTGTTGGTGCCCAAGAAAATGGTGTAGCCGTCGGCCGGTGCTTGTCTGACCTGCATGGCGGCCAGCACGCCGTTGGCACCGGGTTTGTTGTCGATGATGACGGGCTGGCCCAGCGCGGTCGCAAGCTGTTCGCCGAAGTAGCGCGCCGTGATGTCGGAGCCGCTGCCGGGTGATGTAGGTACCACGATCCGCAGTGCCTTGTTGGGGAATCCGGCTTGGCCGAACGCGGCGGGAGCGACGGCTGCGCAAACCAGGGCCAGTGCCGCCAGTCTTCTGTTGTGTTTCATATCTGCCTTTGTCTCTTCAGGTTGCGTGTCATGGACTCGGAGCGTGGTGGCCCGCTAGGAAGCGGGAGTGAAGCGTGGTACCGCTGTTTCACCTTCGGTTTCGATCACCAGCCTTAGACGCTGGTCGATCCTGAGTGTTTTGGCGTCCGCGACCCCGACCACGTTGCTGATCAGGCGCGGGCCTTCGTCGAGTTCAACCACCGCCACGTTGTAAGGCAGACGCTTCGCGAAAGCGGGGTGGAAGGCGACGTGGTAGACCACCCAGCTGATCAGCTTGGCGCCACCCGCCGCCTTCTCCCAGCGCCATTGGTCCTCCAGGCATGCCGGGCATTCGCTGCGCGCGGGCAGCCATGCGTGGCCGCAGGCGTTGCAGCGCTGGAACGACAACCCACCCTGCGCCAGGTTGTCCCAGTAAGGGCTGTTGAGGGCATCGCGCTCCGGCGCGGGTATCGTGGTTTCGGCGGCTTCCATAAGGCTTGGTCTTTCTTCAATTTCCGAGCAGCAGGGTCGAATGGGTGTGCATGATGCCGCCCTGGTTGCTGACGGCGCAGGTGCGCGCGCCTTTGACCTGGTTGACGGAATCGCCGCGCATCTGGCGCACGCCTTCCAGCACCAACTGCATGCCCGGCATTCCGGTCTCGGACAGCAAACCGCCCGAGGTGTTGATCGGCAGGTCGCCGCCGAGTTCGATGCGCCCGCCTTCGACAAAATGGCCGCCCTCGCCTGGGGCGCAAAAGCCATAGGCCTCCAGGGTCATGAGCGCGCAGATCGTGAAGCAGTCGTAAATCTGCGCCACGTCGATGTCGGCCGGCTTCAGGCCGGCCATGGCGAAGGCGGTCTGCGCCGACACCCTGGCGGCGGTGCTGGTGAGGTCCGGGCGCAGCGCTACGTCCCACGATGTCTGCCCCTGGCCGAAGCCGAGCACCGGTACCGGCTTGGCCACCTTCAGCGCGGCGGCCTGGCCTGCGCTCATCAGCACCACCGCGGCGGCGCCGTCGGAGACCAGACAGCAATCGTCGCGGCGCAGCGGCTCGACGATCAGGCGCGACGCGCGGTACTGCTCCAGTGTCAGCGGCTTGCGCAGCTGGGCGTGCGGATTGACCGCGCCATGCCGGCGGCAGGCCACGGCGATGGCACCCAGCTGGTCGCTGGTAGTTCCGTACTGGGCCATGTGGCGCTGCGCAATCATGGCGTAGCCAGCCGGCGTGCTGAACCAGCCGAACAGAGCGCTGCCATCGTCGCCATAGGATTTCTCGTAAGCCTGGCGCGATCCGGTGGCCGGGTTGTCGGCCAGCGACACCACGGCGATCTCGCACTGGCCGGCCTCGATGGCCATGGTGGCGTAGCTGATCATGCTGATGTTGCTGGCACCGCCGTGGTCATAGACGCCGCCGATGCGCGGCTGCATCCCGAGCGCCTCGGCCAGCTTTTGCGCGTACATCATCTCGAACCTGGAGGTCGGCGCCTTGACCATCAGGCCATCGACCTGGCTCTTTTGGACACCCGCATCGGCCAGCGCCTTGCGGATCGCCTCGACATTGAGCGACACCGTGCCGCGCCCCTGAAGTTTTCCGAAGGCGGTATGGCCGATGCCCGCGATGACGACCTTGCCACTCAGTGCGTGTGCCATCTTCAGATCACTCCCTGGGCTTGCAGACTTGCGATATCGTCCGCGGGCAGACCAAGCCAGTCGCCGTAGACCTCACGGTTGTCGCACCCCAGCTCGCCGCTGGGGCGGATCGCTATCGGTTCGACGCCGTCAAAACGCAAGGGCGAGTTGGGCAGGCAGACCCGGCCATACATCGGATGGTCCACCCATTCCAGCGCGCGGCGCGCATGCATGTGCCCATCGTTGACCACCTCGTCCAGGTCGCGCACCGGCGAACACGGCACGCGGTTGCGCATCAGCAGATCGAACAGTTCCTGCTTGGCGAGACCTGAAGTGAAACCGCCGACCAGTTCGTCGATCTCGTCCATGTGCGCTACGCGGCCCTTGAGGTCGACATAACGCGGATCGGTGAGCAGATCCTGGCGCTGCATCACAGCCAACAGCGACTTCCAGTGCGCCTCGTTGACGCAGATGATGGCGATATGGCCGTCCGCGGCCGGGTAGACGTTGTACGGCGCCTCGGCCAGGCCGCCGTGGCGGTTGCCGGTGCGCGGCGGCACCGAATTGCCCATGCTGTAGTGCAGGCCCAGGTTGGAGGCCAGCGATGCGTATACCGCCTCCTGCATGGATACTTCGACCAGGCGGCCGGCTCCCGTCTTCTCGCGCTCGTACAGCGCGGTCATGATGGCGCCAAACAGGTGCACGCCGCCAAAGAAGTCGCACAGCGCCGGGCCAGCCTTGACCGGTGGACGGTCGGGAAAACCCGTGACATTCATGATGCCCGCCATCGCCTGCACGGTCAGGTCCATTGCGGGATAGTCCTTGTTCGGGCCCGAACGGCCAAAGCCGGAGCCCGACCCGTAGATCAGCCGCGGATTGATGGGGCGCAGTGACGCGTAACCCACGCCCATGCGCTCCATCGCGCCGGGCTTGAAGTTCTCGACCAGCACATCGCTTTTCTTCACCATCGCGCGCAGCAGCTCGCAGCCGCGCTCGGTCTTGAGGGTGAGCGTGGCGACGGTCTTGTTGGAGTTGAGCATGGCGAACGGCAGCGCCGCGCCACCCACTACGCCGCGTCGGCGCAGGTTCTCGCCGCCCTTGGCCTCGATCTTGATGATGCGCGCACCCGCCATGGCCATCAG
>JANLPN010000070.1:0-1918 GCA_031367285.1 Betaproteobacteria bacterium | reverse complement strand
CTGCTGGCCGCTTCGTGTTGGCCGCTAGGGTTGCTCAACCGCCCCGGCGCGCCTGCTCATACAGGGCCTGGACCTTGGGTGCGTTGGCCTCCAGTTCGCGAATGCGGTCGGGGCCGGAGGGATGGGTTGAAAAGAAATTGGCACTGCTTGAACCACCCGATACCGCGTTCATCTTGCGCCACAGGCTTGCGCCGGCCTGCGGGTTGAAGCCGGAACGTGCTGCAAGCTCCAGACCCACCAGGTCGGCCTCGCTTTCGTCTTCGCGGCTGAACTTGCGCAGACCCACCTCAGCCAAACCGTTAAGCGCAAACTGCCCTAGCTGTCCCAGGCCAAAATATTGGCTGGCAAAACCGACTGCAGCATTCTTGACTCTGCTTTTACCCATCTGCTCGCGACCATGCTCCCGCAGCGCATGCGCCATCTCGTGGCCCATCACCATCGCGGTTTCGTCGTCGCTCAGTTTGAGCTGGTCCAGGATACCGGTGTAGAAGGCGATCTTCCCGCCCGGCATGCAGAACGCGTTGATCTGTTTGCTGCCTATCAGGTTGACCTCCCAGCGCCAGTGGCGCGCCCGGTCGTTCCATTGCGCCGCATGGGGAATGATGCGCTGCGCAATCACGCGCAAGCGCTGCAGTTGCGCGTTGCCCTCGGGCACCAATGCCCTCTGGTTACGGGCTTCCGCCATCATTTGCGCATACTGCTGGGTTGCAGCCGCCTCCAACTGCTCAGCTAAATAGGCTTTGCGAAAAATCGATGCCTTGCCCACGTCCACCTGCGCGAGCACGGGCATTGCCGCTCCGGCGCCAGCAGCCAGCAGGAAAGCACGGCGCGAATTCCAGATCGCGTTGTTTGAATTACACAGCTTGCACATGCGTCAATAATAGCCACAAGCTGACCCGCCATGCATGACCGACATTTCCCCCACTTCAAGTAGGCCCCGTCTGACCTGGCGTGACGCGTTGCGCGTGTACCTGGAGCCGGCCAGCCTGCGCATGTTGCTGCTTGGGTTTTCAGCCGGTCTGCCGCTGCTGCTGGTATTTGGCACGCTGAGTTTCTGGCTGCGCGAAGCCGGCATCGACCGCACAACCATCGGGCACCTGAGCTGGGTCGGCCTGGCGTACGGTTTCAAATGGGTCTGGTCGCCGCTGGTTGATCGCCTGCCTATCCCCGTGCTGACGCGTCTGCTGGGCCGCCGGCGCAGCTGGCTGCTGCTGTCCCAACTGGTCATCATGCTGGCACTGGTGTGTATGGCCCTGACCGACCCCAAGCTTTCGCTCACGCCCGTTGTCTGGGGCGCGCTGGCGGTTGCGTTTGGCTCGGCCACGCAGGACATTGCACTGGACGCCTACCGCATCGAGTCGGCATCCAGCGAGCGCCAGGGTGCACTGGCCGCCACCTACCAGACCGGCTACCGGCTGGCCATGATCTGGGCCGGCGCCGGCGTGTTGTGGATAGCGGCACGCGCAGAGGTGGCCGATACCGCGGCGTACCAGCAAGGCGCTTGGCAGACCGCCTACCTGGTGATGGCCGCGTCCATGTTGCTGGGCGTGCTGACAGTGCTGTTTTCACCTGAGCCGGTACACCGCGAGATTGCCGGCGCGCGCAGTCTCCCGGAGTGGTTGCAGGGTGCGTTGGTAGCGCCATTTGCCGACTTTGTCGGGCGCTACCGCTGGCAGGCGGTGCTGATACTGAGTCTGATCGCGCTGTACCGTATCAGCGACGTGGTGATGGGCATCATGGCGAACCCGTTCTACGTGGACATGGGGTTTTCCAAGGACGAGGTGGCGGCAGTCACCAAGGTGTATGGCGTGGTGATGACGCTGGCCGGCGCCTTTGTGGGGGGCGCGCTGGCGATGCGTTTCGGCGTCATGCGGGTGCTGATGCTGGGTGCCGTGTTGAGCGCCGCCAGCAACCTGTT
>JANLPN010000016.1:0-1892 GCA_031367285.1 Betaproteobacteria bacterium | reverse complement strand
CGACCTGTCGGGCGGTATCTCGCTGATCCCGGCCCTGGTCGGTGCCTTCGGTTTTGCCGAGGTGCTGACCACGCTGGCCGACCCGGTGGAGCGCAAGCTGGTGGAGCTGCGCGACTCGGTGTTGCCGCGTTTCCGGGAAGTAGCCCAGTACTGGCGCACCGTGCTGCGCTCGGGAGTGATCGGTGTACTGACCGGCCTGATGCCGGGTGTGGGCGAAGACTCGGGCGCCTGGATGTCGTATGCCGCCGCCAAGGCCGCCAGCAAGGAAAAAGAAAAATTCGGCAAAGGCTCCATCGACGGATTGATGGCGGCCGAGACCGGCGACATGGCCTCCATCCCGGGCCACATCATCCCGGCACTGGCCCTGGGCATTCCGGGCTCGGCGCCCTCGGCGGTGCTGATGGCGGCGATGATCATCCACGGCATCCAGCCCGGGCCGATGATGATGATCACCCACCCGCAGTTTGTCTACGACGTGGTCGCCATGACATCGCTGGCCACCATCAGCATCCTGATTTTCGGCCTGTTCCTGGTCAAACCGCTGCTGCTGGTGCTGCGCATCAAACGCACCGTGTTGATGCCGATCATTTTTCTGCTCTGCACCGTGGGCGCTTTTGCCAGCGCGTCGCGCCTGTTCGACATCTACTGCATGCTGGTGATTGGCATCGGCGCATTCTTTCTGCGTCGGCGCGCTTACCAGATGGCGCCGTTTGTGCTGGGCCTGGTGCTGGGTGGCCTGCTCGACAAAAGCCTGCGCCGCGGGCTGGTGCTGTCGGACGGCAGCCTGGCGCCCTTCTTCACGCGTCCGATCTGCATCGCTTTTGCGACCGTCACCATCTTCACCATCCTGCTGTACGTGCCGGCGTTCAAGGCACTGGTGCAACGCGTAAGCGGCGCGGTGGGTGGGCAACTCCGGTCCTTGATGCCCTGGCGACGCTGAGGAATCGAAAACCAGAAAATGGGGTCGATGCTTTGGCGAGCCGATGAGGCTGGCGGGGCGCTCAGCGCAGCGGCATAAAGGAGGAGGCCGAAGGCCGGGGGACAGCCGCGGAGCTGAGTGCGCCGTCGGCCTGATCCCGTACAAACGACGGTGTATCGGCGGCCCTTGGTGCCACGTCGGCCTGGTCCCGCCAACCAACTGGCGCATGACCTGAACATCTTGGGGACACGATCAACCATCGGCCATAGGCGCCAGCAGGCTGCGTAACTCCTCTTCGCTGAATTTGCGGGCCACCGCAGCGTCAACACCCAGCACACCTTCCACCAGCGCACTTTTGCGCGCCTGCAAATCCAGCATGCGTTCTTCGATGCTGCCTTGCACCACCAGCGTGTAAACAAACACCGGCTGGTCCTGCCCGATGCGGTGCGCCCTGGCCGTCGCCTGCTGCTGCACGGCCGGGTTCCACCACGGGTCCAGATGGACCACGGTGTCGGCGGCGGTCAGGTTCAGGCCCAGGCCACCGGCCTTCAGGCTGATCAGGAATACGGGCACCGCGCGGGCCTGAAACCGCGCCACCACGGCAGCACGTTGCGCAGTCGGTGTTTTGCCGGTCAGGGCCAGCCAGGGGATGCCGAGTGCGTCCAGTTCGGGCTCGACCAGACCGAGCATTTCGGTGAACTGCGAGAACACCAGGATGCGCCGGCCCGCCCGCACCAGCGCCGGCAACAGGGTGAGCAGCAGTTCCAGCTTGGCGCGCTCCATGCGGGGCGGCATCTTGCCGCCCTTGAGCAGGTACGGGTCGCAACACACCTGGCGCAACTTGAGCAAGGCATCCAGGATGCTGATTTGCGCACCCGCAAAATGCGCGCGTGCGAGCACCCGCCGGACCTGTTTGTCGGCCGCCACCCGCACGCTCTCGTACAAGTCGCGCTGCTGGCCTTGCAGCCGCACC
>JANLPN010000006.1:0-1980 GCA_031367285.1 Betaproteobacteria bacterium | reverse complement strand
ACGCAGGCATGCCGGTGCGCCACGGCAGTCAGGGCATTGGCGAGCTGGCGTTGTGGGTCATCGCCCCGGGTATTGGTGAGCGACACCGAGCCATGGTGGCTGGCCAGTACCGCCAGGCGGCCCGGCTCGGCATCCACTTCGGCCAGGCGCGTTTCCAGCCATTCCAGCTGGGCCGTGCCTATGCTGCCTTCAAAGTCGCCGGCCGGGTGGTTGGTGTTGAGCAGGATGATGCGCGCGTGTTCGGTGTCGATCACCGCGTCGGTATTGCCATCGCGTGCATGCTGCGCGGTGTAGCCGGCTGCGCCATGGGCTACGTGGGCGGCCAGCCATTCGTGTTTGTTCACCGCGCGCCGCGAACCCAGCGCCTGCACCTGGCGCGTGGCGCCGCAGGAGAAGGCGGCCGGGTCGTTCACAAACAGCGTTAGCGGATCCGCCGGGCTGAAACCGTCGGGCCGGCGCAGCAGCTTGTTGCTGCCTGTTGCGATGACTTCGATCCGGTGCTCGGGCAAGGCCGTGCCCTGGCGCATCAGGTCATGGTTGCCGGGCAGGCAGGCCCATGCAAAACCCAGCCCCGGAGACACCAGCTCGGCGCTGGCGCGCGCCACAAAGTCGGGCACCACCGGATAACCCAGCGGCTTCCAGAGATCGTCCACCCCGGCCTCGGGGCACCAATAAGGCCAGGGCCCGGAACCCAGTTCGCCCGAGGCTTCATGCACGCCGCCCCGTGCCGACAGCTGCGCGCGCCCACCGGCCAGGATGGTCAAAAACGCATCCAGTTCATTGTGCTGGGCGTTGTCGATGTTGTCGCCCAGGCTCACACACAGGTCATAGGGCCGCCGGCTCCAGGGTGCTACAGGTGTTTGGCGCACCCGCTCCACGTGCGCAGCCAGCGCCCAATGGGTCAGCGCCTCGTACGGGCGGTGCATATGCAGCAGCGGCTGCCAGTGCGGGTCATGGGCCAGCAGCTCCACCCATTCGCAACGCGCCGGTGATGCCGTGTCCATCACCTGCACGTCGCTCATCAGAAACAGGCTGAGCAGGGCCGTGCCGCGCCCGGCGGGAACGGCGCCTCCAAGTTCAGTGCGCAGTAGATGGGTCATATGCGGGGACTGTAGAGACGGCGTGAAGCAGGCGCAACGGGGGCGACAAGGTACATTGCTCTTTGGGACATGGAGTGCTTCGTTGAGGTCAATGATCCCTGAAGTATCCTAGGCCGGCTATGGTCCATTCCAGTTCAACTGCTTCTTCCTACCTCATCGGTGTAGACACCGGCGGCACCTATACCGATGCCGCGATTATCGAGGCCCAGGGCCACCAGGTGGTGGCGCGCGCCAAGGCCATCACCACCAAGGGCGACCTGGCCATCGGCGTGAGCGAAGCCATCACCCAGGCCGTGGCGCAACTGCCGCAGGGCTTGCGGGCGCAAGATATCCGCCTGGTGTCGGTTTCCACCACGCTGGCCACAAACGCGGTGGTCGAGGGCCATGGCAGCGCGGTAGGGGTGCTGCTGATCGGCTTCGACGCGCAAATGGTCGAGCGCACCGGCATCGGCAAGGCCTTTCCGGGCATGCCAACGGAAGTGATTGCGGGTGGGCATGACCATAACGGCGAAGCGCCGCTGCCGCTGGACCTGGCCGCACTCGAGGCGGCGCTGGAGCGTATGGCCGGCAAGGTGGATGCGTTTGCGGTGGCCTCCCGATTCGCGGTGCGCAACGCGGCGCATGAACATGCGGCGCGCGAGCTGATCGTGGCGCGTACCGGCAAGCCGGTCACATTGTCGACCGAGCTTTCGTCCTCGCTCGACGCACCCCGGCGCGCCTTGACGGCGGTACTCAACGCGCGGCTGATCGCACGTGTGTCCACCCTGATCGACGCTGTCAACCGGGCCATGCAGCAGCTGCACATCAGCTGCCCGCTCATGATTGTGAAAGGTGATGGCACCTTGGCGCTGGCCGAGACGGTGGCCACACGGCCCATAGA
>JANLPN010000004.1:0-1619 GCA_031367285.1 Betaproteobacteria bacterium | reverse complement strand
GCCAGCGAGCACGGCGCCGGAGCGGTATTCGTCGCCCAGCAGCGTGCCGGTTGGTGTGGGTGCCACCGCCTCGACCGCGCGCCAGATCTGGCCACCCGGCGCGGGTTGTTCGTCCAGCACCAGCACCGACAGCCCCTGGGCGCGCAAACCGATGGCCGCGCTCATGCCAGCCGGGCCCGCGCCGATCACCACCGCATCGAATTGGCGCGTCATGACGCGAGGCTCCGGCGGCCGAACTGGCGCTCCACGCGCATGCCTTCACGCACCGTGACCAGACAGGACTGTGTAGACGCCGCGCCGTCCACGATGGCCAGGCAATCGAAGCACACGCCCATCATGCAATACGGTGCACGCGGGCTTCCCTGCACCGGGGTGTTGCGGCTGGCCGCAGTCGGCTGGCGCAGCAGTAAGGCGGCCACGGATTCACCGGCTTCCGCGGTGACAGGGTGGCCGTCAACAGTGAGCGTCAGCACCGGGCGGCCGGAATCAATGATTTTTCGGAACATTGAAACGCTCATGGTGAAAGATCCGTAAGCTGGCCGGCAGTGCACCGCCGGCCAGCGCCTTGGCGTAGGGGCCCGCATGGAAAGAGGCCAATGTCACGCCGGAATGGCATGTGGCGATTTCCGCGCCGGGATGGCTGACCGAACTCGCGTACACCGGATTGCCATCCGGCGTCATGACTCGCAGGCAGGACCACTGGCGCACCAGCTTCGCCCGGGCCAGGTCCGGCAGGATGCGCAAGGCCTTGCGCGTCATGCGCACCGCGCCCTCGGACGTCGTGCCCAGGTCGTAGCCCACATCTTCCTGGGTCACGCCTATCATCACGGTGCCTTCGCCGGTCTGGCGCAGCCCACTGGCCGGTAGGGGCAGCAACGGTGCCAAACGCTCGGTCACAAGAATCTGGCCACGCAGCGGCCGCAAGGGCACGTCGAGCCCGACCATGGGGCCCAGGGCGGAAGCACCCAAACCAGCGGCGATGACCACGCGCTCGGCCTGCGCCCGATAGCCGCCGGCCAGCAACTCGAAGCCACCGCCCGGTAGGTTCTGGATAGCGGTCACTGCATGGTTGTTTCGCAGCTCGCCGCCGCGGCGCAGATACGCTGTTTGCAGCGCGGCCAGCAATCGCAACGGATTAACCTGGCCATCCAGCTCCCCCAGGCTGGCACCGGCCACCATACCTCCGAGCCGCATGGACGGGAAACGGCGGAGTAGCTCGGCACGGTCCAGCATGCGGGTCGAAGGAGCAAGTTCTGGTGTTTGTGTGTGCCATGTTTCCATTTGCGCGGCCCGCGCGGACAGCTCTTCGTCGCTCAGGCAGAAGTGCAAGCCCCCATTACACTCATACGCGATTGCCATGCCGGTTTCTGCCTCCAGCTGCGCTGCAAATGCGGGCCAAGACTGGCATGCCTGGATGGACAGGCGCTGGTATGCCGGATGTTTTATCCCTTTGCCGTGGGCCCAGACCAGGCCGAAGTTGGCCTTGGCGGCGCGGAAATCGGTGTCCGCACCATCCAGCATCAGCACGCGGCGGTTCAGCCCGGCCAAGCCATAGGCGATGGCAGCGCCGACCATGCCGGCGCCGGCCACGATCACGTCATAGTCATGCGACATGTTTG
>JANLPN010000240.1:0-4773 GCA_031367285.1 Betaproteobacteria bacterium | reverse complement strand
AGAGATGGCGGCTTCAATTAAATGGCTGCTGCAGAACAAGGGCAAAACCGGCACCACAAAGGGCACTATTTATAGCCGGATCGTCCCGATCACCAAGGCCAACGCCTCGACCGAAGGCGTCTGCTGGAAGCTCGGCAAGACGTGAGCCAGGTGATCTGTTGAGTACAACGGCCCCGGCACGCTGCCGGGGTCGTGAACCCGCTTTGCCCTGGAGACAACCATCCCGATGAACGAGACCCTGACCCAATCTCTCCCGACCAAGGCGCCCGCCCCGGTGACGCGTGAACGCGCCGGGGAACGCTGGGCCGACACGCTCACGCGCTGGCGCTACACCTGGTGGCCTGATCACATGCTGGGCGAAATTCTGTCCAAACGCTGGATGGAGACCGCGATCCCGGTCATCGTATTGCTGCTGGTGGCGTTTTCGCTTTCGCAGGCCATACCAAACTTCCTGTCGCCCCAAGCGCTGTCGGACACCGGTCGCCAGGCCGGCGAAATAGGCTTCGTTGTGCTGGGGATGGCGCTGGTGATGATCGTTGGCGGCATTGACCTGTCGGTTGGCTCGATGTTCGCGCTGACCAATTTCTGCGCCCTGTATCTGATGCATGTGCTGAAGTGGCCGGTTGGCGCGGCTATCGTGGTCACGCTGCTATGTGGTGCGGCGCTCGGCGCGGTCAACGGCATTCTGATTGGCTACTTCCGGCTGCGCGCCTTCCTCACAACCCTGATTACGCTGATCATCTACCGCGCCTTCTACGACCTGCTCATCTCCGACTACTCGGCGGCGATCGTCAATAACCAGCCCGATTCGAAGGTGTGGGATTTCATTGGCGGTGGCGACTGGTTCGGTGTGCCTACCGTGGTCTACTTTTATGTGGTGGTGGCGATTTTCGGCCACATCTTCTTGACCCGGCTGCGCCCGGGCTGGCACGTCACGGCCATCGGCGGCTCGCGCCGCGCGGCCTATAACACCGGTATCGCGGTGCGCCCCACGGTAGCAATGTGTTACGTGACCAGCGGCGTGCTCACCGCCCTGGGCGGGATCTTCTTCGCATCGCGGCTGGCCACGGCCGGCGCTGGCATTGGGGAGGGCCTCGAACTGACGGTGATCACCGCTGCGGTGCTGGGCGGCATCAGCTTGGGAGGCGGCAAGGGTTCGGTGACGAAGGCGCTGGTCGGCACCTTGATTGTGTTGCTGATCGTCAATGGCCTGACCGCCATGTCGATGCAGGGCGGCTACAACCGCATGGTGCTGGCCGGCGTCCTGCTGCTGGCCGCGGTGGTCGATATCCGCTGGCTGAAAAACCGGCATCGCATCATCAACACGGTTTACGTCAGCCCGACCTACCATGGCATGCCGTCGGTGCCATCGACCGCGCCCGACTGCGGAACCGCATGGGCGCTGAACGACCGGCTGCGGCCTGCCACGCCCATCGGCCTGGGTCGCATCGAAGGGCCGGAGGACATCATCCTTGATCGCCACGACAACCTCTATGCCGGCTCGCGCCACGGCGACATCATCCGGTTCTTCGCGCCCGACTATGAGCGCATGGAGGTATTCGCCCACATCGGCGGCATGCCGCTGGGAATGGCCTTCGACCGCAAGGACAACCTGTACGTGTGTATCGGCGGCATGGGCCTGTACCGCGTCACGCCAGAGCGCAAGGTCGAGAAGGTCACCGACGAGACGAATCGCAGTTATTCGTCGATCAACGACGACAGCCGGCTGCGCCTGGCCGACGACCTCGACATCAGCGATGACGGCCGGATTTTCTTCTCGGAGGCGACGGTGCGCTTCGAGATGCACGAATGGGTCACCGACGCGCTGGAAGCGCGCGGCAACGGCCGCATCATCTGCTTCGACACCAATACCGGAAAGACCCACACCGTCATCCGCGATCTGAAGTTCCCCAACGGCGTGTGTATCGCCAGCGATGGTCAGTCTTTCCTGTTCGCGGAGACCTGGAACTGCAGTGTCAAGCGGCACTGGTTCGACGGCCCCAAGAAAGGCACGACTGAAATCGTGCTTGAGAACATGCCGGGTTTCCCGGACAACATCAACAACTCTTCGGATGGCAATTACTGGATGTCGCTGGTGGGCATGCGCAGCCCCGCGCTCGATCTGGCGTGGAAGATGCCCGGTTTTCGCAGCCGCATGGCCAAGCGCGTGCCGGTCGATGAATGGCTGTTTCCGAACATCAACACCGGCTGCGTGCTGAAGTTCAACGAAAAGGGTGAGGTACTCGAGACAATGTGGGATATGGGCGGGCAGAACCACCCGATGATTACCTCGATGCGCGAACATCGGGGTTATCTGTACCTGGGCGGCATCTCGAACAACCGTATCGGCCGTCTCAAGCTCGAAGGCGCGGATCCGAACTATATTCAGTACGACCGGCGTTGGAGGAAAACCTCGTGATCGGCGCCCTGCTGGACTGGAAGGATCGGCTGCTCGGTCGCGGCGATGCATCCATCACGGTGCCGGTGTTCGACGGCGCGCTGAAGTCGAACAATCTGCTCGAAGAGGCGCCCGTGTTCGCGACCCTCGATGCACCGCAAGATCTGGCCACCGACGGGCACGCGCTGTTCGTCGCCAATGGCAAGACGGTGCTGCGCTACGACCCTGGGGCCCCCGGCGCAGGGGGCAATACCGACGCCACCGAAGTACGGCGCTTCGACCGCCCGGTCAGCGCGCTGGCCTGCCTGCCTGGCGGCGGCCTTGCGGTCGCGCTCGACGGACGCGAAGTGCACATCGCAGGCGGCGCCTATGACGGTCGGCGTTGGGATGCGGTGGCCGGTACGCCGCTGAATGCCGTTAACGCAATCAGCGTCGGCGCGGATGACCGGCTGCTGGTCACGGACGGCTCGCGCGAGTACCCGTTCGAGCACTGGAAACACGACCTGATGGGCCTGGGCCGCAGCGGCCGCGTGCTCGAGCTGAACCTGGCCGACGGCGGCGGGCGCGAGATTGCGAGCGGCCTGGCCCATGCGTTTGGTGCCTGCGCGGTAGGTGACTTGGTGTGGGCGAGCGAAAGCTGGCGCCATCGCGTGGTGGCTTATGGTGGTGGCCAGGGTGACCGGGCGGTGACCGACGCGTTGCCCGGCTACCCGTCGCGCATCACACCTGCTTCGGCGCAACATGGTGGAGGCTACTGGCTTACCTGCTTTACCCTGCGCACCCAGCTGGTCGAATTCGTGCTTCGCGAGCCGGCCTATCGCAAGCGCATGCTGGCGGAGATCGAGCCGCGGTACTGGATCGCACCGGCGCTGAATTCAGGCAACACTTTCCTTGAGCCGATGCAGGGAGCGCAGCTGAAGATGATGGGCATCGTCAAGCCTTGGGCGCCACCGCATTCGTATGGCCTGGTGATCCGCCTGACCGCCGAAGGTCTGGTGCGTTATTCGCTGCACAGCCGCTTTGACGGCAAGCACCACGGCGTGGTGGCGGCGATCGAATGCCAGGGCGACTTGTATGTACTTGCCAAAGGTTGTGGGCGCATCCTGCGCCTGTCGATCGATGCGGCGCAAAGGAGCTTGAAAACGTGAGTGCCACCCTATCCGCGGCCCGCACCGGACCGATCCTTGAGTTGCGCCAGGCGACAAAAAAGTATGCCGGCGTGCCGGCCATAGAGTCGGTCGACTTCTCGCTGCTGCCGGGGGAAATTCACGCCATCCTGGGTGAGAACGGCGCCGGCAAATCGACCCTGACCAAAGTCATGGCCGGCGTAGTCAACCTGAGCTCCGGGAAAATGCTGGTCGAAGGTATTGAGATCAACCCGCGTACTCCCCACGAGGCGCTGCAGCTCGGCGTGGCGATGGTATTCCAGGAGACCAGCCTGGTGCCGACCATGACGGTGGCGCAGAACCTGTTCCTCGGTCAGGAGAGTTACTTCAACCGGCTGCGTGGTAAATATATCGCCGCGCAGCAGTTTCTGCAGTCGCTTCAGTTCGACGTCGATCCCACGGTCGTGGTGAGTTTGCTCGGCGCGGCGAAGAAGCAGATGGTCGAGATTGCCCGCGCGGTGTTGCACAACGCCAAAGTCATCATCTTCGACGAACCCACCGCCAGCCTGACACCCGAGGAGAAGAAATATTTCTTCGACCTGGTGTTCAACCTGAAAGCACGCGGTGTCTCGGTGATCTTTATTTCGCACGCGCTGGAAGAGGCGCTGTTGCTGGCCGACCGCATCACCATCCTGCGCGACGGCAAGCTGGTGGTGACCGACGCCAAGGTGAACTTTGACCGTGCCCGCATCGTACAGGCGATGGTGGGTCGAGACCTGTCGCAAACACTCTATGGCCAGCGCAAAACCGCCGTGCGGGCGCCGGGTAAACGCGTGCTTTCGGTGCAGAACCTGCGCATGGCGCCGATGGTGAAGAACAATTCGCTGTCGGCATTCGCGGGCCAGATCACCGGCGTGTTCGGGCTGGTGGGTTCCGGGCGCACCGAGACCTTCAAGGTGGTTGCCGGGGTAAGCAAGCGCGACTTCATGCATGGTGGCGACGTGTTGCTCAACGGTCGCCCGGTGCGCTACGTCGTGCCGGCGGCGGCGGTACGCGATGGCATTGTCTATGTCACCGAAGACCGCAAGCTTGAGGGCTTCTTCGAGACCCAATCGATTGCCGACAACATCTACCTGGGGCTGCTCGCCAAACTGCGCGGCAAGCGCCCGATGGTGTCGCGCAAAGAGGCGGACGACGTCGGTACGCACTGGATTCAGTCGCTTAACATCCGTGCGATCAGCAAAGACGTGAAGGCGATCGAGCTGTCGG
>JANLPN010000530.1:0-1863 GCA_031367285.1 Betaproteobacteria bacterium | reverse complement strand
CAACTTCATGCCACCGCTGCAAAACGCGGTCGCGCTGGCCATCAAACATGTCAATACCCAGGGTGGCCTGCTCAAGGGCAAGGCGGTGCTGGTGGTGGGCGATACCCAGGGCGGGGCGCAGACCGCAGTGGACGCGGCCGGCAAACTGGTCAACCTTGAAAAGGTGCCGATGGTGATGGGCGCCTTCATGTCGGGCACCACCATCGCGGCGGCCAATGCGGCCACCATTCCCGCCGGCGTGGTGCTGCTGTCACCCACGGCCACCTCCCCGGCCATGACCGGATTGGCGGACAAGGACACGGTGTACCGCCTGGTTCCATCCGACAATTACCAAGGCGAGGTGCTGGCACGCATGGTGCTTAAGGCCGGCATAAAGAAGGTCGCGGTGACCTACGTCAACAACGACTACGGCGTGGGCATAGGTACCACCTTCATCGACGCCTACAAGGCCGCCGGCGGCACCATCACCGCGGCGGCCAAACACGAGGAGAAGAAAAATTCCTACCGCTCCGAACTTGCCACGCTGACCGCTGGCGGGCCGGAGGCGCTGGTGGTGATCGCTTATGCGGGCGACAGCGGCGGTGTGATCGTCAAGCAGTCCATCGAAGGCGGCTTGTTCAAGCGTTTCATCGGCACCGACGGCCTGCGCGACGAGGCCCTGATCAAGGAAGTGGGCGCCAAGGCGCTGGCCGATTCCTTCTTTTCCTCGCCCACGTCGCCGGCCGACAACAAGGCCCAGGCCATGCTGCACAAGCTGTTCAACGACGAATACAAGGCTGGTGCGGACAAGGCCTTTGTGGACCAGACCTACGACGCGACCTTCATGTCGGCACTGGCGATAGAACGTGCCGGCAGTGCGGACCGCGGCAAGATTGCCGCTGCCTTGCGCGCCATTGCCTCGGGCAAGGGCGAGGTCATCATGCCGGGTGAATGGGCCAAAGCCAAGAAGCTGATCGCCGAAGGCAAGCCCATCACGTATGTGGGTGCCGGGGGTGCCTATGTATTCGACGCCAAGGGCGACGTGACCGGTTATATCGGCAAGTTCGTCGTGGACGGCGACAAATACAAGCAGACCGAAATCCTGCAATAGCAGACCGGCGATTACTTCACTCAGGTGCGTCACCCGATCCCGGCACGGCGAATCCGGCCGGCAGCCCTGAAGGTGGTGCCCTGTGCTTAGCCTGAACCAGGTCAGCAAGTCGTACGGCGGCCTGGTGGCGGTCGACGGCCTGAGCATCCGGTTGCGGCGCGGCGCCATCACGGGCCTCATAGGCCCCAACGGTGCCGGCAAGACAACCGCCTTCAATATCCTGGCCGGCAGTCAGCTGCCGGGTGCCGGCCAGGTGCTGTTCGAAGGCGCCGATATCACGGCGCTGGCACCGCACCGGCGCGCCGCGCTGGGTATTGCGCGCACTTTCCAGTTGTCCCATGAGTTTGCGCGCCTGACCGTGCTCGAGAACCTCATGGTGGCGGCGGATCTGCAGGGTGGGGAAAGTGTGTTCAACACGGTGTTCCGGCGCTCCAGCTACCAGCAGGCCGAGCGCGGGGTGCTGGGCCGGGCGCGCGAGTTGCTGGTTTTCCTGGGGTTGGAGAAACTGGCGCTGGCGCCGGCCGGCGCACTGTCGGGCGGTCAGAAGAAACTGCTGGAACTGGGCCGGGCGCTGATGCGCGAGCCGCGCATCGTCTTGCTGGACGAAATCGGCGCCGGCATCAACCGCACCTTGCTCGGGCAGATCGCCGACATGCTGCTCAAATTGCGCAGCGAACGCGGCATCACTTTTTGCCTCATAGAACACGACCTCGATTACGTGTCGCGGCTGTGCGACGAGGTGTTTGTGATGGCCGGCGGGCGTTTGCTTGCAC
>JANLPN010000519.1:0-9255 GCA_031367285.1 Betaproteobacteria bacterium | reverse complement strand
GCGTGGGAGAACCGTTGCCCGCACCGAGGCGTGCGCCTGACCCTGGGGCGGCTCGTCGACGGCCGCCTGGCCTGCGGCTACCACGGCTGGGAATACGCGGCCGGCTCCGGCCGGTGCGAGGCGATTCCTGCCTTGCCCGACGTCGCCGTGCCGGGCAAGGTGTGCGTCAAGACCTACCCGGTGCGGGAAACCCATGGCATGGTGTGGACCAGCCTGGACGCAGTTGCGGCGCACGACCCGGCCAGCCGGCACCAGGCGCCGTCCCCGGACAAACCGGCATTGGCGGCTGGGTCCGGGCCACCCGAAACCGCAGTGTTTTTCCGCACTCTGGCGGTTCGCTGCGGCCTGGGCCGGGTACATGCGGCGATGGCCCAACGCGGTTATGCCGCGCAGGGCCCGAACACCTGGTGCGGCAGCATGGCGGGGCAGCCCATGCTGGCGTTCACGCTCAGCGCCGAACCCGCCTTGAGTTGTATCCACTGGTGGTGCATGGGCCAACCGGGCAGCGTATCGCTGCCGGCCGTGTTTGCGGCGGCGCGGCGGCTGCGCTCGGAACTGGAGTCCGGCGCACTCTGACAGCGCGCGCGCCATGGCCCCTACCAGCACCTCCACCACTTTCAGCATGGTCACCACTATCGCCACCAACGACCCGAACGTCCGCGACGACTGGCTTACCGTGGGCCCGGCCAACCGTTTGCAGGGCACGTCCGCTGGACGCGTCGTGTCTACCCGCCTGCTCGGCACCGAGCTGCGCCTGTGGCTGGGCGATGACGGCCAGCCGGTGTGCCAATGCAGCGAGGGCCCGCTGGCGGTGCAGGTACGGTATGGTTATCTGTGGGTGTGCACCGGCACGCCGCCGGCCCGGCCGCTGTTTGCCTTGCCCGAATTCGACCAGCCGCAGCGGCGCATCGTGGACTGCGCCGGCATCGGAGTAGCCAGCTCGGGGCTGCGGGTGGTGGAAAATTTTCTGGACATGGGCCACTTCCCGTACATCCATACCGGCACGCTTGGCAAAGTGCCGTACACCGAGGTTGCGCCCTACCAGGTCAGGGTCGATCCCCAGACCGATGAAATCTGGGCCACCCACTGCCGCTTCTTCCAGCCCCAGGCATCCGCTTCCGCGACCGGCGGCATCGAGGCGCACTACGTGTACCGTGTCATGCAGCCGTTCTGCGCGGCGCTGTACAAGTCGTGCCCGAACCGCTCCGACGCGCGGGACGTGATTGCCTTGTTCGTGCAGCCGCAGGACGAGGACCACGCCATCGCGTATTGCCTGCTGGTCTACTACGAGGACCAGTTGCGGGACGCCGAAATGATTGCCTTCCAGCACATGATTTTTGGCCAGGACAAACCCATCCTGGAAAGCCAGCAGCCACGCCGCCTGCCGCTCGACGGGCCGCTGGAGGCCCATATGCGCTGCGACCTCGCGGCGGCCACCTACCGGCGCTGGCTCCGGCGCAAAGGCATGGCATTTGGCGTGCACCCCACATGATCCGCCTGTACGACTACGAGCTCTCTGGCAACTGCTACAAGCTGCGCCTGCTGCTGCACTGGCTCGGCATTGAATACACCCGTATCCCGGTGGACTTCCATCCCGGACGCGAACACAAGTCGGCGCTGTTCATCGACACCATCAACCCGCTGGGGCAACTACCGGTGCTTTTTGACGGCGACTTCGCGCTGCGCGACGCGCAGGCCTGCCTGGTCTACCTGGCCAGCCAGTACGACAAACAGGGCCGGTGGTACCCGGCCGATGCGCGCACGCGCGGCAGCATCACGCTGTGGCTGGGCGTGGCGGAGGAACTCACACGCACCGTCTCGGCGGCGCGGCTGCACCATGCCTTCGGGTACCAGGCCGACATCGAACGCTGCCTGGCCGGTGGCCGCAGCGTCTTGCGTTTGCTGGACGACCAACTCGCCGAGAGTCTGGCCGCCAGCCAGCGCTGGCTGGCCGCGCCACACCCGACCATTGCCGACATCGCCTGTTTCCCGTATGCGGCGCTGGCCGGCGAGGCCGGCATCACGCTGCATGAATTCCCCGCCTTGCGGCGCTGGATCTGGGACATGCGGCACGTGGAAGGTTTTATCGCGATGCCCGGCATTCTGGACCCCGCGCTGTAAGCCGGGTGCGGGCTCGGCCGCATTACACTGACTCAAAATACACCAGGAGACACGGCGATGAAGCTTTTGATTACCGGCGCCGGCGGCTTTGTCGGCGCCCGGCTCGCGCGCACTTTGCTGGCACGTGGCCAGTTGCATGGCCAAACCATCAGCTCGCTGGTGTTGACCGACCAGGTACCTGCCCCGGCCGACCTGCTGGCCGACAAGCGGGTGCAGGGGCGCACCGGACCGCTGCTGGAGCAATGCGCCGCCTTGCGCACTGAGCCCTTCGACGGGGTGTTCCACCTGGCATCGGCCGTGTCGGGTGAATGCGAGCTGGATTTTGAACTGGGCATGCGCTCCAACCTGGACAGCACACGCGCGCTGCTGGACGCCTTGCGCGTGGCCGGGCAGGCGGCCGGCAAACCAAGCCGGCTGGTCTTTTCCAGCTCGGTCGCGGTGTATGGCCCGGATGCCTCGGTACCCATGCCGGCGCGCGTGGCTGACGAAACCCTGCCCGCGCCGCAAACCTCCTACGGCATGCAAAAACTCATCTGCGAACACCTGATCGCCGACTACACGCGCAAGGGTTATATCGACGGCCGCGCGGCGCGTCTCATGACCGTGACGGTACGCCCCGGCAAACCGAACGGCGCCGCCTCCTCGTTTTTCTCCGGCATCATCCGCGAGCCGCTGGCCGGCGTGGACACCACCTGCCCGGTAGATGGCTCGGTGTCGCATCCGGTGTCTTCACCGGGGCGCACCGTGGACGGCCTGATTGCGGTCTACGAGGCCAGCCGTGAAGCCTTTGGCGGGCGGCTGGGCATGAACCTGGCCGGGCTCAATGTACGCGTCAGCGACATGCTCGATGCCCTGGAGGAAGTGGCCGGCAGCGCCGTGCGTGCCCGCGTGCGCTTCGAGCGTGATGAACGTATCGCCGGCATCGTGGCCAACTGGCCGACCGGTGCCAGTGCCGCACGCGCCGCCAGGCTGGGCCTTAAGCCCGACGAGAGTTTTGCCGACATCATCCGCCAGTACATCGCCGACTGCGCGGCAGGGCCCAACGCCGGACAGGCGCTGCGTGGTATGACGCGCTAGACAGGCGGCGCGGCGCTACCCGTGTTTGCCGGCGCTCCAGGCCGGCGCCGCGGCGTCGCGCGCGGCGCGCCTGGCAACGTCTGCAGGCACGGCCTCCAGCGCAGTGGCCATGCTGTCGTTCCAGCGGTTCAAGAAACCGAACATGGCCACCACGCCAAGAATCTCCACGATCTGGGTATCGCTCCAATGCTTCTGCAACGCAGCGAAACTCGCGTCGGTCACCGCGTTGGGCTGGCTGCCCGCGTCCAGGGCGAAGTCCAGCGCGGCACGTTCCGCAGGGGTGTAGAGCGGGCTGTTCGCATAGCTCCACACGGCAGCCAGTTTCTCGTCCGACACACCAAAGTTCTTCGCCCCCAGCAGCGTGTGGGCCTGGCAGTAAAGACAACCGCTGGCCTTGCTGGCCAGATGGCCTATCAGGCGGCGCAGGCCAAGGTCCACTTCGCCGGCTGGGTCCATCACGGCTGCATTCAGCTGCGCGAAGGCCTGCACCAGCCTGGGCTTGCGTTGCATGGTCAGCACGCTGTTGGGCGTGAAACCCAGCGTGCCCAGGAAGAAGTCGAAATGGTCCTTGAGTTCGGGGGTGGTGTCCGGGCTGAGCGGCGGGAGTCTTGGCATGGCGTATCTTTTTCGTTGGTTGGTCTGCTTGAAGCCAAGATAACACGAGCAGACACGCGCCAATGGGCGAACTGGTGGAGTGGATTCGCGGCAACCCGGCGCTGGCCAACTACGGCTCTCCAGCAGCCGAGTGGCATGCCAGCGGGTGTGGGGAACCGGATCAACACCGCATTGCAAGCTGGTTGTCGATCACAAAGAATTGGCCCAGTTGCTCGGACAGGAACGGCGCAGGTTACGCCCGACAAAGTCGCTTGGCGAAAATTCCAAACAAATCAAGACGCAATTAGTGTGCCAAAGGCCGTGGTCACTTCCCGGTCCGCGCACCAGCGCGCACGCCAGGCCAGGAACTCATTTGCGGGCAGCGGTCTGCTCATGAAATAGCCTTGCGCTTCATCACAGGACTGGTCCTTGAGCTTGCGCCAGATCAGGCCGTTCTCCACCCCTTCCGCCACCACCGTGAGGCCCAGGTTGTGCGCCAGGTCGATGGTGGAGCGCACGATCTTGGCGTCGTCCTCGTCCTTCTCCATGTTCATCACAAAGGACTTGTCGATCTTCAACTCGTCCACCGGCAGCCGCTTCAGGTAGGCCAGCGAAGAGTAGCCAGTGCCGAAATCGTCGATGGACAGCTTGAAGCCCATGTCGGACAAGCGGTGCAAGGTGCCTTGCGCGCGCTGCGGGTCGTCCATGATCGCGCTCTCCGTGATCTCCAGGCAGAACGCTCCGGCCGGAACCTTGTGTTGGGCGAGTACCGCCTCCAGGCGCGCAGGAAAGTCCAGATCCAGCAGGTCGCGCGTGGACAGGTTGATCGCAATTCGCACCGGCGGATCACAGGCCTGCATCGCAACACACAGGCGCGCCGCTTCCTCGAATATCCACATCGTCAATTGCCGCACGAAACCGGTCTGCTCGGCAAACGGAATGAATTCCATCGGTGGCACCAGGCCGCGCTCCGGGTGTTGCCAGCGCACCAGCGCCTCGGCCGCCACCACGGTTGAATCCCCCAGCGCGATTTTGGGCTGCAGAAACAGGCGCAACTCGCCGTGGTCCACCGCATGGCGCAGCTGCGACAGCAGGGACAGGGTCTGGGCGCTGGAAGAGTCGAGCCCCGGGTCGTACAGCTGCATCACGGTGGTCTTGGCCTTGGCAGCGTACATCGCCACCTCGGCGCGTGACAGCAGGGTGTCGGCTTCGATGGCATGTTTGGGCCAGCAGGCGATGCCGATACTGGCGCTCAAGTCCACCGTCTGGTCTTCAAACTCCAGCGGCAACTCGAAAGACTTGGCAATGCGCTGGGCCACGGCGACCGCACTTTGCGCGTCGCTCTGCGTCAGCAATACGGCAAACTCGTCACCGCCGAGGCGGGCCACCATATCGCCGGCGCGCAAGTCCTGCTGCGTCAGGCGTTTTGCCACCGCTATCAGCAGCAGATCGCCAAACGAGTAACCCAGCACGTCGTTCACGTGTTTGAAGCGGTCGATGTCCAGCATCACCACCGAGAGGTTGCCGCGGCCCATCTCGGTGACTGCCCCCTGGCTGTCGATCTCGCGTTGCACCGCATCGCGAAAACGGGCCCGGTTCGGCAGGCCGGTCAAGCGGTCCCAATTGGCCAGCTTGCGGATTTCGGCCTGCTGGGCGCCGATGTTGATACGCATGGCATCAAACGCTTTTGCCAGACCGCCGATTTCGTCGTGCCGGTCCATGTGCTCCATCGGGCTGTCGTATTGTCCTTGGCCCAGGCGCTGGGTCGCGCTCACCAGTGAACGCAAAGGCGTGGTAACGCGCCGCGCGGCAATCACGCTGCCGATGCCGAACAACACCACACCCATCGCGGTGATCCAGGCCAGTGCGACCTGTGCCTGCCGAAACGGCGCCACTACCTCGTTGACCGAACGCAGCAACAAGGTGCGCACATTGCCGGAGCTACCGTCGCCAAGCTTGACGCTGCGGGCAATAAGCCGGTCGTCGCCCACCGGCAACTCAACCACGTCGCCGGCCACAGCCTCGAGTTTGCGCAGGGCCTCGGGGGGCAACGTGGATGCGACAATCTTTGGGCTTTCGCCGGCGGCCTGGCCGATCAGTGCAAGATGCATGTCCGACAGATCGCGCATATCGTCCACCTGCTTTTGCCCGATCGGGAAACCCATCAAGACCCAGCCCACCAGAACCGGCGCCTTCAGCGGCACCATCACGAACTGGTAGGGCGTGCGGCCTACGAGCGCGATCTGGCTGCCTAGCGGGTCCCGCGACAGCGGCGTCGCGAGTCTGCCCAGCACCGGTGCCAGTGCGGCGGCGTCCTGGCCTTCGGCGACAGCGCGCAAGGCCATGCCGGTGTCCATCAGCGCGGTCACGGTGGCGCCGATGCGGGCGCCATTGTTTTCGAGTGCCGAACGGATGGTGTCCAGGTCGCCGGAGTTCACGGCCGAGCGAAAACCGAAGTCGGCCGCAAGCACCGTGGCGCCCTGGCCGAGCTTCTGCGCGTTCTGGTCCAGCAGCCGGCGCCACACACGTTCACCAACAGCCAGTTCCTGCGCCACCTGGCGCCGCGCGCTCTGGTCGATACCGATACGTACTACGCTGAATACGGCCGCCTGCACCAGCAACAGCAGCAGCAGGGACAGCGCCACGATGCGCGAGGACAGGCCCCAGTGGCCCGGCCGCAACTCAAACTTCATGGCGAGACGCCGGACAGGCGAAACGTGGTGCTGCTGTCACCCGGCCCGACCACCAGAGCCTGGTCGGCCGCCGGAGCGCCGACTGCCAGGCCCGGATGCCACACGCGCAGCCGGTAGCTGCCTGCGGGCACGTTGTTGATGACGACCATTCCGGTCTGCGGGCTGCTGCCGTAATACGGCGTTTCCACCACGACCACCCAGGCCGCCATGTTGTCGTGGATGTTGCAGCCCAGAACGGCGATGCCGGTCTTGTCGAACAGTACCGGGTTGGCGGCCGTCCCGGCATAGAGTTTCAGCTCGAATGTCTTGGTTGGTGAAAACGAATAGACATGGTGGCGCACCGTATCTCGGTTGGGGAAAACCACCGACGTGCCCACGGGTACGATCAGCATGCGCGGGTCGAACTGCTTGTTGATCTGCGCCATTTCGGCGCCCGGTGCCGGTTTGGCCAGCGAACGCGCCTGGGCCGACTCCAGGAACACCGCCGCACCCGGCAAAGGTTTTCCCGTCCCGTCCTGTACCTGAACCTGCACGGTAGCCGCAAAGGCGGGAGCAAGCGCCAGTGCCAAAAGCAAGCACGGTATTTTCACCGCCACCGTACCGAACGAAGAAGTGGTTTCATGGTCACCCCACAGTTATACACGACGCGGCGTTCGCGCAGCATGCCGGGACCGCCCGCCCAGGCTGTCAAAATGCAGCCTGGCGGCCGCGCGGAGCTATTCAAGCACCTGCCGGTCTGTCCGAAAGGAACCCATGCTTCTCGATGCACCGGAGTGCCAATTGGTGCTGGTGGACTACCAAGCCCGGCTTTTGCCCGCGTTGCTTGAAGGCCCGCTGGTGCTGGCCAACGCGGTTCGCCTGGCGCGTATGGCACAGCTGATGGACGTGCCGCTGTGGAGCACCGAACAGAACCCCGCCAAACTCGGCGAAAGCGCGCCCGAGCTGCGTAGCGTGCTTGCCGAGTGCGGTGGCCGGACCCTGGCCAAGATGTCGTTCAGCGCCTGCGCCGAGGGCCTGGGGGAAGCCTTGCGCCCGCCCGAGCGCAAGCCACCCGCCGGCGGCAATATCCGTAGCCTGCCCAGACACCTGCAAAAGGCGCCGCCACCGTCCGTACCGGCACGCAATAGCATCGTGCTTGCCGGCTGCGAGGCCCATGTCTGCCTGCTGCAGACCGCGCTCGAATTGCTGGAACAGGAGTTTGACGTGTGGGTCGTGACCGATGCCTGCGCGTCGCGCACCGAACGCAGCCGTGACGCCGCCTTTGACCGCCTGGCCGGCAATGGCGCCGAACTGGTGACCACCGAGATGGTGGCGTTCGAGTGGCTGCGCACGGCGGACCATGTGTTGTTCAAGCCGGTGCAAGCGCTCATCAAGTAGCTTGAAGTAGCTGCTTGGCCGCAAACCCGCCGGGGGGCACAAGCCGGTTACAGTTTCGGTCCGCCGGCCGGCTTCATGCGGGTCTGACAGGCCCGGCGGCGCCGGGTGGCCCCGCGCCATCCCGGTTGATCCAGTCCACTGCGTCTATCAGCAGCTGGTAACGCATCTTGACCGCCGTCATTTCACGAAACCAGTTCACCAGGTCGCCCCAGGGGTCGATGACTTTGCCAAGGCCCGAAATAAAGGCCACCACGGTGCCGACCTCGATCCTCCCCTGCACCACGTAGTAGCCGCCCACGCCCAGCGCGGTGGCCACTCCCAGATGGTGCATCAGATTCATCAGGAAGTTCATCGCGAACTTGATCTTGAACATGCCCATGTCCAGTTCAAACACATGGCTGATACGCCCGTCCTGCGCCGCGACCGCCTGCTGCCCGCTGGCCTGCGCGCCCACGACGTTGCCGCCCACCGTGCGCAAGGTCTCAATGCGCTCCGCCGCGCGGCGGTTGATGGCCCGCTGCATCATCGGCACGAAGACCATCTGCGGCGATATCGCAGCGGCGCATAACAGGGCCATGAGCGGCTGCAGGAACAGCAGGTAGCCGAACACACTGACCAAGATGCCCGCCTGCAACAAGGGCTCGGAAATGCTGATGCCGACAAACCCGCCGATCGGCTCCACCTCCGACAGGATCATCGATATTTCCGTGCCCTGGGCGTCCGCCGTGCCAGGCTGTTGCACCTGCGCGATGGAGGCCGACACCCGTCGCCGCAGGTCGAGTACCGCAATCTCGCTGACCCAGGCGCGGTAAACATTGAGCAGCAACTTGATGCAGCCCTCCAGCAGCGCAACACCGAAATAGGCCAGCGCAAGCCAGAGGATGGGGTTGACCGATCCGTTGCGGATGGCTTCGTTGATGACGCGCCGCTGGATTTCGAGCGGCACCGCGCTGAGCAGGAACACCGTCACCGTCAGCCACAGCAGGGCGAACTGGTGCCGGCCGCTGACGCGCCGCACATAGCCAAGAATGGTCGGCGGCAAGGCGGGGGTTGGGTCGTTCATTCGCGGGAAAGTGTAGCGTCCGGGTTTCGGCGGGCGCGCGCGGGCTTGCCGGCCAAGCTCGCATACACTGCCACAGCCGGGCGGCCGAGGTGGTGCCCCGCACCGCCAAGCCGCGCCTGATGCCCGATTCAATCCATGGAAATACCACGTCTGTTCCCCGCCTGTTGTGCCGTGTTCTGGCTGAGCGCATGTGCCGTTGTGGCGCCACCGGCCAGCGTGCCTCTGGCGGCGCCGCCACAATGGCAGGCGCCGCTGCCGCACAACGGCAGCCTGACCGATCTCTCGCTGTGGTGGCAGAGCCTGGGCGATCCGCTGCTGGTGCAATTGGTG
>JANLPN010000503.1:0-8753 GCA_031367285.1 Betaproteobacteria bacterium | reverse complement strand
CAGGACCGCAGCCGCTGGGACCCGCTGTTGATAGACCGCGGACTGGCCGCGTTGGCGCGCTCCGAAGCCCTGGGCGGGGCGCGCGGACCCTACGCGCTGCAAGCGGCACTGGCGGCCTGCCACGCGCGCGCGCCGCGGGCGCAAGACACCGACTGGGCGCAGATCGTGGCCCTCTACGACGCCCTGGCCCAGGTGGCTCCGTCACCGGTGGTGGCGTTGAACCGGGCGGTGGCCGTCGGTATGGCGTCTGGTCCTGCAGCCGGGCTGGAGATTGTTGACGAGCTGGCCGCCGAACCAACGCTGGCCAATTACCACTGGTTGCCCAGTGTGCGCGGTGATCTGCTGGCCAAGCTGGGGCGTTTGGACGAAGCCCGCGCCGAGTTCGCACGCGCGGCCGGCATGGCACGCAACAAACAGGAGCGCGAGTTGCTGCTGGCGCGTGCGCAAGCCAGGCACTGAGGCAGACCCTAACTGGTCGCCTGCTGGATGAATTTGGTCACCTGGTAGGCCTGCATGCCTTCTATGCCGTTCTCGGAGCCGATGCCGCTTTGCTTGACACCGCCAAACGGCACTTCGGGGGCGGAGATCAGCATGCTGTTGATGCCTACCATGCCGGCCTCGAGTTCGTTCGACAGCATCAGGGCCTGGCGGTCCGAGGCCGTGAACGCAAAAGCGGCCAGGCCCACGTCGAGCCGGTTGGCGCGCGTGATGGCCTCCTCCAGCGTATCGAAAGGCGCCATCGGCACCACCGGCCCAAAGGGCTCTTCGTTCATGATGCGCGCCGACTCGGGCACATCGGCCAATACGGTGGGGGCGTAGTACAAACCCGGCCGGTCCAGCCGCTGCCCGCCCAGCACGACCCGGGCCCCGCAGGCCACGGCGTCGGCCACCAGTGCGTCCATCGCCAGCAGCCGGCGTTTGTTGGCCATGGGACTGGCCTGCACACCGGCCTCGAAGGCATTGCCGAGCTTGAGCGAAGACGCGATCGCTACGAACTTGTCCATAAACCGCTGGTAGACGCCGCGCTGGACGTAGAACCGCGTCGGCGAGATGCAGGCCTGCCCGGCCGAGCGGAACTTGGCGCGCGCCATCATGCTGGCCACTGCATCGACGTCGGCGTCGTTGCAGACAATCACCGGCGCGTGGCCGCCGAGTTCCATCACGACTTTCTTGACGCCTTCGGCCGCCAGCTTGAGCAATTGTTTGCCGACCGGGATCGAGCCCGTGAACGCCACGGCCCGGATCACGTCGGAGCGGATCAAATGCTCCGACACCTCGGACGGCACACCAAACACCAGATTCAGCACACCGGGCGGCAGGCCGGCATCATGGAAACAACGCACCAGCTCGGTCGTGGAGCCCGGTGTTTCCTCCGCCGGCTTGAGCACCACGGAGCATCCCGCGGCCATGGCGGCGGCAATCGTGCGCGCCGGTATACGCACCGGGAAGTTCCAGGGCGAAAACGCCGCCACCGGGCCGACCGGGACTTTAAGCACGAGTTGGCGCGAGTTGGGCAAAACGCCCGGCACCACACGGCCGTAATTGCGCCGCCCCTCCTCGGCAAACCATTTGACGATGTCGGCCGAGGTGTGGACCTCGTTGACACTCTCCGCATAAATCTTGCCGTGCTCGCGGCTCATGAGCTCGCCTATGGCGTCGGCGCGTTCATGCATCAATTGCGCGGCCTTCTCGAGGATGGCACCGCGCTCCCCCGGAGATTGCTTGCGCCAGACCTGGAAGCCGCGTTGTGCCGCCGCCAGCGCGTCGTCCAGGTCTTGCCGGCTGGCCAGCGGCAGGCGCGCGATCACCGTTTCGCTGGACGGGTCGATGACCTCGGACTCACCACCGCTGCCTCGGCGCCATTGGCCGTCTATCAGCAGTTCAAGGCGCACGTCATACGCCGGCGGACGGGGAACAACGGTGTCGGGCATCACTGACTCCTATCAAATCGCGGCCGCGCCGGCGGCATCGCCGACCAGCACAGCGCCATCCAACACGCGCACCGGATAGACCGCCAGGTTGATCTTGCAGGGCGGCGACAAAACGCGCCCGGTGCGAATATCGAATTTGCCAAAGTGCAGCGGGCATTCGACCACGCCGCCCTCCACATAACCGTCGGACAGGCGCGCCCGCATATGCGTGCAACGGTCCGAGGTAGCGAAAAAATCGCCACCCAGATTGAACACGGCAATCTCCTGCCCGGCCACCTCCACGTGGCGCATTTCCCCGGGCGCGAGCTCACCGGTACGCAACACGGCGTGAAACCGGCACGGCACGGCGGTGACCACGGGGCCCGTCATTCGCAAATCACATTCAGCAAGGCCTGGCGCCGTTCCTCGCGCACCACCTTCAGCGCCCGCGCCAGCGCTGCCGGCAACTGCTGGCGCTCGCTCACCTTTTCGCCGTAACCGCCCGAGGCCTCGCAGTACTTCTCGAACGCGGGCGAAGGGGACAGGGGCGACAGCGGCACCGGCGACTGTTTGCCAGAGCTGCCGTGGCGGTACATGCCCAGCGTGGACAGCTCCACCGCACCCCATTTGCCGTTGTTGCAGAGGATGGTCAGCACCGGCAGCCCGTAGGCGGCCGCCACCTGGTGGCAGGCGCTGGGATTGCAGAAGATATAGGCGCCGTCACCCAGGGTGGCAATTACCGTGCGTTCGGGTTGGGCCATGGCAATGCCGAGCGCCGCCGGCAACGCCCAGCCCAGGCCACCGGCCGGGGGCAGGCTGAAATAACTGCCCGGTGTGTTGAAGTGCAGATACTGGCGCATGGCCCAGTATTCATTGACCACCACCGCATCGTCCGGCTTGGCCGCATTGAGACAATGCGACAGCCAGGCCTTGGTGATGGGCCCGCCGCGCTGGCGATCCGCGTCGAGCCGGGCCTGGTCGGTGCTGCGCCGACCCGTGGTCATGGCCAAAACGCGGTCGCGCCGCGCGGCAACCAGGCCCGGCTCGGAAATACGCGTGAGTTCGGCCTTGAGAGCCGCCAGAAATGCGGCACTGGACGAGGTGATGGACAGGTCCGCCCTATGGGTGCGCACCGGGTAATCGGTCCACAGGGGGTCGAGTGCGACCTGGATCACTTTGGCCTCGGGCGCGGGTTTGCCGGTCTTGGGTATCCAGGGCACATCGGCTTCCAGCGTGAGCACCACGTCGGCGTCGCCGATAAACGTTTCGGCCTCAAAACCCGCATGCATGGCGGAGTCGGCAGGCAGGCAGATCATGCGCGCTTTGTTTTCCACCACCGGCAGCGCAAACAGCTCCGCTAGCCCGGCCAGCAGCGCCACGGCAGCCGGGTTGCGTCCGCTGGCGGCGGCAATCACGAGTGGCCGCCGCGCGTTGGCAATCCAGGCGGCGGCGGTACACACTTGTGCCGGATCAGGATGGGGTTCGCTGGCCGGCGCCGGCCCGGGTTCGCTCCACGAAAAGCTCTGCTGCTCCTGCGCAATCACTTCGCGCGGCAGCGACAGATAGACCGGACCGGGTGGGCTGGCGTGGGCAATGGCCAGGCCGCGTTCCACCACTTCGCGCAGGTTCAGGCCATCGCGCAGTTCGTAGTCCCACTTGACAAGTTCACGCAACATGCCGGCCTGGTCGTACATCTCCTGCGCCCAGTGGATCCAGGCATTGCGCGAGCCGACACGTCCTTCCTCGAACAGCGGCGTGCGCCCGGCCGTCAGGAAAATCGGGCACTGGTCGCGTTTGGCGTTCATCAGCGCACACAAGGCGTTGGCCGTGCCCACGCTTACATGCAGCATCACGGCCTGCGCATGGCCGCTCACGAGTGCATCGCCATGCGCCATGCCCACCGCCAGGTTCTCGTGCGGACAAATCACGGGCCGCGGAAACTGCAGGCCGGATTCCGCGGCGCGCGCATAGGCTTCGATGATGGGTGGTGTATCGGTGCCGGCGTTCACGTACAAGCGGTCCACGCCACGCGCCTTGAGCAAAGCCAGGTAGGCCTCGGCCACCGTGCGTACTTCGATGGTGGTCAGTTCGCTGGAATCGCTTTTCATAACCTTGTCTCCTACACCCGGCACCATCGCGTCAGGCGGCGGCATGGACACCACGCGCCACCAGTGCCGCAGCCTGCGCCTCAATGGCCGTGCCTTTGAAATAGTTCGGGTTCATGCCCAGGTGCATACGCGCCGGGTTGGTAAATACCAGGTCGCGGAAATCGTCCTGGGTCAGGATCTGGCCTTCGACCAGGCTCCAGGCTTCGCTGAGCACGGTCCGCGCCTCCATCACGTCCCAATGGCCGATGTCGGAGCCGAACATGGCCTTTAGTTTGGCGCCCACGGGCGAGAGGCGGCGGTTGAACGCCACACTCATCATGCGGTCGTCGGCCTCGCAGCCAAAATAGAAGTTGTCGCAGAACAGGCGGCGCAGGTCGCGGATTTCCTTCATGCCGCTGTCGGCAAATTCGTCGAACGGCAGCGGGCGCTCCGGTAGGGAAGCGCGGTGGTGCGGGTCGGCGCGCAGACGCTCTCCCGTGAGGTAGGTGTTGCCGTATTGCTCGAACAGGTTCGCCAGCAAATCCACGTCGAGTTTGGCCGGGTCGAGATTCTCCAGCAGCGTATCGATATTGCGCTTTTCGAAGTGCTCCACGATGTCGTTGAGCAGCGTCATGGCCCAGGCCACACCGCCTTCGAGGAAGCCGAAATTGAGCGTAGGAAAACGTTGCGTCACACCACCGAAAAACAGCGAACGGCAGAAGAACTCGGCGCCGGTGGCGAAGCTGCCGATATGGTTGAACATGTAGTTGCTGGGCGAGGAACGGTAACCGCTTCCGCGCGCCGCCGTATGGCAAACCGGCGCCACGCCCAGCTCCACGCAGCGGCGCCAGAACGGGTCGTAGTCAAACGGCGCGTCCATGGCAATCGAGCGCGTGGTCTCCGAAAACGCCGCCAGGTGCGGCGCCGCACGGACTATCTCCGGATGCGGGCGCCGGATCTCGGTGCCTATCATGATGGCCTTGTGGCCCAGCGTGACGACGGCGTATTCCAGTTCCGCCAGCGCCTCCTGCGGCGTAAACGTAGGGATCACGGCCACCGGGGACACGCTGCCGCGCACTTCGGAGAACATGTCGGCGTACATGGTGTTGAGCGCACGGCAGGTGGCCTGGCGCAACCCATCGTCCTGGATGTACAGGCCCGGAATGCCGCTGGTGGTGTAGCAGTGCGCGTAATCTATGCCGGCCTCCTGCATACGCGCCTTGAACAGCCGGGGCAACATCGCCATGGCGCGGTCGCCCGTGTATTTGCCCGAGGGTGTGCCCCACCAGATGGTGCGGGTGTCGAACTTGTAGGGCGAGGTGCGCATGCGCTGGCGGGATTTTTCCACCATGTCCGCGCCGCCGGCCTTCAGCAAAAAATCGTTGATCGCGAACTCGCATTCCAGCACGTGGGCATCGGCGTCTATCACCGGATGCTCCAGGCGCGCACGCACGTCGCTGCCGGGGAACTGTGCAAAACCGGACATGGATCCAAGCCCTGTCAGTTGAGGCCGTAGATATCGACCGTGCGTTCGCCGTTCGCGATGCGGCGCAATACATCGGCTTCCTTGGCTTCGCGGGCACGCCCGGCTTCGATGATGACGTCCGCACGAGCGCGCGGCAACACCACCACACCGTCGCCATCACCTACCACCAGGTCGCCCGGCGCCACGGTGATTTCGCCCAACAGCACCGGCTGGTTGATCCAGCCGATGGCGCCGAAGTCCTTGCCGGTGCCGCGCATCGCCAGGCCCCGTGCAAACACCGGAAAGCCGGCCGCCGCCAGCTCCGCGCCGTCGCGTACACAAGCATCGATTACCAGGCCGCCCAGGCCCTGCCTGAGCGCCGCCGTAGTCATGATGTCGCCCCAGTAGCCGTATTCCACGGCGCCGCTGACGCTGACCACCAGCACGTCGCCGGCCTGGGCCACATAGAGGGCGCGGTGCAGCCACAGGTTGTCGCCGCCGGGGCCGTGAACGGTCACTGCGGGACCGCAGAGTTTCAGGCCCGGCGCGATCGGTCTTATCGCATGCGGCAAAGCCCCGATACGGCCCGCTGCTTCATGCAGCGTGGACGTCGGGATGCTGCGCGCCGCTTCTACATGCTTGGCCGCCACACGCTCTATCTGCTGCGTGATGGTAGGGCGAACAGGTGTCGCGGCGCTCATAAGGTAACCTCCGCCCGGCGGGCTGCGGTGCGAGCTTGCTTGGGGCGGCCCGGCGCGGCGCTCATTGTGTGCCTCCGGTGAGCATATGTTCATAGTCCGCGCCCATAACCTGCGACACCGGCTTGCCGGCCAGCAAGGCCTTGGCCATGGCCGCTTCGCGCGCAACAATGGCTTCGGCGGCTTCCAGCAGGCGCTCGAGGTCCAGGGCACGGATAAAAACAATGCCGCTGGCATCGGCAATCGCGTAGTCGCCCGCGTTCACTGTGACCTCGCCTATGGTGACCGGCCCGTCGTTCTCGGCCTCGGCAATACGGCCGCGTGCGGTGCGTGCCGTCAAGGCCCGCGCATAGACCGGGAAATCGTATTGCCGTGCTTCGTCGATGTCGCGTACCGGGCCGTCGCAGATCACGCCGGCCACGCCGCGCAGCTTGGCGGCCAGCGACAGGATGCCGCCCCAGCTACCGGCCTCGATGCCGGTGCGCTGCTCCACCACGATGATGTCGCCACTTTGCGCCGCCTCGATCGCCGTCGTGCCCAGATGGCGCGGCGCACCGGTCCGCGGCGGCGCCTGGTCCTTGGCCACCAGCCGCATCGTCAGCACCCGGCCGGCGATACGGCGCGTGCTGGCGCGCTGGTCCAGGCCGCTTACGCCGCCTTGGAGGCCCAGCTTGTCCATCGCGTCGGACACCGCGCATACGTCCAGCCGTCCCAGCCGTTGCACGGCGTTATTAGTCTCTTCCGTCATGTCACTCCCAGCTAACAAAACCCATGGCATTGCCGGTACCCGCTTCGGTGCGGTAACACGGCACATAGTCCACCAGCTGGAATCGCAGGGCGAGATCGTGCATGGCCGCTGCCACCGGATACCAGTTTTTCATCTCCGAGGTATTGCCGCGAAACAGGTTCTCCGGCACCGCAGCCAGTACGGCTTCGTCGTGCGCCTGCATGCCTGCCAGGAAACGCCGGTCCAGTTCCTCGTCGATCACAAAATGCGTCCAGCCGCCCGAGGCGATCAGCGCCACCTTGATGTCCTCGTCCCAGGAGGTGATCGCACGCCGGAGCGCATGGCCAAAAGCCAGGCAACGCGCGGCCGTCGGTATGTTGTCCGGCACGCCCCCGTTCACAAACACCGGTATGGAAGGCGGCGGCTGGTCCTGCAGGATGCGGCGGTAGATAAAGCCGAACGCGTGCGGGATACCGGGTTGCCGGTCGTCCCCGACAGGCAGCCGCGCCGACTGCGCGACATCAAAACCGTCGTTGGTCAGCGAACGCACCATGGCGCGGGCCAACAGCGGGGCACCCGCATAACTGGCCCCCTCGGGCGGGCAATGGCCGGCCTCTGCCACCGCGATACCCGGTGGCAGGCGCGCACGCCTTGCTTCATCGAGTGGCACATTGGGAATGCTCTCGCCACAGAACACGGTGAACGCACCCGTGAAGTCGTCCTGGAACACCTCGCGCTGGTCGTTGCCCACCAGCACCACCATCTCGGGTGCGGCGGCGCGAAATTTGGCGGCCAGCGTATCGAGGGCACGCTGGCAACGGTCGTAACGCCGTTGCCGCTCGGCCAGGCTGGATTGCACGCTAAAGTCTTGCCCGCGCCGCAGCTTAAGCGCCGCGTAGTCCAGCCATTCACCGCGGTAGGCATGGCGCTGGTTGGCGCGGTCGGCGCCGGCGCGCAGGTCCCATTGCGCGGGCGGTGTGGACAACATCGGGCCGTGCGAGGCGCCCAGGCCCAGAACAATGCGTGCCATAGCTCAGCGCCTGTCAGCCGCCAACGTCATTCGGCCGCCATTTGGAGAAATGGCGCTGGATGCGGTCGGCAAGCATGGTGATCAGGATACCCGCCGTGGCGGTAATCAGCACGCCGCACAACAGCAGATCGGTGGCAAAGGTCTGGCCCGCGTAGGCGATCATGAAACCTATGCCTTCGCTGCCCGCGAACAATTCGCCCACGATCACGCCGATCAGGCCGTGCGCCACGCCTTGCCGCACGCCGGCCAGGATAAAAGGCACCGAGGACGGCAGGGCGATGGTCACGAAAATCTGCCGGTCCAGCGCGCAGAAGGCGCGTGCCGACTTGAGCAGATCCGGGTCCAGGTTCTTCACGCCGGCAATGGTGTTGATGAGCACCGGGAACAACACGGCCAGGAAGATGATGAATACCTTGGACCACATGCCGATGCCGAACCAGATGATGATCAGCGGGATAAACGCGATCCGCGGCGTGGCGTAGAAGGCGTTCAGGAACGGGTCAACCAGCAGCCGGAAGTTACGGTACCAGCCCAGCAGGATGCCTAGCGGAATAGCGACCAGGCAGGCCAGGCTGAAGCCGACCACGAAATTGCGCCCGCTGTAGGCGATGTCGGACAGCAGCGTGCCGGTTTGCAGTTCCAGCACAAAACGTCTGGCCACGGCGGACGGCCCGCTGAAAAACAGCGGCGATATGCTGCCGGACTGCCAGACCAGCTCCCACAACACCAGCATGATCACCACCGAACTGCTGCCCAGGATCAGCGCGCGGTGTTTCTGGAACAGCGTGGGCGGCGGGCGCACGCGGTGGTGGTTGGCGGGCACCGGTACCGGCTCC
>JANLPN010000469.1:0-7878 GCA_031367285.1 Betaproteobacteria bacterium | reverse complement strand
CCTTCAGGATCGCCAGAGTGCAGCGCAGATCAAGAGTTCTCTACGATTGCCGAAAGTCCTCTGATCCAAGCTCCAGGGAGCTAAGTGTGGTCGCCTCACCCTGGCTGGGCATCGTCAGCCCAATTTAGGACACGCCAGTTCAATGCGAATGCTGTTTTCCCAAAGAATTCCGCACTTCATCGGAGACGGCTATCGATGTCCAGGGACGGCCGCGATATAGACGGTGATGGGTTGCGAGAGCGCGCCAGCCGGTGCGACCTGACGAAGATCAAAAGACCGCCCGCCGGGTCCGTCAAATTTCCACGCAAACTCATTCGTACCACTGACGAAGCGCACGGATTCACCGTTCATGACATTTATCCACCGAGATTCCGCAGTCAAAGTGATCGTGCGCGCGGCACTGTCCGGTGATGCGGCACTGCCGAGCAGAAACGTGGTTGCTGCTGTCTGCGCGTGAGCCGAGGGCACGGCAACAAGGCCAATGGCGAGGACCGCGAGGGCTGAAGTGAAGATACGGTTCATCTGAATTTCTCCTTTATTGAATGGGCAAATTTAGGACGATGGGGGGCGGTGGCTCCGGTTGCAGCTACCGCGTTTGGTGGAAATGTAACGCGCGCGATGATTTCGGTCGGGTGCAGCTATTTTCTGTCCAAGCGTACAGATCTGCACGCGGTACTGATGCATGACAAGACTCAATCAAATCAGTATCGATCATGGTGTGAAGCGCCGAATGCAGTGGCCTTCGCAATAAGCAGGCTTGAGGCTGCAATGGAATCGTTGAATCACCCAGCTAATATCGGTGACTTCACACCCCCAGAACCCAAGAAGGTACACAGTGATTCTTATCGGCCAATATGACTCCCCCTTTGTGCGGCGTGTCGCCATCGCCTTGACGCTGTACGGGCTTGCGTTCGAGCATAAGCCGTGGTCGGTATTTGGCGACCTGCAAGAAGTGCAGGCCTACAACCCGCTGGTGCGCGTGCCGACCCTGGTGCTGGACGATGGTGCGGTGCTGATCGAGAGCCATTGCATCCTGGACTACCTCGACGACCTGGTGGGTAGCGCGCGCGCGCTGTTTCCGGCTGCCGGAGTGGCCCGGCGCGAGGCACTCAAGGTCGCGGCGCTGGCCACCGGGCTGGGCGACAAGGCAGTCAGCCTTTTTTACGAGCGACGCCTGCACGACCAGGTGTCTGAAGTGTGGGTCGAGCGTTGCCGCGCGCAGATACTGGGCGTGGCGCGCGCGCTGGAGGCTGATCGCAGCCAAAGGACGGGGGAGCACTGGTTCGGCGAGCGTTTGGGGCACGCGGATATAGCCGTGGCCGCCGTGTTGCGCTTCGTGGGCGAGGCGCATCCGGGCCTGGTAACCATGGCGGAGTTCCCAGCCCTGGCCGTCCATGCCGCGCGCCTGGAAGCCTTGCCGGTGTTTCAGGCCATAACGCAGCCGTTTGTTCCGCCGGCTTGAGACAGCGCCGCACTTTTATCTCAGCTTGCCGGCCACGCTATTTGGCCAGATTTGCGCATTGGTCCGTGAGGCTGTTGAAGGCAGACCTCTGTCACACGCCCCCGCTACGCGCCAGCCTGCCCCAATACCCTCCCGCTATCGCCGCCGGCACCGTAACCAGGGTTCCAAAGATATCGAGCCATAACGGGCTCTCGCTCTGGCTGCTGAGCAAGATGCCAAGGCCCACACCCAGCACGCCCATGGCGCACGCGTTCAACAGGGGTAGTTGCCTGGCCAGCCGGGCCGTCACGTAGCCGCCAACCACGGTGGTCAGCGTTCCCAGTACCAGCGCAGCAAAAAGATAGGCATCGTTCTGCTGCACCAGTTCGCTGGCAGCCCGTATCTCGTCCTGCGTCGCACCTGCCTGCAAGGCATCGCCGCTAAAAATCATCAGAGACACGATGCCGGTCAGCAGATCCAGCGCAAAGGCCACGAAGGTGCCGGTGGCAATCGCCTTGGCGCTGAATCTCTTTATCAAGAACTGCCTTTCAACATACATGGTTAATGTATGCGGCAATCCCTGCATGGTCGATCGGGCGCACCGCCGGCCAAGCTTGGCTCGCATAAGCAAATTGAAAATGAGTAGTTTGATATCTAAGGATCGCCGTCGGCTATGGCTTCCTGGGCGACATCAACCTGTTCCATGGCCGCGCCCACGAAGGCGAGGTGCAGATCGGCGCCGACCACGACGGCATCCGTATCGACTCTCCCGAACACCATGCGGCGCGGGACGCCAAAGCCCTGGCCTATGTGCGCCCGCACGACCTCGACGTGCAGCGTTACACGCCGGGTGCCACGGGCATCACGGCGCGGCTGGCGCGCGCTATTGTGGTGGGGCCGATTGCACGGCTCGAACTCACGCGGGTGGAGGCCACGCAGCCGGGCGACAACTACACCATAGAAGCGCAGATGCCGGCCGAGCAATTCCGTGCGCTGGGATTGCAGGAAGGTGAAGCAGTCAGCTTGACACCACGCAAAGCGCGCGTGTTCGTGGCAGCTGCCTGAGCAAACTCTGGCTCAGGCGTTCGGCAAGGCCCGGATAGCCTGCACCATATGCGCCAGCTCGGCGCTGGCCAGTTGGGCCAGTTCCGCGCAGTCGGCAAGTGTGGCCTTGTCGTGCAAGGCCGTATCCAGGGCGACCAGGCGGTCCAGCACGCCGCGTACACCCAGTGTCGCCGCGACACCCCTCAAGCCGTGCGTCACACGCTCCGCGTCCCCTGCGTTGCCCTCGGCCAGCAGGCCCCGTACACGTTCCATGTCTTCGCCGTGCATGTCCACGAACATGCGCAGCAGGCGCAGCAACTGGCCCGCGTCGCCACGCACGATTTTCAGGCCATGCGGCAGGTTGAGCCCTTCAATCAACTCCAGCCGCCCCATCAGCGTCGCGGCGTCGTGGCGCCCGGCGTCCACGCCATGCGGCGGAACTTCTTCCGGCAACATGGGCACTTCCACGCTGGCCGGTCGCGGCGGCGCAAGTGACAACCAGCGCAGCAAGGCCACGTACAGGTCTTGCGGAACAACCGGTTTGGCAACAAAGTCGTTCATGCCGGCGGACAGGCAGGCGTGCCGGTCCTCGTCAAATGCATTGGCCGTCATGGCCAGAATCGGCAATGGCGGATACGGTACGCGGGAGCGGATGGCACGTGTTGCCGCCAGCCCGTCCATGTCGGGCATTTGCACATCCATCAGGACCAGGTCGTATTCCCGCGCGCTGACCTTGTCGACGGCCACGCGCCCGTTCTCGGCAATGTCCACCCGCAGGCCGACACGCCGCAGCAACTCGAGTGCAACTTCACGGTTGACAAGATGGTCTTCCACCAACAGCACGTGGGCACCGTGGTGCCTGCTGCGCAACTGCGCCGCGGCTTCGTCCGACTTGTTCCTGGCCTCGACGGTCGGATGGCCCTGGCCGCGTTGCAGACGCGCCGTGAACCAGAACATGCTGCCCTGGCCCGGAGTGCTTTCTACACCCACCTCCCCGCCCATGCGCTGCGCCAGGCGCCGTGTAATGGCCAGCCCCAGGCCGGAGCCGCCAAACTTCCGGGTGGTCGATATATCGCCCTGGGAAAAGTTCTCAAAGAGCATGGGCAGGATGTCCGGCGCTATGCCAACCCCCGTGTCCTGCACCTCGAAGCGCAGCAACAAGGCACCTCCGGCCTCCTCCAGCAACCGGGCGCGCAGGCACACCGAGCCGTGTTCCGTGAACTTGACCGCATTGCCGGCGAAGTTGAGGATGGCCTGGCGCACCCGGGTCGGGTCGCCGCGCACCCACAATGGCGGGTCCGCGTCCAGCACCCCGTCCACCCGCAGCGCCAGGCCTTTTGCGCGCGCCTGCTCGGCGATCAGCGAGCCCACGTTGTCCAGCATCGCCGCCACGGAAAAGTCGGCTTGCTCCAGGTCCAGCCGGCCGGCCTCTATCTTCGACAGATCCAGGATGTCGTTGAGTATCGACAACAGGTGTTTTGCGGCCGCATCGATCCGGTTCAGGCGTTCGCTCTGTTCTCGCGTCGGCTGGCCCTGGCGCAACAGGTAGGTCAAGCCGACGATGGCATTCATCGGTGTGCGTATTTCGTGGCTCATATTCGCCAGGAATGCGCTCTTGGACCGGTTGGCCGCATCCGCCACCGCCCGGGCCAGTTCCAGCTCCGCGGTGCGGCTGGCCACCAGCTCTTCCAGATGGTGGCGGTGGCTGTCCAGTGCCGCCTCGGCCTGTTTGCGCTCGGTGATGTCCACCGTAAAGGTCACCATACCTTCGGACGAGGGTATGCCAGTTGCGTCGAACCAGACGCGACGACCGTCGGGATAGACGAACTCGACCTCGCTGCGCCGCACCACACGCCGCTCCAGACAGTCCCGCAGGGTGCTGAAAAACCCCGTGCCTTCGATCCCGGGATACACCTCCATCATGGTGCGCCCCAGATGGGCTTCCCGTGGCTGGCGGTTTTGCCGCTCAGCAGCCGCGTTGATATAAAGGTAGCGCCAGTCAAAGTCGACAATCCGGCAGCCCTCCAGCATGTTGTCCAGCGTACTCTGATGCAGGGCCACCGTGTCACGCAGCGCCGCTTCAACCGCCATGCGCTGGCGTGCCGCCTCGTCGAGCAGCTCGCGCACGGCAGCTACTTCCCGTATGGCGGGATGGGCCTCGCCCGCTGTCGGCGTACGCACCAGCGACGCCACGGATCGGCCAAGCCGGCGGCTGGCAAACATGCCCCCGAGAGTTCCGGCAAGGGTGGCCGCCACGATGGCCAGCGTCAAGGTCATGCCAGCTGCCAGCATGGGCGCGCGGTACACCCCGTCGGGAATCTCGACTACTACCGACCAGGGTGACACCCCGGATTTTGCAACCACGCGCCGGGCCATGCCGGCGCCGCCGACGCCCAGCATGCCCGGCGGACCGTGACGCGCGATGACATCGTCCTTGCCGTCTTGCAACATCACGGCCCATCCCTCGGGCACCGCCAGTGTGTCCATCAGCCCCTGGAAATACTTCGCCTCGAAGGTCGCAATAACCAGAAAAGCCGTCTTACCGTCGCGCAAGGCGGGCACCGCCACGGCAACCATCGGTTCACCGGTTATCGGCCCGATAAAGCTGTCGCCGACGGCCGGCTTGCCGGTTTGCAGCGCCACCGGAACCGCTGCATGGCCTTTCGGTGGCGGCAGCGGGGGCAGGGGCGCGCCCAGCGGCATGCGCGTGTTGAACACCGGATGCAACTGGAGATCAACGAGCACCACGTGGCTGCCGAAACTCTGGCGAAAGTTCTGCGCCTGCTGGTACAACTCGCGCAGGCGCGTGAGGTCGTCCATCGAAGCCGGCGCCGCCAGCATTTGCAACCCGGCAATACGCGCCTTCAAATCCAGATCGATGCTGGTCGCAAAATTGCGCGCCAGCTCGTCGGCGGTGCGATCCCCTACCTCCTGTACCTGCCGCACATGCGCCACGGCCAGCCAGGCCGCGAGCACCACCAGCGGCGCAACACACAGCCAGATCAGCCAGGTCAGGTACTGGTGTAGCGACAATACGCGCGGTTTGGGCCGGGTGCGCATCGCGGCCGCACCTACTTCTTGCCCAGCCCCAGAAGCTGCGCGCCGTCGGTGTACAGCCGTATCTTGTCTCTCATGAAGGCATCCATCTGGTCCACGCCCACGTTGACCAGCTCGAAGCCGCTTTTGGCGGCAAGCTCCTTCATTTCGGGCTCGTTGTTCATCTGGGCCCACAGGTCGGACAGGCGCTTGCGCACTTCGGGCGGGGTGGACTTGGGCACGCCTATGCCGCGGTAGGCGCCGTCCACCCAGTCCACGCCCAGTTCGCGGAAGGTGGGTACGTCGGGCAGCAGGGGATGGCGCTTTTCCATCGCCACGGCAAGGGCCCGCACCTTGCCCTTGTTGTTGATGGCAAAGGCGGTGTACGACATCGCCCCCTCGATCTGGTTGCCAAGCACCGCCACCGCCATGTCCCCGGTACCCTTGTACGGCACATAACCGGTCTTCACGCCAAAGGCGGCATCGAGCCGCTCATGGGCAGCGTGGTTGGCCGAGTTCAGACCGGAGCCCCCAATGTTCAGTTTGCCGGGGCTGGCCTTCGCGGCCTTGATGAAGTCCGCGAAATTCCTGAACGGGCTTTGGTCGGGCACCACCAGGCTGTCCGGTGTGTAGTGGAACCAGAACACCGGCGTGACATCCTCGGTCTTGTATTGCACCTGGCCTTCGATGGGCTGGAACACGATGTGGGGCAGGTTGACGCCCACCACGTTCAGCCCGTCGCCCGGCAGCGTATTCATCTGGCCCCACATCAAGGCCCCGCCGGCCCCCGCCTTGTACTGGACGATGGTATCGATGGCCGGGCACTTCTTCTTGAGCAGCACCTGCTGGTGCCGCGCCGCGATGTCCGACTCGCCGCCAGGCGGGAAGGCTTGCCAGTACTGCACATTTTTCTCGGGGCAGGCCGGTGCCGGGCCCATCGAAGTGGTTTGCGCCTGCACCAGCGGCGCCAGCGCCGCAAAACACATGGCGGCGTACAGCTTTTTCATGCTTGTCTCCTCTTTTTGTGGAAATTCCAGAATCCCTTAAACGACACGGTGCAGCATAGCGCCAGTACCGATACGTGCGCAAACGGCTTCGGTCACCGCTGCGGTGGTCGCAGTGCCACCGAGATCACGCGTATGCAGAGCGGGGTTCGCCGTCACCGCTTCAATGGCCGCCATCAGCGTGGCGGCGGCCTCGGGTTCACCGATATGTTCGAGCAGCATTACACACGACCAGAACGTACCCACCGGGTTGGCCAGCCCCTGGCCCATGATGTCGAACGCCGAGCCATGGATGGGCTCGAACATCGACGGGTAGCGTCGCTCGGGGTCGATGTTGCCGGTGGGTGCGATCCCCAGGCTGCCGGCCAGTGCCGCCGCCAGGTCGCTCAGGATGTCGGCATGCAGGTTGGTGGCCACCAGGGTGTCCAGCGTGGATGGGCGGTTCACCATACGCGCGGTGCAGGCGTCCACCAGTTCCTTGTCCCACGCCACGTCCGGGAACTCGCTGGAAATCTGCACGGCAATTTCGTCCCACATCACCATGGCGTGGCGCTGTGCGTTGGACTTGGTCACCACCGTGAGCAATTTCCGCGGGCGCGACCGGGCCAGCGTGAAGGCGAAACGCATGATGCGCTCGACGCCGGCGCGGGTCATCATCGATACATCCGTGGCGGCCTCGATCGGGTGGCCCTGGTGGACCCGCCCACCTACACCGGCGTATTCGCCTTCCGAGTTTTCCCGTACGATCACCCAATCCAGGTCACCCGGCTTGCAGCGCTTGAGCGGGCCGTCTATGCCGGGCAGGATGCGTGTGGGCCGCACATTGGCGTACTGGTCAAACCCCTGGCAAATCCTGAGCCGCAAGCCCCAAAGGGTAATGTGGTCGGGTATATGCGGGTCGCCCGCCGAACCGAACAAAATCGCGTCCTGGCCGCGCAGCGCATCCAGGCCATCGGCGGGCATCATCATGCCGTGCCGGCGGTAGTAGTCGCCACCCCAATCGAACGCGGTGAATTCAAATCGGAAGCGCTGCTGCGCCGCCGCCAGCGCCGCCAGCACGGTCTGCCCGGCGGGTATGACCTCCTTGCCAATACCGTCGCCCGGTATGCAGGCTATTTTCCAGGTCTTCATGGGTCTCCTCTCCCTCTCCATTTGGCCGCGGATGCGCCGGATGGGATAAAGGAGCCATTGTGATGCCCAGCCAGACCACCGTGACCCGGAGGACCACGCTGGCCGCGCAGATGGGGGCCTTGCCGATCGCGCCGGTGGTCTACCTGGCGCTGCCCCACTTCAGCGGCAAGGGGCCGGTGACGGCTCCGGAGCATGCGGTCGCCGTGCAGACTTGATCGAAGG
>JANLPN010000452.1:0-5620 GCA_031367285.1 Betaproteobacteria bacterium | reverse complement strand
CCGCGTGGTGCTTGAAGTGGCGCCGCAGTTCAAACTCGGGCCGCGTTCGCTGCAGAACCTGTACGTGCCCGGCAACAGCCTGGGTTCGACCGGCGTGAGCGGTGTAGTGCAAGTGCCGCTGTCATCATTGGCGCAGATCGTCGAAAAACCGGCCGCGCTGTCGATCAACCACGTGGCGCAGTTCCCGGCCGCCACCGTGTCGTTCAACCTGCAGCCGGGTGTATCGCTGGGCGAGGCAGTGGATGCCATCAAGGCGGAGGAAGCCAGGCTGGATTTGCCGGCCAGCGTGGAGACCAGCTTTCAGGGCGCCGCCGAAGCGTTTCGCGCGTCGCTTACCAGCACCCTGCTGCTGATCCTGGCGGCGGTGGTCACGATGTACATCGTGCTCGGTGTGTTGTACGAGAGTTATATCCACCCGGTGACGATTCTGTCCACGCTGCCTTCGGCCGGCCTGGGCGCCCTGCTGGCACTGCTGGTGAGCGGGCAGGAGCTGGGCATCGTGGCCATCATCGGCATCGTGCTGCTGATCGGCATCGTGAAGAAAAACGCCATCATGATGATCGACTTCGCGCTCGACGCCGAACGCGGAAACTTGCCCCCCGGCGCCTCCGGCGCACACCCCCCCGAGGGGGGCACAGCCTCGCTTGGGAGCGGCCCGGCGCCGAGGCCGGGCCTGGATCCGCGCGCCGCCATCCACCAGGCCTGCCTGACGCGTTTCCGGCCCATCCTCATGACCACCATGGCCGCGTTGCTGGGCGCCCTGCCGCTGATGCTGGGTACCGGGGCCGGCCACGAGCTGCGCCATCCGCTCGGTGTGACCATGGTCGGCGGACTGATCGTGAGCCAGTTGCTCACGTTATTCACCACCCCCGTGATCTACCTCGGTTTCGCGCGCCAGGCCTTGCGGCTAAAAGCCTGGCGCGAACGCCGCGCCGATGCGCGCACCGCGCGGGAGGCCGCTGCCGGGTCCGGTGCAGAAGGTCCGCCATGAACATTTCGGCGCCTTTTATCGCGCGGCCGGTGGCCACGACGCTGATGACCCTGGGCCTGGCGCTGGCCGGCGCCCTGTGTTTCCGTTTGCTGCCGATTGCGCCGCTGCCGCAGGTGGACTTCCCGACCATCTCGGTCAGCGCATCGCTGCCGGGGGCCAGCCCCGAAACCATGGCGGCCACGGTGGCCACGCCGCTGGAACGCGCCCTGGGGGCTATCGCCGGTATCACGCAAATCACTTCGCGTTCGTCGCTCGGTTCCAGCAACATCATCCTGCAATTCGACCTGAGCCGCGACATAAACGGCGCGGCACGCGACGTGCAAGCCGCCATCAACGCATCGCGCACCCTGCTGCCCACCGGCCTGCCCAGCAACCCGAGTTACCGCAAGGTCAATCCGGCCGACGCGCCCATCATGATCCTGTCGCTCACATCGGGCACGCTGACGCGCGGCCAGATGTACGATGCCGCGTCCACCGTGCTGGCGCAGCGGCTGTCACAGGTTCAAGGCGTTGGGCAGGTGGGGGTGAGCGGCGGTGCACTGCCGGCCGTGCGGGTCGAGCTCAACCCCGACAAACTGGCCGCCAACCGCATTGCGCTGGACAGCGTGCGCACAGCCATCACCGCTACCAACGCCAACCGGCCCAAGGGCTCGCTGGAGGGTGGTGGCCATTATTGGCAGATCGGTGCCAACGACCAGGCGCGGGTGGCGGCCGAATACGGTTCCATCCTGCTCAGCTACCGCAATGGCGCCGCAATCCGCCTGCGCGACGTGGCCGAGGTCGTTGACTCGGTGCAGGACGTGCGCAACTACGGCGCGGCCAACGGCAAACCGGCAATCCTGTTGTTCGTGCAGAAAGAGCCGGGCGCCAACATCATCGAAACGGTCGAGCGCGTGCGCGACCTGCTGCCGCGCCTGAAGGCGTCGATCCCGCCGGCCATCGACCTGGACGTGATCAGCGACCGCACCCCCACCATACGGGCCTCGCTGCGTGCGGTGGAGAACGCGATGTCGATTGCGATCGGGCTGGTGATCCTGGTGGTGTTGCTGTTCCTGCGCAGCTGGCGCGCCACGCTGATTCCGGCCGTGGCGGTGCCGGTGTCGCTGGCCGGCACCTTTGGCGTGATGTATCTGTGCGGCTACAGCCTGGACAATCTGTCGGCCATGGCGCTCACGGTAGCCACCGGTTTCGTGGTGGACGATGCGATCGTGGTGCTGGAGAACATCACCCGGTATATCGAGAAGGGCATGGCGCCGCGCGAAGCAGCGCTCAGGGGCGCGCGCGAGATCGGCTTTACCGTCGTATCGATCAGCCTGTCGCTGGTGGCGGTTTTCATTCCCATCCTGATGATGGGCGGTGTGGTCGGCCGTCTGTTCCGCGAGTTCGCCGTGGTGTTGTCGGCCGCCATTCTGGTGTCGATGCTGGTGTCGCTGACCACCACACCCATGATGGCGGCGCAGTTGCTAAAACAGCGCGGGCGCAAGCGCGATCCGGGCTTTGTTGGGCGGGCATTGGCTCGGATACACCAGGCCGTGGTGCGCGCCTACCGCCGCTCGCTGGTCTGGACCCTGCGCCACCAGCCGGTCGCGCTGTTGTCGCTGGTGGCCGTGGTGGCGCTCAACGTGCACTTGTACGCAACCATACCCAAGACTTTTTTCCCGCAGCAGGACACCGGCGTAATAGTCGGCGGCGTACAGGCCGACCAGGGCAGCTCGTTCCAGATCATGCGCCAGCGGCTCGACAAGTTCATGGACATTTTGCGTGCCGACCCGGCGGTGGCCAACGTCAACGGTTTTACCGGCGGCGGCCAGCGCAACTCGGCCAACTTCTTCATCACGCTAAAACCACTGGCCGAGCGCGGTTTGTCGGCCGATGCCGTGGTGGCGCGGCTGCGCGACAAACTGGCCCATGAACCCGGCGCCAATCTTTTCCTGATACCGGTGCAGGACATCCGCATCGGCGCGCGACAGGCCAACGCACAGTACCAGTACACCTTGCAAGCCGACGAACTGGAAGACCTGCGTACCTGGGAGCCGCGCGTGCGCAACGCCCTGTCGCTGTTGCCGGAGCTTGCCGACGTCAACACCGACCAGCAGGACAAAGGCCTGCAGACCTCGCTGGTGATAGACCGCGACGCCGCGGCGCGTTTGGGCGTGACGGTCGGCACCATAGACAGCACCCTCAATAACGCCTTCGGCCAGCGCCAGGTGGGCGTGATCTACAACCCGCTCAACCAGTACCGCGTGGTGATGGAGCTGGCACCTGAGTTCCTGCAGGGGCCCGAGACCCTGAAGCGCCTGTACGTGGCCAGCAAGACCGGCGCCCAGGTGCCGCTGTCCAGCTTCGCGCGTGTGGAGACCACCAACACGCCATTGGCCGTCAGCCACCAGAGCGGCACGCCGGCATCGACCATCAGCTTCAACCTGCCGCTGGGCGTGTCGCTGTCGCAGGCCACGGATGCAATTGGCAGCGCGATGGCGGAGCTCGGTGTACCGGTGTCGGTGCGCGGCAGTTTCCAGGGTACCGCCAATGCGTTCCAGCAATCGCTGTCGTCCCAACCCCTGCTGATCGCGGCCGCCATCATTACCATCTACCTGGTGCTGGGCATGTTGTACGAGAGCCTGGTGCACCCGATCACCATACTGTCCACCCTGCCCTCGGCCGGTGTCGGCGCCCTGCTGGCCTTGATGTTGTTCAATACCGAGTTTTCCATCATTGCGCTCATAGGCGTGATCCTGCTGATAGGTATCGTGAAGAAAAACGCCATCATGATGATCGACTTCGCGATTGCCCGGCAACGGGCCAGCCAGGTGCCGGCGGCCACGGCCATCTACCGCGCCGCCTGCCTGCGCGTGCGCCCCATCCTCATGACCACCCTGGCCGCGATCTTCGGCGCCGTACCGCTGGCCCTGGGCACCGGCGACGGAGCTGAGCTGCGCCAGCCGCTGGGTATTGCCATCGTGGGCGGGCTGATCCTGAGCCAGCTGCTCACCTTGTATACGACGCCGGTGGTGTTTGTGTGTATGGACCGCTTGCGCTGGCGCGGGAAGCCCGCGCTTGCGGCGCCGCGCACGGCAACCGCCTGACCCGGATGTTCCCCATGCCCCAGTACCCCTTCCGCCCCCTTACGCGCAGCGCAGCCGCCCTGCCGGTGCTGTTATGCCTGTTGCTGGCCGGCTGCGCCCTGACACCTCCCCAGCCGCCGGTACCAGTGGCGGCACCGGCCGCCTTCAAGGAAGCCGGCCCCTGGCAACGTGCCGCTACACAGGTGCCGGTGCCCGATGCATGGTGGACGCTGTTCCAGGACCCGGTGCTGGACGACCTGCAGCAGCGCCTGGTCATCGGCAACCAGAACCTCCGGGCGGTAGTAGCGCAAGTCGCCAGCGCACGGGCGGCGCTGGAGGCCAGCCGCGGCGCGGTCTATCCCACCCTGTCGGCCGGTTTGTCGGCCACACGCAGCGCCAGTCCCCAAACCAGCGGCGCCGCCAACTCGCAGGGGCCTGCCAACAGCCTGTCGCTGTCGGCCAGCGCCAGCTGGGAACTTGACCTGTGGGGGCGGCTGTCGCAAGCCACCAGCGGTGCGCAAGCCTCGCTGCAGGCCAGCGTGGACGACCTGGCCGCAGCCCGGCTGTCGGCCCACGCCACCCTCGCGCAAAGCTATTTTTCGCTGCGCTCGGCCGAGGCCCAATACGCCTTGCTGGAACGCAGCGTGTCGGCCTACCAGCGGTCGCTGGACCTGACCCAGCTGCGCTACAACGCCGGTGTGGTGGCACGCAGCGACGTGTTGCAGGCACAAACGCAACTCAAAAGCGCCCAGGCGCAGATGCTCGAATCGTCCACCCAGCGCGCACAGCTCGAACACGCGATTGCCGTGCTGCTTGGCCTGCCCCCGTCGGAGCTGACGTTGGCGCGCAGCGACAAACTGCCCTCGGCGCCCGCGGTGCCGGAGTTGCTGCCCGGCAGCTTGCTGGAGCGCCGGCCCGACATCGCGGCGGCCCAGCGCCGCGTGGCTGCCGCCTATGCCCAGATCGGTGTCACCGATGCGGCGTTTTTCCCGTCGCTCACGCTGTCGGCCAGCGCGGGGTTTCGCAACTCGTCGCTGGCCAACCTGGTCAGTTCACCAAACCTTTTCTGGTCGCTCGGCTCCGTACTGGCCCAGGCGATTTTTGACGGCGGCCAGCGCAAGCTTGCCAGCGCGCAGGCGCGCAACAGCGCCGAGCAGGCCACCGCCAATTACCGCCAGACCGTGCTGACGGCGCTGCAGGAAGTCGAAGACAACCTGGTGCTGGCCGACCAGCTGCAGCGGGAAGCGCAACTGCAGGACGAGGCCTTGCAGGCGTCACGTCGCAACCTGGAAATCACGCTCGACCAGTACCGGGCCGGCACCGTCAGTTACCTGAACGTCGTGCTGGCGCAGACAGCGGTGCTAAACAGCGAAAGCAGCCTGCTCAGTGTGCGCAACCGCCAGCTCGCCGCGGTGAACCAGTTGCTAAAGAACATCGCCGGGCGCTGGGAGGCGGCTTAGAAGCGCGCACCACGCAACGGTTTTCCGCTGGCCGACGACACGCTGCACGGTGCGGCGTGGACCCTCCGCAACCAGCGCTGAGGGCCCCTCGTGCAACGGCGTCG
>JANLPN010000438.1:0-30908 GCA_031367285.1 Betaproteobacteria bacterium | reverse complement strand
ATAGAGCTGTAGCGACTTGGGACCACCGTGGCACGGGCCGCGGTTTCCTCCCCCGAGGTTTGTCCAACACCTGCCCTCAAGCCTGCCTCATGCGTCGCACCTTGGTGTCGCGCGGGCAGGTGTCGAACAAACCTAAACAGTAGCCGTCGGCCGGCGCCTTGGCCACTTTGTCCGCTCCTATGCTGCCGCCCGCTCCCGGCACGTTGTCCACGATCACGCTCTGCCCCCATGCCCGGGTCAACTCCTGGCCTATGGCCCTGGCCAGAATGTCCGTGCTGCCGCCCGGTGTGAAGGGAACCACCAGACGTATGGGTTTGCCGGGGTAACTGGTGGCGGGGCTTTGCGCCTGCGCCATGCCAATGGCAAAAAGGCTTGCAAGCCCGACTGACACAGCGCAATACACGAGTGATCGAGTAGCTGATGGATGCATTGCGTCAATACCCCACTCTTGTACCCGGTCAAGGCTTTTCAACCCTCGTGCCGTGGCAGGTAGCGCACCGCCAACACCCCCGCAATGGAACGAATCTCGGCCAGCACCTCCTCTTGCACCGGGCTGTCCACATCGACCAGGGTGTAGGCCATGTCACCGCGTGACTTGTTGACCATGTTGTGGATGTTCAGGTTTCCGCGCGCCATGGCGGTGGATATCTGGCCCAGCATGTTTGGCACGTTGGCGTTGGCAATAGCCACCCGGTAAGCCGACTCGCGGCCCATGGCGACCGGCGGGAAATTCACCGCGTTGGCAATGTTGCCGTTCTCCAGGTAGTCGCGTAGCTGGTCCACCACCATGATGGCGCAGTTCTCCTCGGCCTCGCGGGTCGATGCCCCCAGGTGCGGCAGCGCCACCACCCGGTCGTGGCCGTTGATCGCGGGCCCGGGAAAGTCGCACACGTACCAGGCCAGATGCCGGGCGTCAAGTGAAGCCAGCACCGCCGCCTCGTTGACCACGCCCGCGCGCGAGAAATTCAGCAGCACCGCACCGGCGCGTGCCAGCGCAATGTTGTCGGCATGGACCAGGTCCTGGGTGGCTGGCACCAGGGGCACGTGCAGGCTGATGAAGTGCGCATTCTTCAGCACCTCCGCCACACTGGCGGCCTTGCGCACCTGCGCCGGCAGGCTCCAGGCCGCGTCCACCGTGATGTCCGGGTCGTAGCCCAGCACATGCATGCCCAGCTTGATAGCCGCGTCGGCCACCAGGCAGCCGATCTTGCCCAGCCCGACGATGCCCAGGGTGTGGCCGGCAAGCTCAAAGCCGGCGAAGTTCTTCTTGCCGTCTTCCACCGCTTTTTCCATATCCGGCATCTGCGCGTCGAGGCTGGAAACAAAACGCAGCGCCGGGGCGAGATTACGCGCCGCCATCAGCATGCCGGCCAGCACCAGTTCCTTTACGGCGTTGGCATTCGCCCCCGGCGCGTTGAACACCGGGATGCCGCGCGCGCTCATGGCCGGCACCGGGATATTGTTGGTACCGGCGCCAGCCCGGGCGATGGCCTGCACACTGGCCGGAATATCGATGCCAAACATGTCGGCCGAACGCACCAGCACCGCGACGGGCGCCGCCACCTCCTTGCCCACGTTGTACCTGCCGACCGGCAGGCGCTCCAGACTAGTGGCGGAAATCTGGTTCAGCACCAGCACCTGAAGCGGCCCCGTCGGCGTGTGATCAGCCATGTGCAGCCTCGAATTCCCGCATATAGGCCACCAGGGCACGCACGCCCTTGATCGGCATGGCGTTGTAGATCGAGGCCCGCATGCCACCCACCGCCCGGTGGCCTTTTAGCTGCACCATGCCGCGCGCGCCGGCACCTTTTAGGAAGGCCTCATCCAGGGCTTCGTTGCGCAACTTGAATGGCACATTCATCAGCGAGCGGTCGCCAGGTGTTACCGGGTTGGCATAAAACCCGGTGCTGTCGAGGTAGTCGTACAAGAGCGCGGCCTTGTCGCGGTTGTGGGTTTCCATGGCCTGCAAGCCCCCCAGGTCCTTGATGTGCTGGAACACCAGGCCGGCAATGTAGATGGCGTAGGTTGGCGGCGTGTTGTACATGGAATCAGAGTCGGCCTGCTGCTGGTAGTCAAACGCCGAGGGCGTGATTGGCAGCGCATGGCCGATCAGGTCGTCCCGCACCACTACGATCGTGAGCCCGGCCGGGCCGATATTTTTTTGCGCGCCGAAGTAGATCAACCCGTATTTGCTGACATCAACCGGCCGCGACAGGATATTGGACGACATGTCGGCCACCAAGGGTATATCGCCGGTGTCCGGCGTCCAGTGGTATTCCACCCCGCCTATGGTTTCGTTGGAGCAGATGTGCACGTAGGCCGCAGCCGGGTCGAGCTTCCAGGTGGCGCGGGGAGGCACGCTGGTGAATCCGCCGGCCTGTGCCGTGGCGGCCTCGTTCACCCGGCAATACTTGCTGGCTTCTTTCATCGACTTCTTGGACCACTCGCCGGTGTTGATGTAATCCGCGCTGCCGCGCCCACGCAACAGGTTCATCGGCACGATGGCGTTCTGCCCGATGGCGCCACCCTGCAGGAACAGTAGCTTGTAGTTCGCGGGAATGGCCAAAAGCTCGCGCAGTAGACTCTCGGCTTGAGCGTGGATGGCGATGAATTCCTTGCCGCGATGGCTCATCTCCATCACCGACATGCCGGACCCATGCCAGTCGAGCATTTCTTCGGCAGCCCGGTGCAACACCGGTTCGGGCAGGGTCGCCGGGCCGGCGGAAAAATTGAATACACGTGTCATGGGAGGGACCTTAAATAGGAAAACGTGGGCAGCAGCAGCGCCGGACGCGAGCCCGGAGAGTGCCTGTTCTCGGAACTGAATGGAAAAAAGCCTTGTGAAGGAGTGTAAATAAAGCCGCCCGGCGGTGGTCAACGTGGTGGGAGGCTGCTCAATCCGGCGCCTGGGGACCGGCTTTCTTGATCTCCAGGGCAGCTTCATACAAGACATTGCGCGACGCACCGGTCATGTCGGCCGCTAGTCTCACCGCCGTTTTAAGCGGCAACTCGGCCAGCAGAAGTTTCAGTACGCGTATTTCGTCGCCCACCTGCTCAGGCACCAGCTCCGGGTGCAGCACCAGCACAAACTCACCGCGCGAACGGTTGCTGTCGGCGGCCAGCCAGGGCGCGAACTGCGCTGCGCCAACAGTGGCAATTTCCTCGAACTGCTTGGTCAGTTCGCGCCCTATGGTCAGGCGCCGTTGCCCCAGGCTTGAGAGCGCGGCAGCCAGGGCCTCGATGCGGTGGGGTGCTTCAAGCAACACGACCGCACGTGCCTCCGTTGCCAGCATCGCGACACGTGTCGCGCGTTCCGCCGATTTGGACGGCAGAAAGCCGGCGAATACGAAACCACCGCCGTTCGCGCCATCCGCCGTCACACCCGCCACACTGAGACCGGCGGTCACGCTGCTGGCACCTGGTATGGGCACAACGGTCAAGCCGGCGCAGCGTACTGCCGCTACCAGGCGGGCCCCCGGGTCACTGACGGCCGGTGTTCCGGCGTCGCTGGCATACGCCACGCGTTGCCCAAGCCGCAGGCGCTCCACCACCAGGCCGGCGGCTTCGATCTCGTTGTGCTGGTGCACCGCCAGCAGATGTTCACCGGATTTCCGTATGCCGTAGGCGCGCAACAATGCCTGTGTGTGCCGCGTATCCTCGCAGGCCACGGTATCGGCGAGCTGAAGCACATGCAGGGCCCGCAGGCTGATGTCGGCCAGGTTGCCAATGGGGGTTCCCACCACATACAGTGCACCCTTGGGGTAATACTGGGAAGAGGCCGCTTCATGCGCCGCGGCGAGCGCCAAGGCATAAGATGGTGTCAATGCTGATTCCCAAGTTCAAGGTCGCGACCGGCGTACCGACCAGCAAACAGGCCGGTGACGCCGCCGAGGATCAGGCGCTGCTGCACTTGCGGCGCGCCGGCCTGCGGCTGCTGGAGCGCAATTATCGGACGCCCGGGCGTGGTGGTGGCGAAATCGATCTGATCATGCGCGAGGCGGACGGCACAAGTGTGTTCGTGGAAGTGCGCGCGCGCAAAAATACGGCCCATGGGGGTGCCGCCGCCAGCGTGAGCGCGCTAAAACAGCGGCGCATTGTTTTTGCCGCCCGGCACTACCTTATGCATTTGCGCGAGCCGCCGCCATGCCGGTTCGACGTGGTCGTAATCGATGGTGACAAAGTTCAATGGCTGCGCGCTGCGTTTGACGCCGGTTGACTTGCCGGCGGCCTTACATCCGGTTGCGAAAGCGGCGGTTATCATCGCCACCATGCTTGAGCAGCGCATAGAACAGCACTTCATAGACAGCGCCGACCTGAAGTACCAGGCCGCGCAGGTGCTGAGCCGCCCCATAGCGGCAGCGGTGCAGGCCATGATGGTGTGCGTGACCAGTGGCGGAAAAGTCCTGGCTTGCGGTAATGGGGGCAGCGCCGCCGCCGCCCAGCATTTCGCGGCCGGGTTTTTGGGGCGTTTCGAGCGTGAGCGGCCGGAGCTCGCCGCCCTGGCGCTTTCCACCGACGGGCCGACCCTCACGGCAATTGCCAATGAACACACCTTCAACGCCATTTTTGCGAGGCAACTTCGGGCCTTTGGCAGCTCGGGTGATGTATTGCTGGCGATCTCGGCCACTGGCAACTGCGTCAATTTGCTGGAGGCGATCCAGGCCGCGCATGAACGCGAGATGGTAGTGGTAGGGCTGACCGGCCAAGGCGGCGGCAAGATGGCGCAATTGCTGCGCGACACCGACGTACACATCTGCGTTCCGCACGACCGCACGGCGCGGATCCTGGAAGTGCATGTGCTGGCACTGCACTGCATTTTTGATGCCGTGGATACACAGTTGCTGGGTGAACAAGAGGAAACGACACCATGAAATTCAGGCTCCGAAATTTTTCCGCGCCGCTGCTGTGCGCTGCTGTTTTGAGCAGCACCTTGACTGCTTGCGCACCTATCGTTTTGGGCGGCGCTGCGATGGGCGCGCTGGTGGCCACCGACCGCCGTACCTCGGGGGCGCAGCTGGAAGACGAGGGTATCGAACTGCGGGCCTCGGGCCGCATCCGCGAGAGCCTGGGCGACCGGGTCCACGTCAGCGTGGTGAGCTACAACCGCCAGGTGTTGCTTACGGGCGAGGTGCCCAGTGCACAGGACCGGCAAACAGCGGAGCAAGTGGTGTCCAGGGTCGAAAACGTGCGCGCAATTGTCAATGAGCTCGGCGTGTTGGGCAATTCAACGCTGACCCAGCGCTCTTCCGACGCTTTGACCACCGGCAAGGTCAAGGCAGCCATGGTGGATGCCAGGGACGTTTACGCCAACGCTTTCAAGGTGGTCACCGAACGCGGCACCACTTACCTGATGGGGCGGGTCACGCAGCGCGAAGCAAACCGTGCAACCGAAATTGCGCGCAGTACCGGTGGCGTGCAAAAAGTCGTGCGTGTGCTTGAAATTATTTCGGAAGAGGAATTGCAGCGTACCTTGCCCCAGGCAGCGCCAGCTCCCGCGCGGCCCGCGTCCGCTCCCAAAGTTTGAGGGTTACTTCAGCCGCTTGACCAGGCTGGACGTATCCCAGCGCCCGCCGCCCATCTGCTGCAGGTCGGCGTAGAACTGGTCTACCAGCGCGGTGACCGGCAACCGTGCACCGTTGCGCCTGGCTTCGTCCAGCACCAGTCCCAGGTCCTTGCGCATCCAGTCAACCGCAAAACCAAAGTCGAACTTGTCCGCGACCATGGTTTTGCCGCGGTTATCGAGCTGCCAGCTTTGGGCTGCGCCTTTGCCAATCACGTCCAGCACCTGCGCCATGTCCAGGCCGGCCTTCTGGCCAAAGGCGATGGCTTCGCCCAGGCCCTGCACCAGCCCCGCGATGCAGATCTGGTTCACCATCTTGGCCAGTTGGCCGGCACCGCTGTCACCGAGCAGGGTGAAGGCGCGCGAAAAAGCCATGGCCACCGGGGCCACTCCGTCAAAGGCCGCCTGGTCGCCGCCACACATCACGGTCAGCATGCCGTTCTGGGCGCCAGCCTGCCCACCCGATACCGGCGCATCGACAAAATGCAGGCCCATGCTCCTGGCTTGCGCATGGAGCTCGCGCGCCACGCTGGCTGACGCGGTGGTGTGGTCAACAAAGGTGGCTCCGGCTTTCATGCCGGCAACCGCGCCCTGGTCACCGCGCGTGCCATTACCCAGGTCTTCACCGAGGGTCACGCTGCGCAAGTCGTCATCGTTGCCCACACAACAAAATACGATGTCCGCACCCGCAGCAGCCTGCCGCGGAGTGGGCGCGCTCTTCGCGCCGGCGGTGGCGGCAAACTCGGCACACCAGGCGGCGGACTTTGCCGCACTGCGGTTGTACACCGTGACCTGGTGTCCGGCCAGCGCAAGATGCCCGGCCATCGGATAACCCATGACACCCAGGCCCAGAAAGGCGACTTTGCAAGAAGGTGTAGGGGCGTAGGTTTTGGTGTTGGTGCTTGGCATGGATAGATTGGATAAATCAGAGATGACGACTGCGGTATAAGAGCTGAACGCTCGGAATCTCCGTGAGGTGGTGAAGATTTCGTAGCGAGCGGGTCAAGGTGGTGTCGAGGAGCGGAGCCGTACACCTGTACGGTGACAACGAAGTTGCGGCGAAGGCTAACAATTGTACGAAGTACTTGTTATGCCGAAGGCAACACCGCAGGCGCCAGATTGGCCCGCGCAGTAGAAAACGAAGTTTCAGTGAAGGCTAATTTGTACCCAAGTTACGCCGCAACTAAAGATTTACCGCCTCACACAATCGCGAAATTCTCGGTGCCTGCGCTGAGGTCTTGCGTCCGGCCACGCTGGCTGTTCAGCTTGATCTGCAGGCGCAGATCGTTCAGCGAATCGGCGTTGCGCAGGGCGTCTTCGTAAGAAATCACGTTGTTTTCGTAGGCGTCGAACAGGGCCTGGTCAAAGGTCTGCATGCCCAGATTGCGGCTCTTTTTCATGATCTCCTTGATCTCGGACACGTCGCCCTTGAAGATCAGGTCGGATATCAGTGGCGTGTTGAGAATGATCTCCACCGCCGCCGAGCGGCCCTTGCCGTCCTGCTTGGGGATGAGCCGCTGCGACACCAGGGCCTTGAGGTTGAGCGACAGGTCCATCAGCAACTGCGAGCGCCGTTCTTCGGGGAAGAAGTTGATGATGCGGTCCAGCGCCTGGTTGGCGCTGTTGGCGTGCAAGGTGGCCAGGCACAGATGGCCGGTCTCGGCATATGCCACCGCGTGTTCCATGGTTTCCCGGTCGCGGATTTCACCCATCAGGATCACGTCCGGCGCCTGGCGCAAGGTGTTTTTGAGGGCTACCTCCCAACTGTCGGTGTCCAAGCCCACCTCGCGTTGCGTCACTACGCAGTTCTTGTGCATATGCACAAATTCCACCGGGTCTTCGATGGTGATGATGTGCCCAAAGGTGGTCTCGTTGCGCCAGTCCACCATGGCCGCCAGCGTGGTTGATTTGCCCGAGCCGGTGGCGCCGACCATGATGCACAGGCCGCGTTTGGCCGTCACGATTTCCTTCAACACCTGTGGCACGCCCAGGCCGTCAATGGTCGGGAGCACGGCGGGAATGATCCGCAGCACCATGCCGACCTTTCCCTGCTGAATGAAGGCATTGACGCGAAAACGCCCTACGCCGGGTGGCGAGATGGCGAAGTTGCATTCCTTGGTGCGCTCGAACTCCGCGACCTGCTTGTCGTTCATCACCGAGCGCGCCAGCGCCAGCGTATGCCCTGCGTTGAGCGGCTGCGGCGAGACCTTGGTGACTTTGCCATCGACCTTGATGGCCGGCGGAAAGTCGCCCGTGATGAAAAGGTCGCTGCCATTGCGACTGATCATCAACTTGAGCAAGTCATTGATAAATTTGGTGGCCTGGTCGCGTTCCATGAGATTCGGGCTCCAGGGTTGTCACTTCTTTTCGCTGAGGCGCGCGCTGACCACGCGCAGCCGCAGCGATAACTTGCGCGCCAGCAGCGCGATCAGGTTGGCTGCCAGCTGGGGGTTGGCGGACATCATGTCGTCCATCGCTTCCGCGCTGAGCGCGGCGACCTCGCATTCGTTCATGGTGGTGCAGGCCGAAAAACGAATCCCACTGTCGAGCAGCGACATTTCGCCCAGGATTTCACCGGGCCGGGTTTCGGCCAGCCGCAAACGTTCGCCCCAGGGCTGCACCCGGTCAACGGCAATCGCGCCAGACAAAAGAACCACCATGAAGTTGCCGTATTCATCCTGCCGGATGATGTCGCGGTTGGCGGGCACCGTGGCAAAGTCGAAAAACCGTTCCATGCTCTGGATCGCATCCGAATCCAGGTGGTTCATGTATTTGTCTTTGGCCCAAAGGCTCTGCAGCAGCTTGGTGCCGCGTGCCGACGTGAGCCGTTTAGCGTCGATCTCCACTGCACGGGCCTCCCAGGGAATCAGCAGCGATGCGTCCACCCCCAAGCCTGCAAACGCCGTGCTGAACAGAATCGAGTCGTGTTTGTCCTCACTGGGCTCGGGCCGGACCTTGGGCCTGAGAATTTCGAAAATACCTTTCATCCGGCGCTCCTGTGTTCTGGCGGGTGTTCAGCCCGGGAAATTCTCGGGAATTTTTGCTTTGGAGCGGGCCTCGGCCGGGCTGATAACGTTGCGTTTCACGAGCTCGGTAAGGTTCTGGTCCAGCGTCTGCATGCCCACGCTGTTGCCGGTCTGGATGGATGAATACATTTGCGCCACCTTGGCTTCGCGAATCAGGTTGCGGATAGCGCTGGTGCCCAGCATGATTTCATGCGCCGCCACACGGCCCTGGCCGTCCTTGGTCTTGCACAGTGTCTGGGATATCACCGCCTGCAGGGACTCGGACAACATGGCGCGCACCATTTCTTTTTCATCCGCCGGGAACACGTCGATGATCCGGTCAATCGTCTTGGCTGCGCTGGAGGTATGCAGGGTTCCAAAAACCAGGTGGCCGGTCTCGGCCGCCGTCATCGCCAGGCGTATGGTTTCCAGATCGCGCATTTCGCCCACCAGAATACAGTCCGGGTCTTCGCGCAGGGCGGATCGCAGCGCGGCGGAAAAACTCAGTGTGTGGGGCCCGACCTCACGCTGGTTCACCAGGCATTTCTTGGACTCGTGTACGAACTCGATCGGGTCCTCCACAGTCAGTATGTGGCCGAACTCGGTTTCGTTGAGGTAGTTGACCATTGCCGCCAAGGTGGTGGACTTGCCGGAGCCGGTGGGGCCGGTCACCAGCACCATGCCGCGCGGCTTGAGTGCCAGGTCGGCGAATATCTTGGGTGCGTTTAGCTGCTCCAGCGAAAGAATCTTGGACGGAATGGTCCGGAACACCGCGCCTGCGCCCCGGTTGTGGTTGAAGGCGTTGACCCGAAACCGCGCCAGGCCCTCGATCTCGAAAGAGAAGTCGATCTCCAGGAACTCTTCGTAGTTCTTGCGCTGGGTATCGTTCATGATGTCGTACACCATCGCATGAACGGCTTTGTGGTCCAGTGGCTCCACGTTGATGCGGCGAACGTCCCCGTGCACACGGATCATGGGCGGCAAGTCGGCCGACAAATGGAGGTCGGAGGCCTTGTTCTTGACGCTGAACGCGAGCAATTGGGTGATGTCCACGGATTCCTCAATGGTTTGTTACGCTTGGGGTAATTATGACCATGATTGCGGACAAACTCCAAGCTGTTCGCGCCCGCGTGTCCACCGCTTGTACGACAGCCGGCCGCGGGGTCGATGCCGTGCAGTTGCTGGCAGTGTCCAAGACCTGTGGCGTGCCGGCCATCGAAGACGCGGTCGCCGCCGGACAGACGATGTTTGGCGAGAACTACATTCAGGAAGCGGTGGAGAAAATCCGGGCCTTGCACCACCGGGCTGTGCAATGGCATTGCATTGGTCCGGTGCAGAGCAACAAGACGCGGCTGGTGGCGGAACACTTCGACTGGGTGCATTCGGTGGATCGGCTGAAGATTGCCCAGCGTTTGAGCGAGCAGCGCCCGGCCCATTCGCCGCCGTTGCAGATCTGTATCCAGGTCAACACCGACGGCGGCGCCAACAAGGCGGGGGTTGATCCGCGCGAACTTGGGGCTTTGGCCCGTGCGGTCGCGCAGCTACCGAATCTCAAGCTGCGTGGGCTCATGACGATCCCCGAACCGGCGCCTGATTTCGCGGCATCGTTGGCCTTGCATGGCCGCGCCAAGGCGCTGTTCGACGCGCTGAACGCGGACGGGCTGGCCTTGGACACGCTGTCGATGGGCATGAGTGCGGATCTGGAAGCCGCCATCCAGGCCGGCAGCACCATGGTGCGCGTGGGCACCGCCATATTCGGCGCCCGTCCGCGCCTACAACAGGCGCAGGTGGGTTGAGTTCTTGACTTCTTCCATCACCGCGTAGGTGCGTGTCTCGCGCACCCCCGGCAATTGCCATAACACCGTGCCGGCAAATTCGCGGTAGGCACCCATATCGGCCATGCGTGTCTTTAGCAGGTAGTCGAAGCCGCCCGCGACCATGTGGCATTCCATGATCTCGGTGCGTACCTGCACGGCTGCCTTGAAGGCCTCGAACACATTGGGCGTGGTGCGGTCGAGCAGCACCTCCACAAACACCATCATGCCGCGCCCGAGCTTGAGCGGGTTCAGGCGTGCCTCATAACCCAGGATGTAGCCGTCCTTGGTCAAACGCTGCACACGTGCCAGCACGGCGGTCGGCGACAACGCCACCGTCTCGGCCAGCTTGAGGTTGGAAATGCGGCCATCCTGCTGCAGGCAATCCAGGATCTTCAGGTCGATCCGGTCCAGGCTGTTTAACGCTGCGCTCATCAGGCATCCTCCATACTGCGCATTGCGGAATTCGCCTTGGGAGCGGCCCGGCGGCTCATGACAACCTGTACGTTTCCAGATGAATGCTGGTCTCGGTGCTGCTGATCCCGCGCACCAGGCGTATGCGCTCGAGCACCTGCGACAGCTCGGACAGATTGGCTGCGCGCAACTCGGCCAGCAGGTCCCAGCGGCCATTGGTGTCGTGCAAGGTCGCTACTCCGGGCTCACCCAGCAGGCTGGCAATAACCGCCCGCGTTTCGTTGCCTTCCACGGCCACGCCCATCCATGCCTTGATCTCGTTGGGTTGCGCGTCGGGACGCAAACGCACCGTGTAGCCCACGATGACGCCCGCGTCTTCCAGCTTGGTGATGCGGTTGCTGACCGTGCCGCGCGAGACCCCCAGCTTTTTGGCAAGCACGGCTACGCTGGTGCGTGCGTCTTTACGCAAGAGTGCAATCAAATCCTGGTCCGTCGCGTCCATTTTGCCATTATGGTACTTATTGTTGACTTAATGATAAATTTCTATCGTAAAGCTGTCACTATTGACGATTTACATTGTGCGTACCAACGCAGACACTGCAGGTATTCCATAGTAGCCGCACACCATGCAAACACTGCACAGCACCCAAACCCACTTCCTGAGCGCCCTGGACGTAGCCACTATCGTGCGCCGCCAAGGTGTCGCCAAGAGCCTGCACGGCATGTTGGAGGTGATCCAGGCAGACTATCTGCGCTGGCAGGACTTTGCCAAAAACGCCCGCGTCGGCAACCACTCCGAGCTGGGCGTGATTGAGCTGATGCCGATCGCGGACGCAACTACCTACGCCTTCAAATACGTCAACGGCCACCCCGGCAACGGGCGCCTGGGCTTGCCCACCGTCATGGCCTTTGGCGCCCTGGCCAAGGTCGATACCGGCGTGCCGTACTTTTTGAGCGAGTTGACGCTTACGACCGCGCTTCGCACTGCCGCCACGTCGGCGGTGGCGGCCCGTGTGCTGGCGCGCCCGGACAGCAAAGTCATGGCCCTGATCGGCAATGGCGCCCAAAGCGAATTTCAGGCGCTGGCTTTCCACCATTTGCTGGGCATCGCGGAAATCCGCCTGTTCGACACCGACCCGCGCGCCACCGACAAGCTGGTGGCAAATTTGCAGCACACCGGCTTGCGTCTGGTGCGTTGCGTCGATACGGCCGAAGCCGTGCGGGGAGCCGATATAGTGACAACCGTGACCGCCGACAAAACCAACGCCACCATCATCACCGCCGACATGGTCGAGCCCGGTATGCACATCAACGGCGTCGGTGGTGACTGCCCCGGCAAAACCGAGTTGCACCCCGATGTGTTGCGTGGCGCAAGCGTGTTTGTGGAGTACGAGCCGCAGACCCGCGTTGAAGGCGACCTTCAACAAATGGATGCGGACTTCGCGGTGACCGAATTGTGGCAAGTGCTTGGCGGCAAAGCCGCGGGGCGTACCGCGCACAACCAGGTGACGGTATTCGACTCGGTCGGCTTTGCGCTGGAAGACTACTCGGCCCTGCGCTACATGCACGGATGCGCCCGGCGCTTCGGCCTCGGGCAAAACCTGCCGTTGATCCCGCAACTGGCCAACCCGAAAGACCTGTTCGGCCTGATAAGGCCATCGCCCGCGGCGGCGGCCCGGACGCCGGCGCCGACACCGGAAATGGCGCTGAATTGATGCCCGGCGTCGTTTCGCCATCCGTGGCCTCGGGTGGGGTAAGCCTGATCGGTGTGCCCACCGACGTCGGGGCGGGCACCTTGGGCGCGCGTATGGGGCCGGAGGCGCTGCGTGTAGCGGGCATTGGCGGCGCGTTGACCCGGCTGGGGATAGACGTGCGGGACCGCGGTAATCTGGCCGGCCCCGCCAATCCGTGGCAGGACGCAGTGAACGGCTTTCGCCACTTGCCCGAAGTCGTGGCCTGGAACCAGTTGTTGCATGACGCGATGCTTGCCGAGCTGGGCGCCAGCCGGCTACCCATCATGCTGGGTGGTGACCACTGTCTGGGCATAGGCTCGATCAGCGCGGTGGCACGGCACTGCCGCGAAAAAGGCAGGAAGCTGCGCGTCTTGTGGTTCGACGCACATGCCGACTTCAACACCGCCACCCTCACGCCCAGCGGCAATATCCACGGAATGCCGGTGGCCTGCCTGTGTGGCCACGGCCCGCGCGAGCTGGTCGAGATCGGCGGCCATGTGCCGGCATTACACCCCAAGGAGATTCGCCAGATCGGGATCCGCAGCGTGGACGCGGGTGAAAAACGCCTGGTACACGACATCGGCATCGAAGTGTTCGACATGCGCTACATCGACGAAATGTGCATGCGCCATACCATGGAACTGGCGCTGGCGCTGGTAGACCCCAACACCCACGTGCACGTCAGCCTGGACGTGGACTTTCTCGACCCGGACATCGCGCCTGGCGTGGGCACCACGGTGCGCGGAGGCCCGACTTACCGCGAAGCGCAGTTGTGCATGGAGATGGTTGCCGACACGGGTCGCCTGGGCTCGCTCGACATCGTGGAACTCAACCCGGCCCTCGATGTGCGCAACCAGACCGCGGAGCTTGCGGTGGACCTGATAGAGAGCTTGTTCGGTAAAAGTACGCTGATGCGATCCGCATCCGCGCGGCGCTAACCCCAACCGCGGCAGCCCCCGGTCTTCAGCCAGTGGCGCAGTTTGTCCAGGCGCCATCACGCGCGCTGGATTGCACCACCGCGTCGACGAACCGGATACCCTGCACGCCGTCCAGGGAGTTCGGGAAGTGCAGAGCCAGCGGGTCGGGAGTTTTTCCGCAACGCCGTGCCGCAATTGCCTCGGCGGCATCCGAATACAGGTTTGCGAAACCCTCGTGAAATCCTTCCGGGTGCCCGGCCACGATACGGGATGAACGGGCCGCCAACGGCAGGGTTCCGGGGCCATTGGGCGTCCGGTTCTGTGACGGCGCGTCGAGTGGCTTGAAGGTCAGCGCCTGCGGATGTTCCTGCATCCATTCGAGGCTGCCGAGCGACCCGCTGACACGGATCCGCAAGCCGTTTTCCACGCCTGCCGCCGCCTGCGTGACCCAGAAACTGCCTCGCGCACCGTTGGTCAGACGCAGCATGGCACCGGCGAAGTCATGCGTGACACGTTCCGGAACAATGGCACCAACCTCCGCTGCGACCTGTTCCACCTCCAGCCCCGTGATGAAACGCAGCAGGTTGTGGGCATGGGTGCCGATGTCGCCCATCACCAGCGACGGGCCACCGCGTGCCGGGTCCTCTTTCCAGGCTCGCCGGCCGGGGCCGGGCTTGGCGCGCCCTCCCTGTACGTATTCCACCTGCACCATGCGCACGGTACCCAACAGGCCGTCAGTGACCATGGCTTTGGCCTGGCGCACCATCGGGTAGCCAGTGTAGTTGTGGGTCAGGCAAAACACCCGGCCTCGGGCCAACACACGCCGGTGCAATTGCTCCGCCTCGGCAACGGTGTTGGTCATGGGTTTATCGCAGATGACGTCAAAGCCTTTGTCGAGTGCCGCCATCGCGAACGCAAAGTGGCTGTCGTTGGGCGTCATGATGGCCACCACGTCAGCGCCATCGGCGCGTTCGGACTCGGTAGCCAGCAGATCCATGCCGCTGGCGTAACAGCGCTCCGCGGCGAGGCCGATCTCGCGTCCGGCGGCTACGGAGTTCAGCGGGTCGGATGACAGCGCCGCGGCCACCAGGTCGTACCGGTCGTCCAGCCGTGCCGCCTGCCGGTGCATGGCACCAATAAATGATCCTGGGCCGCCTCCGATGGCCGCCAGCCGCAACCGGCGCCCCAACATCGCGATTACGGGATTCAGAGACATGGGTGCCTACTTTTTCTTGTTGTAAACGTCGATACACACGGCGGCCAGCAGGACCAGGCCCTTGATGACCTGCTGGTAGTCGATGCCTATGCCCATGATGGACATGCCGTTGTTCATCACACCCATGATGAACGCGCCGATGACGGCGCCCAGCACTTTGCCTACCCCACCGGAGGCCGAGGCGCCGCCGATGAAACAGGCGGCGATCACGTCCAGCTCAAAACCCAGACCTGCCTTGGGCGTGGCGGTGTTCAGCCGCGCCGCGAAAATAAGCCCGGCCAGCGCCGCCAGCACCCCCATGTTGATGAAGGTGTAGAACGTCAGCCGCTCGGTCCTGATGCCCGACAGGCGCGCCGCCTTTTCGTTGCCACCCAGCGCGTAGATACGCCTTCCAATGATGGTTCTGGAGGTGACAAAGTCGTACAGCAGCATCAACAGCAACATGACGATCAGCACGTTGGGCAGGCCCTTGTAAGACGACAGCAGGTAGCTGAAGGCCGCGATCATGGCGGCAAATACCAGGTTCTTCACGATGAAAAACAGATACGGCTCGTGGTCCATGCCGTGTTTGACGCGCGCCGCCCGGCCGCGCACCTTGGTAACCAGCAGCACCAGCGCCATCAGCAAGCCGGCTACCAGCGACGTGATACGCAGCGTTTCGCCTTCAAACGGATCCGGAATAAAACCCGTGCTCAGCAGCTGGAAGTCGCCCGGAAACGGACCCACCGACGAGCCCTGCAGCACGGCCAGTGCCAGACCCTTGAACACCAGCATGCCGGCCAGCGTGACGATGAAGGAGGGGATTTTGTAAAACGCCACCCAGTAACCTTGCGCCGCGCCGATGACCGCCCCCAACACCAGGCAGATCAGGGTGGCGGGTATGAAGTGCATCTTGTATTCGACCATCAGCACGGCGGCACAGGCGCCGATGAAGCCGCTGACCGAACCCACCGAGAGGTCGATGTGGCCCGCCACGATCACCAGCAGCATGCCCAGCGCCATGACGATGATGTAGCTGTTCTGGAGGATCAGGTTGGTCAGGTTCAGCGGCTGGAACAGCGTGCCATCGGTCATCACCTGGAAAAACACCATGATTGCGACCAGCGAGATCAGCAGGCCGTATTCGCGCAGGTTGTTCTTCAGGAAGCCCGAGCCGCTTTTCATTTCGAGGGGCTTGGCGCCCACGCTGGTGTTTGCCATGTCAGTTGGCTCCGGAGGTCACGATGGATCGCATTATTTTTTCCTGGGTCGCTTCGGCCGCCGCGAACTCGGCCACGAACGAGCCTTCGTTGAGCACGCAGATCCGGTCACACATGCCCAGAAGCTCGGGCATCTCCGACGAGATCATGAGCACGCATTTTCCCTCACTGGCAAGCTGCGCGATGATGGTGTAGATCTCGTACTTGGCGCCCACGTCGATGCCGCGGGTCGGTTCGTCCAGGATCAGCACTTCGGGGTTGGAGAACAGCCATTTGCCCAGCACCACTTTTTGCTGGTTTCCGCCCGACAGATTGACGGTGCGCGCAAACACGTCCGGGCTGCGGATATTGAGCTTGCGGCGGTATTCCTCGGCCACTCCAAACTCCCGCCCCTCGTCGATCACGTTGTGGCTGGATACCGCGTCCAGGTTGGCCAGCGTGGTGTTCCAGGCAATGGTCTCCTCCAGCACCAGACCGTAACCCTTGCGGTCTTCGGTTACGTAGGCAATGCCGTGGTCAATGGCTTTTTGTACCGTGCTGGTGTCGATCTCCCGCCCATGCAACAGCACCTGCCCGCTGGTGCGCTGGCCATAACTGCGCCCGAAAATACTCATCGCCAATTCGGTGCGCCCGGCCCCCATGAGGCCGGCGATACCCACGATCTCGCCGCGTTTCACATGCAGGTTGACGCCTTTGATCACCACGCGGTCCGGATGCACGTCGTGGTGCACGCGCCAGTTCCTGACCTCGAACACCGTGTCGCCAACGTCCGGTATACGTTTGGGGTAGCGGTCGGCCATTTCGCGCCCCACCATGTGCTGGATTACGCGGTCTTCGCTCACCGGCCCGGCGCGGCAGTCGAGCGATGCCACCGTGGTGCCATCGCGCAGCACGGTGATGGTGTCCGCCACCTTGGAAATTTCGTTGAGCTTGTGCGAAATCAGGATACATGCGATGCCCTGGCTTTTTAGCTCACGCAGCAATTCCAGCAAGGCGTCGCTGTCGGTCTCGTTCAGGCTGGCGGTCGGCTCGTCCAGGATCAGCAGCTTGACCTGCTTGGACAGCGCCTTGGCGATTTCGATCAGTTGCTGCTTGCCGACTCCCAGGTTGGTGATCAGTGTGTCGGGCGGCTCCCGCAAGCCCACCTTTTTTAGCAGAGCCTGGGTTTTCAGGAACGAGGAGGTCCAGTCGATCACGCCGCCGCGCGCCTGCTCGTTGCCGAGAAAAATATTCTCCGCGATGGAGAGCAGGGGAACCAGCGCCAGTTCCTGGTGGATGATGATGATGCCGAGTTCTTCGCTGTCCGAGATGCCTTTGAAGTGGCAGGGCCGCCCCAAGAAATTTATCTCGCCTTCAAAGTCCCCGTGCGGATACACGCCGCTCAGGACCTTCATCAAGGTGGACTTGCCGGCGCCGTTCTCCCCCACGATGGCGTGAATTTCCCCGGCCTGTACGGTCAGGTTCACGTCGCTCAGGGCCTTCACCCCGTGGAACGACTTTTTCATTCCGCGCATTTCAAGAATCGGATCCGCCATATTGCCTCAACTGTTCTTCCACACGACTGTCCCGGAAATACAAAGGGCCCTGTGCATTGCGGCACAGGGCCCTTCAAGTCGGTGCCAGAGCTTTACTTGAGCTGCTCTTCCTTGATGTAGCCGCTGCCGATCAACACCTGCTTGTAGTTGGACAAGTCCACGCTGACCGGTTTCAACAGGTACGAGGGTACAACCTTGACCTTGTTGTTATAGGTCTTGGTATCGTTGATCTCGACCTGTTTGCCGCTCATCATGGCGTCCACCATGTTCGCGGTTACCTTGGCCAGCTCGCGCGTGTCCTTGAAGATGGTGGAGTACTGCTCCTTGCGGATGATGGACTTGACCGAAGGCACTTCGGCATCTTGCCCGCTCACAAAGGGATAGGGCTGGGACGCCGAACCGTAACCCACGCCTTTGAGCGACGACAAAATGCCTATGCTCAGGCCGTCATACGGGGACAACACCGCATTGACACGGGCCTTGCCGTAGTAGGCGCTCAGCAGGTTGTCCATCCGGGCCTGCGCCACCGCGCCGTCCCAGCGCAGGGTAGACACCTTGTTCATGCCGGTCTGTTTGCTCAGCACCACCAGTTTGCCCTTGTCGATGTAGGGCTGCAGCACCGACATGGCGCCGTCGTAAAAGAAGAAGGCGTTGTTGTCGTCGGCAGAACCACCACACACCTCGATGTTGAACGGGCCCTTGCCCTCTTTCAGGCCCAGGGCTTTTTCAAGCGACTGGGCCTGCAATACACCGACCTGGAAGTTGTCAAACGTGGCGTAGTAGTCCACGTTTTTGCTGCCCACGATCAGGCGGTCATAAGCCACGACCTTGATGCCCTTGTCCGCTGCTTTTTGCAGCGCATTGGACAAGGTGCTGCCGTCGATGGCGGCAATCACCAGTACCTTTACGCCCTTGGTGATCATGTTCTCCACCTGGGCCAGCTGGTTCGGGATATCGTCGTCGGCGTATTGCAGATCGGTCTTGTAGCCTTTGGCGGCCAGGGCCGTGACCATGCTGTTCCCGTCGCTGACCCAGCGCGTGGAGGTCTTGGTCGGCATGGCAACGCCGACCGTGCCTTTGTCCTGTGCATTGGCTACCGGGGCGCCAAGAGCGAATCCAAGCGTCAGCCCGGCGGCTACTGCCTTGAGTGTGTTTCTGCGTGTTTTCATGATTTGTTTCCAGAGGGTTGCTTCAAGCCGGTTCGCTTTGCTATTTCGGCCGGGACGCCAATCATAAGGAGTTGACCGATAATTTTCCAATATTCTTTGATCAATTTCTGATGCTTGAATCGGAATCAGTAGAAACCCGCACATGGCAAATTACATGCATTGGTTTATTCGGGCCAAGCTAAAGACCCGGCAGCTGTTGCTGCTGGTCGCACTTGCCGAAGAAGGCAATATCCACCGCGCCGCACAAGTCCTCAATATGACGCAGCCGGCAGCGTCGAAACTGCTCAAGGACCTCGAAGACGCGCTGGAAGTCTCCCTCTTTGACCGCTTGCCGCGCGGCATGCGGCCCACCTGGTACGGAGAGACCATGGTGCGCCACGCACGGGTGGCGCTCAACAGCCTGAACCAGGCGCACGACGAAATGGAAGCCGCCAAGGCCGGGCAATTCGGCCAGGTCAACCTGGGCGCCATCACGGCGCCGGGTCTGGCTTTGCTGCCGCCCACGGTGGCACTGGTGAAACGCGAACACCCCAATCTGCAGATCAGCCTGCAGGTGGAAACCAGCGACGTGTTGATTGAGCGGCTGCAACAAGGCAAGCTCGACATCCTGGTTGCGCGCCTGTTTGCCCAACACGACAAAACCGAGCTGCGTTACGAAATGCTCAGTGACGAACCGGTCAGCGCCGTGGCCCGCCCGGGCCATCCCCTGCTAAACGCGGTAGCCCTGGGCTTGCGCGATATTGTCGATACCGGCTGGATCGTGCCCCTGAGCGGCAGTGTGTTGCGGCACCGGTTCGACCTGATGTTCCAGGAAGAGGGGCTGCAGTCACCGACCAACCTGGTCGAGACCGCGTCCCTGATGTTCACTACCAAAATGCTCCAGCAAAGCGATATGCTCAGCGTGGTGGCCACCGACGTTGCGCGCTACTACGCGGACCATGGCCTGCTGGCCCTTTTGCCCATCGCACTGCCCTGCCACATGGACGCGTTCGGCATCATCACGCGGCGCGACCGGCTTTTGTCGCCTGCCGCCAAGGTGGCGTTGCGCGCACTCAAGACCTCGGCCATGACGGTGTATGGAAAGCAGCTCGACATGGATGCTGACGCCATCACATAACGTCCTCGAACGCCGACGCCTCGAAGTCAGCCGTCCCGGCGCGCTTCAAAGACCCGCTGCAGCAGGCAAAACACGAACAGCAAGGCACCGATCACGATCCGTGTCCACCAGGAACTCAGCGATCCGTCAAACGTGATCAGTGTCTGGATGATGCCCAGCGTCAACACACCAAACAGGGTCCCGAATACGAAACCCACGCCACCGCTGAGCAAGGTGCCCCCGATCACCACGGCGGCGATGGCGTCGAGCTCAAGCCCGACCGCATGCAGGCCGTAGCCGGACAGCGTGTAGAAGGTAAACACGACGCCCCCGAGTGCCGAGCAAAAGCCGCTCAGCGTATAGATCAGGATGCTGGTGCGCGCTACCGGCAAACCCATCAGCAGGGCGGACTGCTCGTTGCCGCCGATCGCATACACCGTGCGGCCGAACTCCGTGTAGTGCGCCATGAATACCCCGATGGCCAACACCGCCAGTGCCAGCAGAACGCTGATGGAAAGCGCGGCTTCCGGCCACAGGGAGATACGCATCTGTGCCAGGGCAGCGTAGGTCGGGTCGGTGATGCTGATCGAATCGATGCTGATCAGATAACACAGGCCGCGCGCCAGGAACATGCCGGCCAGCGTGACGATGAAGGGCTGCAGGCGAAAGCGCTGGATCAGCCAGCCCATGAAGGCGCCGAACGCCGGGCCCATGACCAGCACCAGCGTTATCGCGGCCTGCATGCTCCAGTGCTGCCGCTCCACCAGTGCCGCCAGCACCATGGTGCTGAGCGCCACCACCGAGCCGACTGACAAATCTATGCCTCCCGAAACGATGACAAACGTCATGCCGACCGCGACGATGACAAGAAATGCGTTGTCGATCAGCAGATTCAGGAAAACCTGCGCTGAAAAGAAACCGGTGTACGACAGGCCACCAAAAATGGCCATGGCCACAAACAGCGAGATCGTTGCCGAAAGAGGCACCAGTTTAGGATCCAGCCGCCAGCGCGTGCGGGCTGGAGTTTGCGCCTTGGAGCGGGTCGGCGCGTTCATGGCGCAGCCTCGCCGGTCGGCCGTACCACCCAGCCGCGCAGCGCGTGGCGGAATTCGGCCGACTGCATCAGCATGACGACAAACACAACCACGGCCTTCACCACCAGGTTGATCTCGGGCGGCACGCCAATGGAGTAAATCGTGGACGTCAGGGTCTGGATGATGAGCGCGCCGATAACGCTGCCGGCCAGGCTGAAGCGGCCTCCGGTGAGCAGCGTGCCGCCCAGCGTTACCGCCAGAATCGCGTCCAGTTCGAGCAAGGCGCCGGCATTGTTGCCGTCCGCGCTTTTTACGTTGGAGCTGACCAGCAGGCCCGCCACCCCCGCCGTGAAGCCGCAGAAAGCGTACACGCACACGGTAATTAGCCGTTCGCGCACGCCCGCCAGCCGGGCTGCCGCCGGATTGATGCCAATGGCCTGAATGAACAGGCCCAGCGCCGTGCGGGTGATCGCCAGATGCACGATGGCGTACACCGCGGCTGCGATGAACATTGCGAATGGCAGGCCGAACAGGTAGCCGCTACCGATAAAAAAATACGGCGCGTAATACACCGTGATGATTTGCCCGCCCGTCAACAGCTGTGCAATGCCCCGGCCCGCTACCATCAGGATCAGCGTGGCGATGATCGGTTGCAGCCCCAGGCGGGCCACCAGCAATCCGTTCCACAAGCCGCAAGCCAGCGCCACGGCCAGTGCCGTGAGAATCGCCAGCGGCATCGGGAAGCGGCTGACATGGGTCGCCACGCCGTTATTGATCACCAGCGTGCCGCCGATCATCAAGGCGGCGACGGACGCACTGATGGCCACTACGGCACCCACCGAGATGTCGATGCCGCGCGACGCAATCACCAGCGTCATCCCGAGCGACACCAGGACCAAGGGTGCCGAGCGATTCAGAATGTCGATCACACTGCCATAGAGGTGGCCGTCGCGCCATTGCAGATTCCAGAAACCGGGATTCAGGCCGGAGTTGATGGCCAGCAGAATGGCCAGGGTCACAAGGGGCCAAAGAAGCGGATTGAGCAGCGCGCGCTGGCGCAGACTTTTCAGTGCCATGGGGTCTTTCAGGCTCATGAGAAAACGCCGGGCCGCTCCCAAGTTTTCTTGCACCCCCTCGGGGGGCCTGGCGAAGCCAGGGCTGGGGGCGCTCTCAATTTTGCCCCGCGATCATGGCGTAGACCGCGTGGTCGGAGCTGCCTCCTGGCAACTCGCCGACCTTGGCACGGTCGCGCATCACCACAATGCGGTCAGACAGCCGCACCACCTCATCCATCTCGGACGAAACGAACAAAACGGTCATGCCGGCGCGAGCGAGCAGCAGGATCTCATTCATGATCTCCTGCTTGGCGGCCACGTCGATGCCGCGTGTAGGTTCATCCAGAATCAGCAGCCCGGGTTGTGTGGCCAGCCACCGCGCCAGCATCGCCTTCTGCTGGTTGCCGCCGGAGAGTTGCCCAATGGGGGTTTCGATATCAGGGGCCTTGATGCCCAGCGACGCCACGTATTGCCGGGCTATTTGCGCCTGCCGGCTGTACGACAGGAAAGGCCACAGGCCGGCACGCGCCTGCAACGCCAAGGCGATGTTTTCGCGCACCGACAACTCGCCAATGATGCCCTCCGCCTTGCGGTCTTCCGGGCACAGGCCAATGCCATGGCGAATCGCCTGCGACGGGGAATCCAGCTGTACGGGCTGACCGCGCAACTCGAACGCGCCGCTGTCGCGCCGGTCCAGCCCGAACAGCAGCCGCGCCAGCTCGGTACGGCCCGATCCAAGCAGCCCACCCAAGCCTACGACTTCACCCTTGCGCAGCATCAGGTCCAGCGGCTTGAGCTGGCCGCGCCGGCCCAGGCCACGGACCTGCAGCATGGTGGGAGCATGCTCTATTGCGGCATCGACGGATGTTTTGCCACCCTTGCCAATGGCGGCAATCTCACGCCCCACCATGGCGGCGATCAATGCGCCCGGCCCCAGATCGGCCGCCGGGTATTCACCCACCAACTCGCCATTGCGCAACACCGTGATGCGCCCGCAAAGGGCATAGACCTGGTCCAGGATGTGGGTGACGAAAAGGATCGCCATGCCCTGGTCCCGCAGCTGGCGCAACACCGTGAACAAGCGCCCTACCTCATCGTCGTCCAGGCTGGAGGTGGGTTCGTCCAGGATCAGAACCTGCGCGGAAATGCTCAGCGCCCGGGCGATCGCCACCATCTGGCGCACGGCCACCGAATAACTGGCCAGGTTCTGGGTCACATCGATGTCGAGGTTGAGCCGCGCAAGCAGTTGTTTCGCCTCCCGGTTCATGCAGGCCCAGTTTATGGACCAGGCGCCGAGCGGACCTTTGCGAGGGTGCCGGCCGGAGAAAATATTCTCCGCCACCGACAGGTTGGGGCACAGGTTGACCTCCTGGTAGACCGTGCTGATGCCCAGTCGTTGGGAGTCCAGCGGCGAGTGGGGGGCGATTCTTTGCCCACCCAGCCGGACCTCTCCCTGATCGGCCGGGTAGACGCCGGTCAAAACCTTAATCAGGGTAGATTTGCCGGCTCCGTTCTGCCCCATCAAGGCATGGATTTCGCCCGCGAACAGGCGCAGCTTGACGCTGGACAACGCCTGAACGCCCGCGAAATGTTTCGAAATCCCGCGCATTTCCAGCACCGGACCGGGTGTCGTCGAAACGCCGGTTTCGCCACTCATCCCGGATACCACACGGTACGCGGATCATTGTCGGCCCGGTGGTAGTCCCAGGCCGCGTCGGTCATCTTCTTCAAATCGTATTGCGGCCGCCAACCCAGCAGGAAGCGGGCTTTGCTGTTGTCCAGCCAGGTGGAGTGGTAGGGCGTTGGCACCGGCACCATCGGGCAGCCACGCGACTGCCGCAGGTATGCACCGAGCTCGGCGTAGTCCACCGGCTCGTTCATGCAGATGTTGAACAGTTGCCCCTTTACGTCTGGGTGGTCCATGGCCAGCATAACTGCATCGGTCAAATCGTCAACATGCACAAAGTTGCGCTGCACCGGTTTGTTGTCGGGGTCCAGCATGACCGGCACTGCCTGGGCGCGGACGTAGGCATCGGCCTGCCGTGTCCCCACCAGATCGCGCCAGCGCGGACCGCCAAATACGTCTTCACCAAACGATAGCTGCAATTTGAAGTCATCTTTCTCCATGATCCAGGGTGCCCGCAAACAACAGCCGTTTAGCCCATACTGGATGAAGTATTGCTCCAGCATGACTTCTTCAAGAACCTTGGAGAGCGCATAACAACCCGGATAGGCGCAGTGCCGCTGCGACTCCACCACCGGCACGGCATGGCGGTAGAAGAAATGGCCCATGCCCGCGTCACCCCCGATCAGCACCAACTGGGTAAAGGTGGGGCTGGCCCGGCACGCCTCCAGCAGCCAGAACAGCCCCTTTACCGCAACATCCATCACATCTTCGGGCGTTTCCTTGGAGGTGGCCAGATGCAACACGTGGGTCACCCCGGCAACGGCTTCCTCCACCACATGCCGCTCCTGGATCGAGCCTCTGACAAGCTCCACACGTGGGTCGCTCTCCAGCACACGGCTGTGGCAGAGCGCCCGAATCCTGAAGCCATCAAAACGCGCGTCTTGCAGGAATCGCCGGATAAAAACGCGCCCGACCTTTCCAGTGGCTCCGGTAACCAGCAGGAGTTTGCAATCCGCCATGGACGACGCGCGCCCGAATCAGTATTTGCGATTCGGAAATTCCTTGGCTGCTATTTCCATCGGGAATACGCCCTCGTTGGTCTTGATCCATTTCGGAACTGTCTTGCCGGCCACGATGTCTTTCGCCGCAGCCATCAGCTGTGGGCCGAGCAAGGGGCTGCATTCAACCGAAACGTTCATCTTGCCTGCGATCATCGCCTCGAAAGCCCCTTTGACGGCATCGACACCGATTACCAGGATGTCCTTGCCCGGTTTCATTCCGGCTTCTTCAATCGCCTGGATGGCGCCGATGCCCATGTCGTCGTTGTGTGCGTAGAGCACGTTTATCTTCTTGCCCTCGGCTTTCAGGAAAGCCTCCATCACTTCCTTGCCTTTCGAACGCGTGAAGTCGCCGGTCTGCGAGCGGATGATCTTGAACTTCGGATCGGTCTTGATGACTTCCTCGAAGCCCTTCTTGCGGTCAATCGCCGGGTCGGAGCCTACGGTGCCCTGCAGCTCGACGATATTGACGTCGCCCTTGCTGCCCTTGGTTTTTTCGACCAGCCACTTGCCCGCACGCCGGCCTTCTTCGGCAAAGTCGGACCCGATAAAGGTGGTCCACAGGGTCGTGTCCTTCACTTCGACATTGCGGCTTTCGGTAATCACCGGGATCTTGGCGGCCTTTGCTTCCTGCAAAACCGTTTCCCAACCCGTGGTGACCAGCGGCGCCAGAATAATCACGTCTACTTTCTGGGCGATGAAAGAGCGGATCGCCTTGATCTGGTTTTCCTGCTTCTGCTGTGCATCGGAGAACTTCAGATCAACCCCGGCGGCTTTGGCGGCCGACACCACGGAGTCGGTGTTGGCGGTGCGCCATTCGCTCTCCGCGCCGGTTTGCGCAAATCCGATGGTCAGCTTCTTTTGCGCGAGGCTGGCAAGTGGCATGGCCACCAAAGGCGTCATGGCCATTGCGGCAATCAGGGTGCGTCTGCTTTGCTTCATGTTGTCTCCTCAGAGTAAACGGGATAAGGGTTACCGGGAAGCCGCCCGTTGTCGGCTTCGCGGATACATTGGTGATGGACCGATGTCGCAGGCGGATGATAGAGCCGCCAGATATATTCATCCAATAGATATTTGCGCACCACACATACCAATATCTGCATTCAGGTAAACCCTGTGTCGTCGCTGGGACCCTAGCCAAAAACCCCTCTTGAGAAGCAGTGTCCATACACATTGCAATTTGCGTATGACGCTGGCAAATTTGAGTATTTTTCTTTATCAATTTGCCTTGCTACGATCCCCCTCTGGAAGCGAGACATTCGACTTCGACACAGACCATAACAAGAGAGACACCGCCCATGGATTCCAAAAAGCAGCCCTTTCGCCGTAGCCATGCCTGGTTCGGCAAGACCGACCGCGATGGCTTCATGCACCGCAGCTGGCTCAAAAACCAGGGTTACCCGCACGACGAGCTGGATGGCCGCCCGGTCATCGGCATCTGCAACACCTGGAGCGAGTTGACGCCCTGCAACGGCCATTTCCGCGAGCTGGCCGAGTTCGTCAAACGCGGCGTCTACGAGGCCGGTGGTTTCCCGCTTGAGTTCCCGGTGATGTCGCTGGGCGAAACGCAGTTGCGGCCAACCGCCATGTTGTTCCGCAACCTGGTCAGCATGGACGTGGAGGAGTCGATCCGTGGCAACCCGATAGACGGGGTGGTGCTGCTCATGGGCTGCGACAAGACCACGCCGGCGCTGATGATGGGTGCCGCCAGCTGCGACCTGCCCACCATTGGCGTCTCGGGTGGGCCCATGCTCAACGGCAAGTTCCGCGGCACCGACATCGGCTCAGGTACCGGCGTATGGCAGATGAGCGAGATGGTGCGTGCCGGCGAGATGACGCAGGCGGATTTCACGGCCGCTGAGTCGTGTATGCACCGCTCCAAAGGCAGCTGCATGACCATGGGCACCGCCAGCACCATGGCCAGCATGGTCGAGGTGCTGGGCATGTCCTTGCCCGAGAACGCCGCCATTCCGGCCGCCGATACGCGCCGCAACCGGCTGGCGCAACTGAGCGGGCGGCGTATCGTGGAGATGGTCAAGGAGGACATGCGTATGTCCAGCATCCTGACCCGCGCGGCGTTCGAGAACGCCATCCGCGCCAATGCGGCCATTGGCGGGTCCACCAATGCGGTGATCCACCTCACGGCCATTGCTGGTCGCATGGGAGTACCGCTATCGCTGGAAGACTGGGACCGCCTGGGTGCCGAGGTGCCCTGCCTGCTCAATCTGCAGCCCTCGGGCAAATACCTGATGGAGGACTTTTACTACGCCGGTGGCCTGCCCGCCGTGTTGCGCGAGATCCAGCCCCTGCTGCACCTGGGCGCCATCACGGCCAACGGCAAGACCCTGGGCGAGAACATAGACACCGCGCCCTGCTACAACCGCGAGGTCATCAAGACGCCGGACCAGCCGTTCATGAAAGACGCCGGTATTGCCGTGCTGCGCGGCAACCTGGCACCGAATGGCGCGGTCATCAAGCCGTCTGCCGCTTCAGCGCATTTGCTGCAGCACCGGGGGCGCGCCGTGGTGTTCGAGGACATCGAAGATTTCCACGCCCGTATCGACGGCGATGAACTCGATATCGACGAACACTGCGTGATGGTGCTCAAGAACTGCGGCCCCAAGGGTTACCCCGGCATGGCCGAGGTGGGCAATATGCCGCTGCCGCCCAAGATCCTGCAAAAAGGCATCACCGACATGGTGCGTATCAGCGACGGCCGCATGAGCGGCACCGCCTACGGCACCGTGGTGCTGCATACCTCGCCCGAGGCGGCAGCGGGCGGGCCGCTGGCGCTGGTGCGCAACGGCGACATGATAGTGCTCGATGTGGCGGGTCGCCGCCTGCATCTGGAAGTGTCCGAGGAAGAGTTGGCGCGGCGGCGGGTCAACTGGACGCCACCGCTGCATCCGGTGCGCGGTTACCAGAAGTTGTATGTGGACCACGTACAGCAGGCCCACCTGGGGGCTGACCTGGACTTTCTGGTGGGTGGCAGCGGTGCGGCGGTGCCGCGCGAATCGCATTAGCGGCTGAACCGGTGCTCAGCCCCTGAGCAGGCGACCGTAGCACCGCTCCGGGTCAGCCGCCCTTTTTAGGACGCTTGCCGGGGTTCTTTTTGCTGCGGGTAGCGGTGCCGCGCTCCAGGCTGCGCTTTTGCCCACGTACCACCGGCGAACTGAAGCCGGCGACGGGAATGGGCTTGGGGGTGGCCTTGCGGTCGGCTTCGGTGCGGATTTCTTTGGGCATGTTTACTCACTCCAATGGGTTTTGTTCAACCCTCGATTAGGCCACACAGTTTGGGCCTCGCTTAGCCCGCGCCTTCGGCCGGGCCCAACACATCGAAATCCGCCTCGCCCACCTTGTCGCGCAGACTTGCGGCATAAATCGCCCGGGACGCGCGTTGGTCCGGGTCGGGCGTCAGGGCCGCTGCGGCCTGACCGAGCGCTTCGACCATCTGCGCGCGTTGCGGGGCACTGTCAAAAATGAACAGCCGCATATGGGTCCAGGGTGCATCGGGCGTGTTGTCCACCAACGTGCTGAAACTGGCCAGCGCGCCGCGCTGCCGGGCCTCATGGTCAATATTCTCCACCTGCGTTTGCAGGTAGCGGGTGTAGGCATCGAACTGCCCTGGTCTGGCGCGCCAATAGATGGCGCGTGCGTATTGTTTCGAGGCCATGTGTCCGGAATAAGGTCTGCTGCAATGGGCATGCGCCATGCGGGCGCGTTTTGGAGCAAAAACTATAACAGCCGCCGTAGCTGCGACGCCACAACGCGAATTTAACCAAACAAGGCAAGAATTTAGGTGAAATATCCGGATCAAATTAGTCAAAGATAGCGTTTTCGTCTACCTCACCGGAGCCCCCGATGCGCCTGCCCATTCCCTACCGCCCTGAAAACACCATTGTTGCCCAGCGCCTGGGTTCCCTGGCCAATGCGCTGGACTGGGCCGCTGCGGCCAGGGTTGCCACGCCCTGGGTGCATGCGGTGCGCAAGAACCCACCGCCATTCTGGGCCATGGAGAGCCTGCTCAAGGAATACCCGATTTCCAGCGCCGAAGGCCTGGCCCTGATGCGGCTGGCCGAAGCCCTGCTGCGTGTGCCCGACGCCGAGACGGCCATCGCGCTTACTGCCGACCAACTGGGCCGCGCCGACTTCGATGCTGCCGGCGACAAGACGCTGGCCCGGCTGTCCAGCACTGCCATTGCGATGAGCAAGAAATTCCTGCCCGATAGCGACGCACCCAGCGGCATCCTCGCCAAGCTCGGCGCACGTTCGGTGGTGGCCGCCACGCTGCGCGCGGTGCAGTTGCTGGGCCGCCAGTTTGTGCTGGGCCAGACCATAAGCGAAGCCATGGACGAAGCCGCCTCGGCAAAACGCAAGACAAAGAACCTGCGCGTTCCGTCGATGGGCCGCCCCGAGGCGGAACAGACCCCTGGGGGGGCAGCGCAGCACGCGCAGCGGCAAGCCCCGGACCGGGCGGAAGCACGGTTCGCAGGGGGGCTTAGGTTCAGCTATGACATGCTGGGCGAGGGGGCACGGACTGATGCCGATGCATTGAAGTACCTGGCGAGTTACCAGAACGCCATCCAGTCCATTGCCAAGGGTGCGGACGCAACCGGTGCCTGTGAGCAGAACGACGGCATTTCGATCAAGCTCAGCGCACTGCATCCGCGTTACGAAGACGCGCAGCAAAAGCGTGTGATGGCCGAGCTGGTTCCACGCGTGTGGGGCCTGTGCGTGCAGGCCGCCCGCGCCAATATCAACCTGACCATAGACGCCGAGGAAGTGGACCGGCTCGAGTTGTCGCTCGAGGTGTTCGAAGCCCTTGCTGCCCAGGTGGCGCAGCAGTATCCGCATTGGACCGGTTTTGGCCTGGCCATGCAGTCCTACCAGACGCGGGCGCTGGAGCTTATCGAGCACATCACCGCGCTGGCGCGCAAGCACCAGATCCGCCTCATGTGCCGGCTGGTCAAAGGCGCCTATTGGGATGCTGAAGTCAAACGCGCGCAGGAGATGGGCCTGCCGGCCTACCCGGTGTTCACGCACAAGCACCATACCGATGTGTCCTACCTGGCCTGCGCGCGGGCCCTGCTGGACGCGCCCGATGCCATCTACCCGCAGTTCGCCACCCACAACGCAGCCACCATCGCCGCGATTTTGCAGATGGGTGCCAAGTCCGGCGCGCCCTTTGAATTGCAGCGCCTGCATGGCATGGGGGAGGGCGTTTATCGCGAAGTGCTGAAGAACCCGCTGATCGCCTGCCGCGTCTATGCGCCCGTGGGGGCGCACAAAGACCTGCTCGCCTACCTGGTGCGCCGCCTGCTGGAGAACGGCGCCAATTCCTCCTTTGTGCACCAGCTGGCCGACGAGTCGGTGGGCATGGAAGAACTGCTGATCTCGCCGCTGCGGCTGGAGCCGGAAACCTCGCTGCCGCTGCCGCTGGAGCTGTTCGGCAACACACGCAAGAACAGCACCGGCCTGGACCTGACGGTGGCGTCCATGCGCGAGCCGCTGCTGGCGGCCTACCAGTCGGTGCAAGTCCCTGCGGTTCCCGTGTTCGACCTGGCGGCCATTCCCGGCGCACTGGCAAATAGCGCGGCAAGCTTCAGGAAGTGGAGCAGGACCGGTGTGGCGCAACGCGCTGCCGTCCTGCTTCGCGCCGCCGATGCCATGGAGCAGCAGATGCCGCGTTTTTGCGCGCTGCTGGTCAAGGAGGCCTTCAAGACCTGGGGCGACGCGGTGAGCGAAGTGCGCGAGGCGGTGGACTTTTTGCGTTACTACGCGGGTGAGGCCGAACGCATCATGGCGCCGCTGGCCATGCCAGGGCCGACGGGCGAATCGAACGAGTTGCGCCTGGTGGCACGTGGCCCCTGGGTCTGCATCAGCCCGTGGAACTTTCCGTTGGCGATTTTTTCCGGCCAGGTGGCGGCCGCTCTGGCCACCGGCAACACGGTGCTGGCCAAGCCGGCCGAGCAGACGCCCGCCATCGCGCTGGAAGCCGTGAAGCTGTTGCATGCCGCCGGTGTGCCCGAGGCCGCCTTGCAGCTACTGCATGGACCAGGCGAAACCGTGGGCGCTGCACTGGTGGCCGCACCCGGTGTAGCGGGTGTGGTGTTTACCGGCTCCACACAGGTGGCGAAGATCATCAACCGTGCCTTGGCCGCCAAGGAAGGTGCCATCGTGCCGCTGATCGCCGAGACCGGCGGCATCAACGCCATGCTGGTGGACAGCACGGCCCTGCCCGAGCAGGTGGTTGATGCCGTGGTGCAGAGCGCCTTCCGCAGTGCCGGCCAGCGCTGCTCGGCGCTGCGCCTGCTGTGTGTCCACGCCGAGATTGCCGACCACGTGATAACCATGATCCGGGGCGCGGCACAAGAGCTGGTTATCGGCGACCCGGCCGACCTGGCCACCGACGTGGGGCCGGTGATCGACCGCGAAGCCTTTGACGGCATACGCGGCAACTGCGAGCGTTTGATGAA
>JANLPN010000413.1:0-5249 GCA_031367285.1 Betaproteobacteria bacterium | reverse complement strand
TACCACATGGTCCAGCCCGCCGTCCACGGCCTGCAGATACACCGAGGGGGTGGGCCCGCCCATCTGCAGCGAGTCAGACTGGATAGCGGCCGGAATGGAGGGGTTCAGGGGGATGAATTTTGGCTCCACGTCCAGATTGCGCTTGCTGAAGTAGCCCTCCTCCTTGGCGATGAACACGGTGGCGAAGTCGGCAACGGCGGTAAAGCCGAAGGCGATTTTTGTGCTGGTTTGGGCGCGCACGGGCAAACTGGCGACCGCGAGCATGGCGGCACTGCCTGCGAGCAGGGTACGGCGGTGGATAGGCGTTGTGATGGTCATGGGAGTCTCCTTCTTGCCGTTCGGGGGGCGGATTTGGGCGCCACGACACCCCGGATGCCGTGGACTATGAAATCAACCAGCAGGGGTTCAGCCTGGGGGTCATTGGGTGTGTTCTGGCCATGCGACAGCCGGGCTACCCGGATGTCGTTGATGTGCAGCAGCAGCGCACCCAGGGCGAACTGGTAACACCAGGCCATCGTGCTGCGCGTGAGGCCCGGCACGTCGTTGCGCAGCGTATCCAGCAGCGCGGTAATGAAGGCATCCGCCATGGGGTCGAAGAACTCGCGCAGCACGCGGTCCGCCTCGTCGCGTTGCGTGCTCAGGCCCTGGGTCATGAGCTGCGCGTAGTACTCGCCCTCGGCGCTGGCGCGCAGGCGGATCACCGGGCCGATGAAGGCCTGCACGATGCGCCGCAGCTTGTGGGCGTCATGCGGCTGTTGCCGCACCGCGTGCAGCTCGGCCAGGCGCTGGTTTATGGTGGTGGACCAGCGCGCAAAGATGGCGTGGAACAACTCGTGTTTCTGGCCGTAGTAGTAACCCACCAGGGCCAGTGGCACGCCGGCTTCGTCGGCGATCTGGCGTATCGACACCGCGTGGTAACCGCGCAGCCCGAACAACTTTTCCGCCGCCAGCAAAATAGCCTGCTTGCGGTCGGGTTTGATGACGGCTTTGGCGGCGGCTTTGGGTGAACGGCGGACGGGCGTATCCATGATCATTATTGTACGAACGTTCAATAATGTTGAACATCCGTACAAACCCTGAGCAGACGCCGCTGGCAACGCCCTCGCGATCCTGCGCGGTCCACAACCTGGCCACCGCCCTACCAGTGAATAAGCGGCAGGCCAGCCAGCGGAGCGGTGAAATAGGGAATGGTCGTGCCGCGCAAACTGCCCAGGTACACCGTGCGCAAGTCGGGGCCACCAAAGGTCAGACTCGCCATCCAGGGCGCCAGCGTGCCGTGCGCCGCCGCCATGATGTCGGGTGTGAGCGTACGCGCCTCGAAGTGCGCGTTCAGCAGCCGCGTGGCTTGCGGGTTGGAGTCGTCCAGCAGCGTGAGAACCTCGCCCTGGGGCGTGATCGCGATCAGCTTGTCAGTCATGATCAGCGTCACCCAGAGGTTGCCAAAACCATCGAAGGCAAAGCCGTCCGGGAACCCTTCGAGCTTGCTGGGCCCGTACACATCGCGGTCCGTCAGGGAGCCATCGGCCCGGATACGAAGGCGCGAAATCCGGCGTGCGTTGCTCTCGACCACGTACAGCCACTCTTCCTTCGCATCGAGCCGAACTTCATTGGTACCGCCAAAACCTTCGGCCACGATGCGGATGCCGTGTGCATCGATCAATGCGATGTAACCGTCCAGCTCAGCGCTGTTGATCGACTCGGTCCAGGGCTGCATGCGCGTGGTGACCGTAAGCCAGATGCGGCCTTTGGAGTCGCGTGCCACGAAGTTGGTTTTTCCAAGTGGCCGTCCATCGATTTCGGTAAACAGCGTGCGCGCGTGTCCGTCGCGGGTCATCACCTCGACCGCATCGGTGCCCCAGTTGGCGATGATGAAGTCGCCGTTTTCCAGAAAGGCCATGCCGTTTGGCAGCGAGCCCTGCGCCTGCACGTAGCGGGCGTCAAAAGAATCATCCGCCGCCACGCTTGGTTGGACATCGGGCGTAACGAGTTGTTGGCTGCCGTCAGGCGCTATGCGCATGGCGCCGCCGCGCGCATCCGCTGCCCACAGCGTACCGTTGCGCTCGGCCAAAATACATTCGGGCCGTTGCAGGTCATGGCCGACGGTACGGATCGCGGAACGCGCGACTTGCCAGTCTTTAAGAGGGTTGTGGGGTTGCGGCATGCGCGGCCATGGTAAGGTCTCGCCGCGCATTTGCACAATTGATTTTCGAGATGGACGTTGTCTAAGCAGCGTACTTGCCGCTTTGGCGGGAGCTACATGCGCCCAAGGTCCTGCATTCCGTCGATCACCATCCTGGTGCCGATAGTGATAAGCAGAATGTCGGTGGCAACCCGTACATAGCGGTGCCCCGCAGGTGGTGGGCCGAGCTGTAGGACGACGGGTGCCGGCACGCTGTAATACACCACATCACGCGGCAAAGCTTGCCCGACGACCCACCTGCGGGCCTGTCCGGGCGGCATGCAGCCGTTGTTCTTTTTGGCCAGCCCCGGCGGGCATCGGCCAACCCGGTATTGCTCCGTGTAGTAGGTGTGCACGATGGTGCGCTGCTCGTCGCGGAAGTAACCGCCGACGCGGACTTCCTGGCGTTCAGAGCTGTGCTTATCGCTCTTGGCATGTTTTTCTTTCTGCCCGTGCTTGCCTTCACCCGCCCCATCGGGCTTTTCGGCCATCGCCCCGGCAACGGCCAGCAAACCCGCGAGCAGGAACGTGAGAGCCCGTCCGGTAATTCCGTGTTGGAGGCCTGGAGCGATAAGGGGGCTTGGGAGTGGTGTCATGGATTGCCTCGTAAGAAAGAGAACCTGCGCGGAAAGTCGAAACGCAATTGCCAAATTTCCGGTTGACCCAGCTTACCGCCAGCACCGGCAACGCTATGTAGGAGGATGCCCCGGTCGCGTGTCCGACAGGCCCACCAACACGGGCGCACATGGACGACGTTACGGGGGCAAGCTCTTGCGGCGCCTGTTAGAGTGTTCGCAGTTGCCCCTCAAATACCGCGATCACGATGAAAACCATCAAGACCTTCCCGCGCAAAGTCAAAGAGACTCCCAACACATTTATTACCCTGCCCGACGGCACAAAACTCGCTGCGCGCATCTGGATGCCGGCGGACGCCGACAAAAAGCCGGTGCCGGTGGTCCTGGAATACCTGCCCTACCGCAAACGTGACGGCACGCATGTGCGCGACGCGCTGACGCACCCCTACATCGCCGGCCATGGCTATGCCTGCGTGCGGGTAGACATGCGCGGCAGCGGCGACTCGGACGGGCTGATGTTGGACGAATATACCCAACAGGAAATGGACGACGCGGTCGATGTGATCGCCTGGCTCGTCGCCCAGCCCTGGAGCACCGGCAAGGTCGGCATGATGGGCATCTCGTGGGGCGGCTTCAACGGCCTGCAGGTGGCGGCCCTGCAGCCACCCGGGCTGGACGCCGTGATCACGCTGTGCTCCACCGACGACCGGTACACCGACGACATCCATTACAAGGGTGGTTGCCTGCTGAACGAGAACCTGGGCTGGTCGGCCACCATGTTTGCGTATTCTTCGCGCCCACCGGATCCCGCCCTGGTCGGTGACCGCTGGCGCGCCATGTGGCTGGAGCGGCTGGAGAATGAACCGCTGCTGGCCATCCCCTGGCTGGAACACCCGCACCGCGACGCCTACTGGAAACATGGCTCGGTGAACGAAGACATAGGTGCCATCAAGGCCGCCGTGCTGGCGGTGGGCGGCTGGAACGACGCCTATACCAATGCCGTGCCGCGCCTGGTGGGCACGGTGAAGTCACCGGTCAAGGGCATCATCGGCCCCTGGGCCCACAAGTACCCACATTTCGCCGTGCCCGAGCCGCGTATCGGCTTTCTGCAGGAGGCGTTGCGCTGGTGGGACCGGTGGCTCAAGGGCGTGGATACGGGTGTGGACCAGGACCCGGCGTTTCGCACCTACGTCATGAATGTGGGACGGCCCGGCGCGTCGGTGGTGCATATACCGGGGCGCTGGGTCAGTGATGAACATTGGCCGTCCGACAACTGCGAGCTGCAACGGCACTATCTCAACACCGGGGGCTTGAGCCCGACCAAGGGCGCGGTCGCCAAACGCCTGCTGGCGTCACCCCAGACCACCGGGGCGGACAGCGGCGAATACTGCATTATCTGGATGGGCCCCGAGTTCCCCGGTGACCAGCGGCGTGATGACTCAGGCTCGCTGACTTTCGACAGCGCGCCGCTGGGCAAAGACCTGGATCTGGTGGGCGCGGCGGTCCTGCATCTGAAGTTCAGCTCGGACAAACCGATGGCCAATGTGGCGGTGCGGCTGAACGCCGTGTGGCCGGACGGCGCCGTGTCAAGGCTTAGCTACGGGGTGCTCAACCTGTGCCACCGCGACGGCCATGAACACCCCAAGCCACTGGAACCGGGCCAGGCGTACACCGTCCGGGTGCAACTCGACGACGTGGCGTACAAAGTGCCCAAGGGCCACCGGTTGCGCGTGTCGATTTCCACCAGCTACTGGCCGCTGATCTGGCCCGCGCCCGAACCGGTGGCGCTGACGGTGTATTCCGGCGCGAGCTCCATCGATCTGCCCATACGCAAGCCGCGGCGCGGCGAAAAGGCGCCCGTGTTTGCGCCGGCTGTGGCTGCACCGCCGGTCAAGCTGGTGCAGCTGGACAAACCCTTCAACAAACGCGAGCTCACCATCAACCAGCACACCGGCGAACAGCGTCTGGAGATCGTGGACGATTTTGGCCGCAGCACCATCACCGAGCACGGCATGACCAGCTGGGCCTGCGGCCGCGAGCGCTACACCATTCTGCCGCACGACCCCTTGTCGGCCAGGGCCGAATGCCACTGGACCGAGGAGCGCTCACGCGGCGACTGGAAGGTGCGCACCGAGACCTGGTCCGCCATGACGGCCAGCAAGACGCACTGGCACGTGACCGGCAGGCTGGAGGCTTATGAAGGCGATGTGAAGATACTGACGCGCGAGTGGGATAAAAAGATCAAACGCCGCCTGGTCTAGCTGCGCACGTAGGCATCGGGCTTGTCCGCCGCAACCATCTCGACGGTGGCCGGGCCATCCTTGTCGGCCAACATCTCGGCCGACTCCAGGCGTTCTTTCACTTCGGTGGTCTCTTTGAGGTCGGCTTCGAGCGCTTTTATTTCGTTGCGGTGCGCCTCGAGCTGCTTTTCGAGACTGGCGATCTGGCTGTGTATGCCCGTGATGCGCTCCTGGGTCGTCTTCTGTTTGCGCGCG
>JANLPN010000400.1:0-2226 GCA_031367285.1 Betaproteobacteria bacterium | reverse complement strand
GACTCGAACAGCGGGGGCGTCAGGCCGGCCTGCTCCATGCTTTCCCGCATCACGCGGATGCCGCTGCCCTTGGTCTCGGCCAGCCGGGTGTCGTATAACGCGGCGGCGATACGGGGGTTGCGCAACTGGGAGCCGGGTTCCCCCAGATGGTCTTGCGACTTGAGGGAAAAGCCGGGGTTGCGAATTTCCAGCCTGTTGGCGTAACGGATGATCTGCACGGGGCTGTGGCTGCGGTAACTCCGGTGCATCAGCGCATTGACCAGCGCCTCTCGAATCACGCGTAACGGAATGGCGGGTTTGTCCTGCCGCTGCAAGTCGCCCTCTTCCAATGCAAAACCCTTGGGCATGTCGTCCAGGATGGCGGCTTGGGCACGGCGGACCAGACGCAGCATCGGGTCACGCAGGTCTATGGTGTCAAAACGCCGGTCCGGGTGCGGCACCCACTCGCGCCCGGGCACACGGATGTAATCCACACGCATCATGGGAAAGCAGCGGCGCAGCGCAACCGGTTTGCCAAACAGCATGAGCCCCGCGACGGTTGGCTGCCACACACCCTGCGGATTGCGCCGCATGCAGCCCAGCGACTGCAACAGATCTTCGTCCGTCCAGCGCAGTTCTTCCGCATCGGGGTTGGCTTCGGCGCGGGACTGGCGGTAGTCGGTTATGGCTTCCGGCAGCAGGTCGCCGAGCGTCGCATCGGCCACAAAGCTTGCATCGAAAGTCTCCTGCTGGCGACCCTGGTAGAACACGGCCAGATCATCATCGGTGCAGTGTTGGTCGGTGCTGCTGATGCGTCGGAAAGCGCCTTTCGGCAGGCCTTGGGCCTTGAAGAAGACCGGTTTGTCCTGCGGCTGCGCCTCGGGCACATGGACCACCATCACCGTTTTGCCGTTGATGACTTCGGTGGCTATGTCCACGCGCAAAGGTTGGTTAAAGGTGTTGCGGCACTGGGTGGCAATGTCGGCGCCAAGCTTCTCGGGTTGGTCAATACCTTCCACCTCGTAGGCCGGGAACAGTGCCTGCTCCTCTCGCACCACGCCCAATAAGAGCCAGCCGCCGCCCAAGCCGGGCTCGTTGGCGAAGGCGCAGACGGTTTCCAATAGCGACTTGCCGACCTCACTGGCGCGTTTGGCTTCGATCCGCTCCTGTTCGTCCAGCAGGTTCAGGCTTTCGAGCAACTCCAGAGCTGTCACGCACGGGTCCCCTGTGTCACGTCGTTCAGCAGGCGCATTATTTCAGCTTCGGCACGCTTGAGGTCCGCATCGATTTCGGACAATGGGCGTGGTGGAGTGAAGCGGTAGAAGTGCCGATTGAAGTTGATCTCGTAGCCCACCTTGGTTTTATCGTGGTCTATCCAGGCATCCAGCACGTGGGGTAACACCTCGCGTTCGAAATACGCCTGCACGTCTTGCTTGAGCGGCACGTTCTCGAAGTCCCGGAGCTTAGGGTCGGGTTCGTAGGTGGCCTTGCCTTTGAACATTCCCGCGATGACGGCCTGCGCTTTGGGGTCTACGTCGGTGAATGCGTCGCGGAACGCCTTGGCTTGTGGTGCCCGCCACTTGCTATCGCTGTCTTTCAGAATCTTCTGCACCTGTTTCCAGACAGCATTCCAGTCGCTACTTGCCGCTCGGCCTAGCGCTTTGTCAATGGCCTGCAAGTCGTCCAGCAGCTCCGGGCAGGCGTCAAGGAAACGCTCCTTGCGTTCCAGATCGATCTGGAAGGACAACCGCAAAGGGCGCTCGACAGTCAGACGGTTGTAGCCAAAGTCAGCGTTATCGAACACCTTGCTGGTGTCGCTATCTTCCATATCGCCGTACTCGCGCACGATGTCGGTAATGTGTGCGTCTGAGAATTCCCGGCGCTTATCGCCCAGGCTGCGGCGAAGGGGTTGCCAACGCTCACGGCCATCGATAAGGTGAATCTTGCACTTGCGCCGCTGCTCTTTGCGGTTGGTAACCACCCACACATAGGTACCGATGCCGGTGTTGTAGAACATCTGCTCCGGCATGGCGACGATGGCTTCCAGCCAATCGTTCTCGATGATCCATTTGCGGATTTCGCTCTCACCGGAGCCGGCCCCGCCGGTGAACAGTGGCGAGCCATTGAAAACTATCGCGAGCCGCGATCCATCAAGATTCTTGGCTGGCTTTACGGGCTCGAACTTGCTGACCATATGCTGCAGAAACAGCAAAGCGCCGTCATTGACCCGTGGTGTACCGGCACCAA
>JANLPN010000392.1:0-65546 GCA_031367285.1 Betaproteobacteria bacterium | reverse complement strand
ACCCGCAGCATGAAGGCATGTTGTCCATCCGCCTCGACCCGGATCGACAGCAGCCGCGCGCCACCCCAGCCCCGTACCACGGCGGCGTGCAACTCGACGCCACGCACCCGCGCAGGCACGGGTGGCAGTTCGCCGTAGGCCAGCGGGACCATCAGCGCGTGGATCTCGCGCCGGCGTCCGGGCCACTGCGCGGCACTGCGCGGCACGGCACCATCACACTGCGGAAACAGGTTCGGCAAGCCAGTCATTTACATGAATTGATCCGTACAAACCATAGGAGTCGAAGTCCGCTTTTGCCCTACGATGACCCACAAATCAACATCGTCTTGAAGGATTCCACCATGGTAGCCCGTGTTTCCAGAAATTGCCTCGCCGCGGCAACGGCGGCCGTCTTTGTATTGCCGCTGTCGGTGCTGGCCGCCGACATCCGTGTCATGTGTTACCAGGACGGCATCGAGTGCGACGTCACGGCCGACCTCGCCAAACGCTTCGAGGCGCAGAACGCGGGCACCAAGGTCATCATCGATGTGGTTCCTTACAAGACCATCGTGGAGCAGTTGCCGGTGCAACTGGCGGCCGGCCAGGGGCCCGACATTGCACGCGTGACCGACCTGGGCGGCTTGTCCAAGTATTACCAGGACATCGGCGCCTATGTGAAGGACCGCAACTACTGGGAAGCCAACTTTGGTTCCACCCTGCCGTGGCTGCGGCCGAGCGCCGGCGACAAAGGCATTTACGGCTTCATGTCGCAGTTGACGATGACCGGCCCGTACGTGAACAAGACGCTGTTCGAGCAGGCCAAGATCCCGCTGCCCGGAGCAAAAGCGACCTGGGACGAATGGGTGGAGGCAAGCCGCAAAGTGGCCAAGGCAACACAAACCCCGGCGGCACTGGCCTGGGACCGCTCCGGCCACCGCTTTGCCGGGCCGGCGATCAGCTACGGCGCCAGGATTTTTGACGGCAAAGGCGAGCTGGTGGTGGACGAAGGCTACAAAACCGCCGTCAGCAAATTCGTCGGCTGGCACAAAGACGGCGCCATGCTCAAGGAGGTCTGGGGCGGCTCGGGCGGCTCCAGCTACGCCGACTCGATCGGCGAGTTCAAGAACGGCCGCGTCGCGATGGTGTTGTCGGGCTCGTGGCAGATCAACCGGCTGCAAAAAGACATAGGCAACGCGTTCGACTGGGTTGCCGTACCCAACCCCTGCGGCCCGGCGGCCTGTTCCGGCATTCCGGGCGGCGCGGCCTGGGTGGCGCTCAAAACCAGCAAGTCGCCCAAGGAAGTCGGCATGTTCCTGGACTTCATGGCCCAGGAAGCCAATTACGCCGAGTTCACCAGCAAGACCGAAAACATTCCGGCCCATGCCGGTCTGGCCAAAAAGGGCGTGCCCTACCCGACCGCCACGCCGGCAGCCCGCGCGGCACTGGGAGTGTTCAGCGGCGGTGTTGCCAGCCTTGCGCCCGTGGCCTACCAGTTCCAGGGCTACAAGTTCAACCGCGCCATGATGGCTCCCACGGTCACGCGCGTCACGCAGGCCATCGTGGGCGAGATGAGCACCGATGAGGCCATGACCAAGATCGCGGCCGACATGGCCGACGCGGTCAAGCAGGCGCAGAAGTAAGCCAGCCGGAGCAGCCGTGTCGCGCCTGCCCGGCCTTTTCTTCAACCTGTTTGAGCCGCTGTTCCGGGCCGGTCAACGCCGGCTCGGCCTGTCCCGTATCGGCTGGATGTTTGTCGGCCCGAACCTGCTGGTGTTCGGGCTGTTCACTTTTTTGCCCATCCTGATCAACCTGGTCTACGCCACCACCGGCGGCGTGGAGTTGTTGCCCTTGAAGCGGCCGTTTACGGGCGGCGAGAACTTCGGCATCCTGCTCGAATGCCGCGACTATTTCGACATCCAGACCTGCCGCAAGGACGTGTTCTGGCGCGCCATTTTGAATACCGTCAAGTTCAGCCTGATCCAGGTGGTGCTGATGGTGCTGCTGTCGCTGCTGACCGCGCTGGTGTTGAACCGCAAGATCATCGGGCGCGGCTTCTGGCGCGGTGTGTTCTTCTATCCCGTGCTGCTGTCGCCGGTGGTGGTGGCGCTGATCTGGAAATGGCTGTTGCAAAGCCAGGGGGTTTTCAACGCCGGACTGGTGGCGGCCGGCGCCGCACCGGTGGACTGGCTCACCAACGCCAGCTGGGCTTTTTTCTGGACTATCTTCGTATCGATCTGGGCCCACATGGGTTTCTACACCTTGATCCTGCTGGCCGGCCTGCAGGCCATACCCAAAGACATGTACGAGGCCGCCGAGATGGACGCTGCCTCGCCGTGGCGCACGCTGCGCCGCATCACGCTGCCCTTGCTGATGCCCAACCTGATCGTGGTGCTGGTGCTGGCCATGATCCGCGCCGTGCAGATCTTTGACGAAGTATTTGTGCTGACCGGTGGCGGCCCCGGCTCGGCCACCACGTTCATCGTGCAGTTCATCTACCAGACCGGTTTTGCGGAGCAGATCCATCTGTATGGCCTGGCGGCGGCGGCGTCTCTGGTGCTGGCGCTGGGCCTGATGCTGCTCACGTTCGCACAACTCAAGCTCACACGCGCCAGCGATGCGGGCAAGAAGGCGAGGTAAGGCAATGTCGGCGGCTACCTTCCTTACCCGGACACGGGGCCACAACCGGCTCGACTGGACCGACTGGCTCAGCTACGTTTACCTGTGTGTGGGCCTGTTTACGATGTTTGCGCCCATCCTGTGGCTGGTAATGTCTTCGCTCAAGACCGAAAGCGCCATCAGCCAGTTCCCGCCCTCGTTCCTGCCCTACAGCCAGAAGTCGGTGCTGGTCGCCGGCCACGAGAAGCCATTGCCGCTGTTCAGCACCAAAGACGGGCAGGGCAATACGCGCGAGATGGCGCAGGTGCGGCGCATCGGCATCATGGCCACCATGGTGGACCCGGCCAACCCCTCGACCGAAATACGCGTCAACATCAACGACCGCAAACCCATCAACGAGCTCAAGTTCGCCCCCGGCAACTACACCGATCTGTTCGGCAAGTTCAGCTTTGGCAAATATTTGTGGAACAGCGTATTCATCACCGTGGTGGCCACCCTGCTCACGCTGCTGATAAATTCAATGGCCGCGTTTGCCTTGTCCAAGTACCAGTTCCGCGGCCAGAAGGCCGTGTTCCTGCTGATCATCGCCACGCTCATGATTCCGCCCACCATCATCCTGGTGCCGGTGTTCCTGGTCATCAACAGCGTGGGCCTGCTCAACAGCCTGTGGGGCGTGATCCTGCCGGCCATTGCCACACCGACGGGCGTGTTCCTGCTGCGCCAGTACATGCTCACCATTCCCGACGAATTGCTGGAGGCCGCGCGTATGGACCATGCCAGCGAGTGGCGTATCTACTGGAAGATCATCCTGCCGCTGGCGGCTCCGGCCCTGGCCGTGCTGGCCATCTTTTCGGTCATGTGGCGCTGGAACGATTTTCTGCTGCCCTTGATCGTGTTGTCCAAGTCCGAATTTTTTACCCTGCAACTGGCGCTCAACTCGTTCCAGGGTGAGCTAAATACGCAGTGGCACTACCTGCTGGCCATGACCGTCATCACGCTGATTCCGATCACACTGGTGTTTGCGTTCCTGCAGAAATACATCACCACCGGCATTGCCAGTGCCGGCGTCAAATGAAGGACACGCGTGGCCACTCTTGAACTATCCAAGGTCGTCAAGACTTTCGATCGCACCACCATCTTGCATGGCATCGACCTGTCGGTCACGGACGGCGAGTTCGTGGTGTTTGTCGGGCCTTCGGGTTGTGGCAAGTCAACGCTGCTGCGCGTGATCGCGGGGCTCGAAGCGCCGAGCAGCGGCGACATTCTTATCGACGGCCAGAACGTCAACACCGTGTCGGCCGCCCACCGCGGCTGCGCCATGGTGTTCCAGTCGTATGCCCTGTACCCGCACATGAGTGTGTACGACAACATGGCGTTCGGTCTGGAGAACCTCGGGATGCCCAAGGCCCAGATCGAAGCCAAGGTCGGCGCCGCGGCCACGCTGCTGCGCCTGGGTGAGCTGTTGCAGCGCAAGCCGACCCAGCTCTCGGGCGGCCAGCGCCAGCGCGTGGCGATCGGCCGGGCCATTGTGCGCGAACCCAAGCTGTTCCTGTTCGACGAACCCCTGTCCAACCTGGATGCCGAGTTGCGTGTGTCGATGCGCGCCGAAATCCGCGAGCTGCACGCACGGCTCCAAGCGACCATGGTCTACGTCACGCACGACCAGGTCGAAGCCATGACCATGGCCGACAAAATCGTGGTGCTGCGCGGCGGGCGGATAGAGCAGGTCGGTGCGCCGCTGGAGCTGTACAACCGCCCCGTAAATACCTTTGTGGCCGGGTTCATCGGCAGCCCGCGCATGAACTTCCTGCCCATCGCCCTGTTGCCGCCGCAACAAGGCGCGGTGCTGCTGCCGCAGGGCACGCATACGATAGGCCTGCGGCCCGAACACGCGGTGTTCGGCGCCATCGACGGCCCGATTGCGATGCAGGTCGCTTCGGTCGAGCAGCTCGGCTCCACCAGCCTGCTGCACGGCAGCGTGGGTGGCGACACGCCGTTCGAGATGGTCTGCGGCGGGCAGACCACCATCACGGGTGGCGACACGGTGCGCCTGGCCTTGCCGCGTGAACATCTGCACTGCTTTGACAAAGACGGCCGCAGGCTGTAGGCCGATGAAGACCCTCGGGCCGGTACGCATCGCACTCACCCACGAACACGGCGTGGATCTGTCGCTGGACGGTGGCGCCAGCTTCAATATTCAGGTGCTGGAGAGCAGCCTGTTTCGCGTGCGCTACAAACCGGCCAACGGTTTTCGCGAACCGCGCACCTGGGCCATCGCCCCCCAGCCGGGCCAGGACGTAGCCTGGTCCGGCAGAAGGCGCGAAGACACCAGCGGCTTCAGCCGCCCCAGCGCGCAGCTCACCGAGCGCGACGGGCAAGTGTGTCTGTGCACCGACAGTCTGTCGCTTACGGTGCGCAAGGACCCGTTGACACTGGCGTGGCATGACGGGCAGGGCCGCCCGCTGGCAAGCGACCGCGCGACTTCGGCCTATTTCGCGAGTCCGCGTACCGGTGCCGTGCGGCATTACCTGCAACGCAATCGCGCGGAGCGTTATTACGGCCTGGGCGACAAGACCGGCCCGCTCGACCTGCACGGCCGGCGCCTGCGCACCTTGGCGCTGGACTCGCTGGGCTACGACCCCCAGCGCGGCGACCCGCTTTACAAACACTGGCCTTTTGTGCTTACGCGCGCCGCCGCCGGCCAGTGGTACGGCATCTACTACGACACGCTTTCGGCGTGTACCTTCGACCTGGGTTGTGAACACGACAACTACCACGAGTTGTTCCGCTACGTCGAGATCGACGACGGCGACCTGGACTACTACCTGATGGCAGGCGCCACGCCGGGCGAGGTGATTGCGCAGTTCACGCGCCTGATCGGTGGCACCCACCTGCCACCGCGCTGGACACTCGGTTTTGCCCAGACGGCCATGGGCCTGGCGGATGCGCCGGACGCCCAAGCGCAGCTCGATGCCTTTATTACCCGCATCGAATCCGAAGGCATCCCGTGTTCCTCGTTCCACTATGGCTCGGGTTATTCATCGCGCGGCAAACGGCGTTATGTGTTTACCTGGAACAACAGCAAGTTCCCGGACCCCAAGGCGCTTAATGCCCGCTTCCAGGCCGCCGGCATGCAGCTGGTGGCCAATATCAAGCCCTGCCTGCTGGACGACCACCCGGCCTACCCCGACGTGCTGGCACAAGGCGGCTTCGTGCATGACGCCACCAGCGGCCAGCCGGTGGTCGAACAGTTCTGGGACGGCGTAGGCTCGCACCTGGACTTCACCCACCCCGCCGCCGTGGCCTGGTGGCAGAAGGGCCTGCGCGAGCAGGTGCTGGACTACGGCATAAACGCCGGCTGGAACGACAACAACGAATACGCCGTCATGGACGATGGCGCCAGTTGCCACGGCTTTGGCGAGGCCTTGCCCATGCACCGCGCGCGTCCGCTGCATGCCCTGCTGATGACGCGTGCAAGTTTCGAGGCGCAGGCCGCACACAAGCCGGACCAGGAGGTGTTCAGCGTCACGCGCGGCGGCCCGCCGGGCCTGCAACGCTACGCCCAGACCTGGACCGGCGACAACACCACCAGCTGGGACACCCTGCGCTGGAACATCCGCACCGGCCTGCAGATGTCGCTGTCCGGCATGTTCAACGTGGGCCACGACGTGGGCGGTTTCGCCGGCCCCTCGCCCGACCCGGAGCTGTTCCTGCGCTGGGTGCAGGCCTGTTGCCTGAACCCGCGCATGGTGATGAACTCCTGGAAAGCCGACGGAACCAACAACGTGCCCTGGCTGCACCCGACGGTAACCGCTGACGTAGCCACGGCGATCCGGCTGCGTTACACGCTGATGCCCTACCTGTGGTCGTTGTTCGAGCGCGCGCATGCGCAACACCAGCCCATCATCCGGCCCACGTTTTACGACTTCCCGGACGACCCCCTGTGTTTTGCGGACGGCGACGACTTCATGCTGGGCGCCGCCCTGCTGGTGGCGCCGGTGGTGTTTGCCGGCGCCACGTCACGCACCGTCTACCTGCCCCTGGGACCCGGCGCCTGGTTTGACTTCCATACCGGCGAACGCTTCGAAGCCGGCCAGACACACACCGTGGCAGCGCCGCTGTATACCTTGCCGCTGTTTGCGCGTGCCGGGGCATCCGTCCCGCTAGCAACCGGTAGCGCCGGCCGCCACCGGCACGACGACCCGACCAGCGAAGTGCGGCAGTTCCCTGTTTGACCCGGTAGCCTGGGCAAAGCGTTCGCCGTGCCCGCAACGGCATGGACGGGCGCAGACTCCATAATTCACAGGCCATAAGCATCGTGGCTAAAGGGAATCCCGTGCCTACCTTACCCGACAAGCAAAGCGTTCTGATCGTCGACGATACGCCCGCCAATCTGGACCTGCTGGTTGAAATTCTCAGAACCGACTACCGTACCAAGGTCGCCATCAGTGGCGAAAAGGCACTGGAACTGGCGTTTTCCGGAACACCGCCCGACCTGATCCTGCTTGACATCATGATGCCCGGCCTGAACGGGTACGAGGTGTGCCAGCGGCTCAAGGCCAATCCGGCCACGCGCGCCATCCCGGTCGTGTTCGTGACGGCCATGAGTGAGGTGGACGATGAAACCCGTGGTCTGGAACTGGGTGGCGTGGACTACGTCACCAAGCCCATCAGCCCGCCTATCGTCAAGGCGCGTATCAAGACGCACCTCGCGGTGGCCGAACAGGCGCGTGTTTTGCAACGCATGGTCGACCAGCTGGAGGCGCAGGCGTCCGAGCTCTCCGAGCTCAACCGGACCCTGGAACAGCGCGTGGCAGACGGTGTCGGCCAGGTCGAACGGCTGGGGCGCCTGAAGCGCTTTTTTTCCCCCTCGGTGGTGGACCTGCTGTTATCGGGTTCGGCCGAAGACCCGCTGAAAAGCCACCGCCGGGAAATCGCCGCCGTGTTTCTCGACCTGCGCGGCTTTACCGCGTTTAACGAGGCATCGGACCCGGAGGACGTGATGGGTGTTATCGGCGAATACCATGAAGCCATGGGCCGTCTGGTCATGGAGCACGGCGGTACGCTGGAGCGCTTTGCCGGTGACGGCATCATGATTTTCTTCAATGACCCGCTGCAGATAAGCGACCCGGCGGGCAAGGCGGTGCGTATGGCCATCGTCATGCAGGAACGTTTTTCAAGCATGGAGCGAGGGTGGCACCAACGCGGTTATGCGCTTTCGATGGGCATCGGCATAGCGCAGGGTTACGCGACCATAGGCGCCATAGGCTTTGAAGGGCGCCGCGATTACGGTGCCATCGGAACCGTCACCAACCTGGCCGCGCGGCTGTGCGGCGAGGCGGCCGGCGGGCAGATCCTGATTTCGCAGCGGGTACAGACCAGTGTGGCCGAATTCGCAAGCACCAAGCTGATCGGAGACCTCGAGCTAAAAGGGTTCCGGCGCCCTACAACGACCTACGCGGTAGTCGGTTATCTCGACGCGCCAGGCACGGCAGCCATCCCGGCCTGACGATTCAGATCATGCGGCTGCGCAAGGTATCGTCCTGGTTTTTCGCACTGGTACTTTTCGCGCTGGGCGCGAATGCCATGTTCCTGGTGCTGATCACGCGCTCTTACGATGCGGTAGTGGCGGCCCAGAACCACCGCCAGAGAGCCCTCGAGCTTGCCAACGAACTGCACCAGGAAACCGAACAACTGGCGCGCTTGGTGCGGGCCTTCACGGCCACCGGTGAATCCCGTTACCTGCTGTACTACTACGACATTCTGAGCGTACGGCAGGGTGAAAAACCGGCCCCGGCCAACTTCAATCCCAAGTCCTATTGGGACGACGTGATTGCCGGGCGTATCAAACACGGCATCCCCAAGGATGGGGTCAAGCGCTCGGTTGCCGACTTGATGAAATCGCAGGGCTTCAGCGACCCGGAGCTGCTGGCGCTAAAACGTGTTCTGGACGCCACCGCGGCAATGAACCAAATCGAGCAGAAAGCCTTCGCGGCAACCCAGGGGCTGTACAACCCGGAGACCGAGCAGTTCGTGTCGGACGGCCCGGCGCGGCTGGATTTTGCCAGCATGCTGGTCTACAGCGAAGCCTACAACACCCTCAAGGCCGACCTGTCCACGGCCGTGTCGGGCCTGGTGGCCATGACCGACCGCCGCACCAGTGCCGAAGTGGCGGCCGCGGGTCATGCCCTGGAGCGCTGGATTTTGCTGTCTCTGGTGAGCATGGGGGCCACCATTGTGATGGCCGTGCTTGCCCTGCGTGTCATCCGGCAGCGGGTTCTGGTGCCTGTGCACCGCCTGGGCAAGGGGGCGGATCGCCTGGCAGCCGGCGACTACGCAACACGCACTGGGGAGCTGCGGGGGTTCGACGAATTGACGGCGCTGGGCCGTACGGTGGACTCGATGGCACAGGCGATAGAAGATGACATTGGACGCCGTCTCGAGGTGCAGAAAGAGCTGGAGATCGCCCGCAAACAGGCCGTGGACGCAACCCACGCCAAGTCGATGTTCCTGGCCAACATGAGCCATGAAATCCGCACGCCGATGAACGCCATTCTCGGCATGGCCTATCTGGCCTTGAAGACCGACCTCAATACCCGCCAGCACGACTACGTCAACAAGATCCACGAAGCGGCCAAGTCGCTGCTGGGCATCATCAACGACATCCTTGATTTTTCCAAGGTGGAGGCGGGCAAGCTCGATCTTGAGGAAGGCCGTTTCCGGATCGAGGATGTGGCGGGTCATTCGCTCTCCCTGTTGCGCCAGCGTGCCCACGAGAAAGACATCGAGCTGCTGTTCGACGTGACCGAGTCGCGCCTGCTCGGAGAAAGCGGCGCCCTGATGGGAGACGCGCTGCGCCTGGGTCAGGTCATCACCAACCTGCTGTCCAACGCCGTGAAGTTCACGCACCACGGATATGTCAAGCTTTTGGTAGCCGTCGAGGAGAGCCGTGCCGACGCCTTGACGCTGCGTTTTACCGTGCGCGACACCGGCATTGGCATGACGCAGGAGCAGATTGGGCGGCTGTTTCAGGAATTTACCCAGGCTGACGGTTCCACCACGCGCCGTTATGGCGGAACCGGTCTGGGCCTCGCAATTTCGAAGAGGATCGTCGAACTGATGGGCGGCCGGATCTGGGTCGAGAGCGTACCGGCAGCCGGCTCCAGTTTCATTTTCACGGCCCGCTTTTCCTTGACGCAGCCCCCCGCGCCACCCTCGGCCCCGCTACCGCGCGCGGACAACATGCGGGTATTGGTCGTGGACGACCAGCCGGATGCGCGCCTGGCGCTGGCCGATTTGCTGGGTGCCTTGGGTGTTGGCACCGCACCCTCGGGCGGGGTCGATTCGGCCGATGACGGTGATACGGCCCTGGTGATGGTGGACCGTGCGCGGGAGGACGGCCGGCCTTATGACCTGTTGCTGATTGATTGGGTGATGCCGCGTGTTGACGGAGCGGGTCTGTTGAAGGCGCTGCAGGAGCGTACGGGAATCGGGGCTCCCCTACCGGTCATCGTCTCCGCATATGACTCGGAGATCGTGCACGCCACGGCCAACACACTGGGAGCGCGGCATTTCCTGCCCAAACCTGTGTTGCCGGAATCGCTGCGCGCGCTGGTCAAGGCGCTGGCTGGCAATGAAATCGCAGATTCCCTGTCCGCACCGCCTGAGCGCATGGACGGTGATCTCGGCGGTTTGCGGGTGTTGCTGGTCGAAGACAACCCGATCAACCAGCAGCTCGCCGTAGAACTCATGGAGAGCCGGGGTGTACACGTGGACGTGGCCAACAACGGGCAGCAGGGGATTGATCTGATCCACGCCCACCCGCCGGCCCATTACGCCGTGGTGCTGATGGACCTGCAAATGCCGGTGATGGACGGCTACGAAGCGACGCGCCTGTTGCGCCTTGACGCGCGTTACGTGCAACTGCCCATCTTCGCCATGACTGCCCACGCCATGGCGGAAGAACGCCAGCGTTGCCTGGTGCTGGGCATGAACGGCCATGTCAGCAAGCCGATTGACCCGGAGCTGCTGTATGCCATGCTGGCCGGGTTCAAAGTCGCCGGAGCGGACGCTCGCCCCGGCCCCACCACGGCATCGGCAGCCGGCGCGCCGGACAGCGGCGAGGGACTGGCACTGCCGGAAGTCCCTGGTTTGAATGTGCGTGCCGGGCTGCGCCACGCAAACGGCAAAGCCGCGCTCTATCTGCAGTTGCTGCAACGGTTTGCACTCGACTACAGCGATTTTGCAGCGACTATGGAGGCCTTGCTGGCGGCGGAAAACTGGAACGATGCGGCCCGGCAGGCCCACACCTTGAGAGGCCTGTGCGCGACCCTGGGCGCCGACCAGGTCCACCCGCTGGCCGCCGAACTGGAACAAGCCCTGCAACAAAAGGACATAGACATGGCGCGCCGCAAACTCGGCCATGCGGCAACCGCCGTCCTGGCCCTGAGCGTCGCCCTGCGCTCACACTTCGGTAGCGACGATACGGCCAGATCGCCTGCGGACGCCGCCTGGGCAGGGGATACCGTGCCGCCGGGTAAAGACACAACAACGGCCGGGTTTTCCGACTGGCTTCCCCAGCTGCGCGAGCTGCTGCAACAAGGGGACAACGACGCCAGGGAGTTATGGAAATCCAGGCAAGCCGAGATTGACGCGCAACTGCCGTTTCACGTGGCACAGCGTGTTGCGAAGGCACTCGCCAACTACGAATTTGACGCCGCACTGCGCCTGCTGCCGGAAAATCCGCACGGTCCGGACCGCGCATGACAATCCGTTGGGCGGCGCCAACACTTGTGGATGTGGACGCGCGATGCATGCCAAACAGGCTTGCTGCCCTACTATGATGGGGTGCCGGCAAGTCTGCTGCCATTGCAGTTTCAGGCCTGTGTTATCCGGATAACGACCAATGCAAAATGGGATAACCAATGGATCGGGGACAGGCCTTGCGCGCCATTGGGCAGGACCGTGCCTGGCGGGCGCGTTGGTCCTGGCGACGCTTCCCGCGGCGGCGCTCGATCTTTCGGTTTCAGGGTTTGGCACACTGGGCTACGCGCGTTCCGACCAGGCATTCAACTACCAGCGCTTTATCAACAACGGCGGCACATTCCGGCGTGATTCGGTCGCCGGCCTGCAGGTGGATGCCAGGTTCGCGGACAAGTTCGGGGCCACGGTCCAGGTCACCGAAGCCCCCGCTTCGGACAATGACAGCCACTACAGGGGCGTTGTTTCCTGGGCTTTTTTGTCTTACCGCCCCAGCGACGACTGGTTCTTTCGCGTCGGCAAGCAACGCACTCCGTTCTACCTCTATTCGCAGAGTTACGACGTCGGGGTCACCTACGATTTTGCCCGCTTGCCAACCGAGATGTACTCGATCTCGCCCAGTAACAATTTCAATGGAATATTGGCAAGCAAGAATTGGAGCCTGGCCAGCGGCGACCTTAGCCTGGACGGCTACCTGGGCAAATCGAAGTTCGATGGGCGCTTCTGGCTGCGCGACGGCATTCCCGGCGGTCAAGGACCCGGAGCGGCGTTTAGAGCCTTCGAATTCAAAGGTGGAATTGTTGCCCTGTCGTACAAACGAAGCGAGGATACCTACCGCATGGCCGTCGTTCGCGGGGTTGGGCGAGTGCAGGACGGCGCGCCGATTCCCAGCAGTTATCCCTTCGTTTCGCTGTTACCAGGTATTGGTTACTACCAGGTTGACCCCTCCCTGCCCGGCCCTGGAGTCGGCACGACCTCCGCCTTTCACAACACCATCATCACCTTGGGTGCGGATGTGAGTCTCGATTCGGGGTTTCGTGTAATTGGCGAGTTTGCCCGTACCTACCTGAACCAGTCGAATGTAGACTTTGCAAATGCCTCCAGCCGCGGCTACGTGTCGCTGCTGAAAAATGTCGGCAAATGGACGCCCTACGTGTCTTACGCATTCCTGCGCTCGGAGTCCGCGCAAATCAATCTGTACAACAGCGTCAACAACAACACAGTGCCCGGTTTCATCCCGGGAGCCGCGTTGATCAACGCGTCACAACGTGTCGGCGCGGATGGCATGCTCACGTATGACCAGAGTTCCTGGGCCCTAGGAACCTCGTACTCGTTTTCGGCTAGCAGCAAGCTCAAGGGCGAATGGATGCGCACGCGTATCGGCCAGGTTTCGAGCCTGGTCGACGCGGCGCCTGGAAGCAATATCCGCAACCAGCACATCAACGTGTTGTCGCTGTCTTATAACTTCGTGTTTTGACCAGCCGATCCATCATGAAGGCCGTTATCCGCACACTGTTCCTGGCGCTGGCATCGGCGGCTGGGGCTGCGCGCGCCGCGGACGGCGTGGTGGTGATCGGCCACCCAGGTCTGCACCAGCTGGATGCCCAGACCATCGCGAAAATCTATACCGGCAAGGTAATCGAAATCAACGGCGTTTCGGTCACCGCGGTCAACGCCAATAGCGGCAGCACGGTTCGCAACCGCTTCCTTCAGGTCTATCTGAACCAGGACGAAGACAAATACACGGCGTACTGGACGGTGCGCCGCTACATCGGCAAAGGCGCGTCGCCGCGCGAACTTTCCAGGAGCAGCGACGTGATCAACTTCGTGAACGCCACACCCGGTGCGATAGGCTATATCAACGAGGCGGACATCCAGCCCGGTACCAACGTTCTGCTGAGGTAGAAGGCGGGCCTCGCCGGTTTTTCTACCTGTCGGCGCGCGCGGCATTGGCCGCGTCAAAGTTGCCCAGTTGCCGCTCCACCTGCAGCGCACATTCGCGCATCGCGCCGAGCAGTTTGCGCTCATGCAACCGGGTCGCCCGTTTGCTCAGCACCGAGGCGTGGATCGCCGCGGCGATGCCACCGGAGGCGTCCTGGATAGGAACCGCGTAACCCACGATGCCTTCGACCGACTCCTCCGAACTCTTGGCATAACCGAGCGAGCGGATACGCTTGAACTCGCGCTCCAGTTCCTGCGGGTCGGTGATGGTGGTTGGCGTGACTTTGGGCAGGCGGCCTGCCAGCGCCTGTGCCCCGAGCTTGGTGTTGTAGGCCGCAAACAACTTGCCGGTGGCCGTGCTGTGCAGGAACAACGACTCCCCCAGCCGGATGTCGAGCGAGATGCGCTGGGTCCCGAGGCTGCGGTCCGCATACATCACGCGTTTACCCACCAGCATGGCCAGGTAGACATCGTCGCCGATTTCCTTGACCAGTTCCTGCAGATAACGCCGCGCAATGGTGCGGATGTCAAGCGACTGCAGGGTGCGCAATGCCAGGGCCACGGCGCGCGGCCCGACCGAATAACGCAGGTCTTCGCTCACCGTGGCCACCTCGGCGCTCACCATGGTCTGCAGCATGTTGTGCACGCTGCTCACGGGCAGGTCCAGCGCTTCCTTGATTTCCGTCAGCCGCAGCCCGTCCTTATGCTGTACCAGAAGGTTGAGGACATCGAAGGTGCGCAGGTAACGGTCAGGACGCATGCAAAAATTGTAATTGGCGCCGCCGCGCCGAGTCGCTTGATATGCTCCGCGTCCTCACAGCAGGGTATGCAGCTTCATCTTCTGCACCTTGCCGGTGGTCGTGAGCGGCAATTCGTCGTCGGTGGCCAGGCGAAAGCGCGTAGGCACCTTGTAGGCCGCCAATTCGCGTTTGCAGAACTGCTTCAGTTCTTCCAGGTCGGGGTGCGCGCCCTCGTTCGGGATGATGATGGCCACCAGCGCCTCGTCCAGCACCGGATCGGGCACACCGATCACGTAGGCGGTGCGCACCGCCGGGTGCCGCATCAGGGTTTCCTCCACCTCGATCGGCGCGATATTGATTCCGCCGCTCTTGACCATCTCCTTGAGGCGGCCCCGGTAGTAGAGCCGGCCGGCGGCGTCAAGCATGCCCAGGTCGCCGGTATGGAAAAAGCCATGTTCGTCGAACGCCTCACGGGTCTTGGCCTGGTCCTTGTAGTAGGCGGCGAACAGCGGGCCCTGCACCCGGATCTCGCCGACCTGGTCGGCGTCCAGCAGCGCGCCGCTCTCGATGTGGCGAATTTGCACCGTCACCCCCGGCAGCGGCTCGCCGACCGACTGCAGCCGCACCTCCAGCGGCTCGTGGGCGTCGATGACCGCGCAATTGCCGTAGGTTTCGCTCAAGCCATAGACATTGCAGATTTCGCGCGCGCCAAGGTGCACGGCGCCCATCAGCTGTTCGGGCGTGCCAATCATGGCGCCACTGCGCAGTGACGAAAGATCGCGGCGCGCCCGGTCCGGGTGCTCCAGCAAGGCCTGCACCATATTGGGCGTGCCGTACATGATCGAGCAGCGCTCCTGTTCGATCAGGGCGAGCGCCTCGCCGGCGTCAAAATGTTCCTGCAACACGACGCACGCGCCGTGGCCCAGCATATTGGGCATGGCGTTGACACTGCCGAAACTCCAGAACAGCGATACCGCCAGCCATAACCGGTCGTGTTCGGTCACCTTCTGGCGCTCGCCGATGTTCCAGCTGTTTTCTATCCAGCTGCGGTGCTGCAGCAAGATGCCCTTGGGGGCCGCCGTCGAGCCGGAGGTGTAGAGCAGCATCGCGACGCTGTCGCCCGTGGACGCCAGGCCCGCGGCGTCGATGCGTTCTTCGCTGATGCCCTCACCCATCGCAAGCAGTTTTTCCCAGGACAACCGGTCCGGGCCGACCGAAGGTGCCTGGGCATCGGCGTCGAGCCATACCACGCGACGCAATTGCGGGAACGTAGCGGCATGCGGCTGCATGCCCTCCAGCATGGCGCGGTAGTCGTTCTTGCGGAAGCGGTCCACGGCAACCATGAACTTGATCTCCGCATGCGCCAGCGAAAACTCCATTTCACGCGGTGTGGCCCAGGTATTCAGGCCCACCGCCGTTGCACCCAGCTGCTGCAAGGCCAGGAAGCTAACGATCCACTCGGGCCGGTTGCCCATCAGTATGGCCACATGGTCGCCCGGCGCAACACCCAGGGCCATCAGCCCTTTGGCGGCACGCCGCACGGCCAGCCGCAGCGCGCTGTAGGTCAGGCGCTCGCCGCCCCCGACAACGGCCTCGCGCCCGCCGAATTTTTTCGCCTGCTCGTCGAGCAGGGCCGGTATGGTAGTGCTGGTTGGCTTGGGTGTCATGGCTCGTTTCTTTCAATACCGTGGCCGGCGCACACCCCGGTTCGGCCGGGGTCGGCCGGGGTCGGCCAGATGGTCAGATGGTCAGGCATGCATGCGCGGCAACACCTTCTCCGCCATCAGCACCATGGAGTCGCGCGCCAGCTTCGGGTCTTTCCAGTCCACGCCCGCATACAGCAAGGTGCCGAACTCACCGGTTTCTTCCTTCAGCGCGTGCAGCTTGTCAGCCACGCGCTCCGGTGAACCGTGGATCACCAGTTTTTCCACCACCTGCTCCAGCGTCACCTGGTCGTCCGGCATCTTGGGGTCGGTCTTGAACACCCCCAGCGCGTCGCGCCGTTTTAGCTTGTTGAACAACGAACGGTAATAGTAGTAATACGGGCCGTCGGTGCCCAATGCGTAGGCGGCCGCCGTGGCATCATCTTTGGCCACAAACACGGTTTTCGCAACGCGCCAGTTGGCGGTGTCGGCGGGCCGGCCGGCGCGTACGCAGCCTTCCACGTATTTGCCCCAATGGCTCTTGACCCACTGCGGCAGCAGGAAGTTGGCCGAGATCGGCTCCCAGCCGCGTACCGCCGCTTCGGTGATGCCCTGGGAAAACGGCGCCACGGCCGTCACCACGATGGGCGGGTGCGGGCGCTGCAGCGGCAAGGGCACCGTGCCCATGCCGGTTTCCGGGATGTAGGTGCGCTGCGTGGAAATATTCCAGAACTGGCCTTTCAGGTTGTAGGGCGGCGCCGTGGTCCAGATCTGCAACAGCTGGTTGATGGCCTCCAGGAACATCGCCGGCCGCTGCAGGTCGAAGTTGCCGTAGATCTCGGCGTCCGACGGCAGGGCGCCGGGGCTGATGCCCAGGATGAAGCGCCCGCCCAGCAGGTGGTCGAGCATGGCGATGTTGGCGGCCACCGCGGCCGGGTGGTGGTTGGGCATGTTGAGGGTGCCGGTGCCCAGCTTCATGGTCTTGGTGGCGTCTACCAGCGTGGCCAGGAACATCGCCGACGAAGTGATGTTCTCCTCCGGGTCGGTGCCGTGTTCCCCCACATACCCCTCGACAAAACCAAGCTGGTCGGCCAACACAAACGCGGCACGGTCCTCGCGCAGCGAGGTCTGCCAGTCCTTGCCGATGGGGTGCATGGGCATGGTGAAAAAACCGAGTTTCATGAAAGTTCCTTGCTGGTTGGTAAACGCGGCCGCACGCCGCCGAATGAAGCCCAGGGGCTGGCGACCAGCCAGCCGTGGTCCACCGGAAGGTTGACGCCGGTGATGGCGGACGCTTCGTCCGATAACAAAAACGCAGCGGCCATGGCCACTTCCCGCGGCATCACGAGCTGACCGCTGGCCATGCTGTTTTCCATGCGCTCTCGGTCGCGCTGGCCTTTGCTTATGGCGTCCTGCAGCGCGGGGGTGAGCACCGGGCCCGGTGACAGGCAGTTCACGCGCACGCCGCTGCGCCCCCATTCGGTGGCCAGGTTTTCCGTCAGCTGGATCACCGCTGCTTTCATGGGGCCGTAGGCATGCAGGGGTGTCGAGCGCATGCCGGCGATGGATGCAATATTGAGGATGGCGCCACGATGGCGCGCGGCCATATGCCGGCCGAAGGCGGCGCAAGCGGCATAGGTGCCGCGCAGGTTGACGGCGAACACGCGGTCATAGGTTTCGAGCGCCAGCTCCTGCGGAGGCAATGCCGCGCCCTGGATGATGCCGGCCGCGTTGACCAGCATGTCCACCGGACCGACCTCGCGTTCCACGCGCCGGGCGAATACGTCGATATCCGGTGCATGGCCCAGGTCGATGGCGTACGCACGGCCGGCAAGCCCATCGGCCACGCGGGTCGCTCCCACGAGGTCCAGGTCGGCGATAACCACCAGGGCACCCTGCGCCGCAAGGACCTCCGCACACGACTTGCCGATGCCGCTGGCACCCCCGGTTATGACGGCAATCCGCCCCGTGAAGCGCTGGCCGCCCTGGGTCGTGGAATCTCCTGGCGCCGCGGTCATGGGGCACCCTTCGACACAGCGCTGGCGGGCGCCAGCACGAAGCCGGCGTACCCGCTGTCGGCAATCTCCTGGCACTCCTTGCGGTAAACGCCGATGCGGGCCACATAAGGCATGAAGACCCTCGGCTTGCCCGGAATATTGGCGCCCAGGAACCAGGAATTCGCCAGCGGGAACAGTGTCCGGTTGGCGGCGGCATTGACGTGTTCGACCCAGCGGTCTTCGGCCGCCCGCGTGGCCTCGATGGTGGCCAGGCCGTGGCTGCGCAGGTAGGCCAGGCAATCGCAGATCCATTCGACATGGTGTTCGATGCCGACCACCATATTGACCAGCACCGACGGGCTGCCCGCGCCCGTGATGATGAACAGGTTCGGGAAACCGCTGGTCATCAGACCCAGCAGGGTGCGTGGCCCGGCCGCCCAGTTGTCCGTCAGTGCCACTCCGTTGCGCCCGCGCACGTCGATGTTGAGCACGGCGCCGGTCAAGGCGTCGTAGCCGGTGGCGCAAACCAGGGCGTCGAGTTCGTGAACCGTCTCGCCGTTACTCGCGCCGTCACCCTCGCCATTACTTGCGCCGGTCCCTATGCCGGTGGCCGTGACCTTCCGGATCGGGGTCTTTTTCAGATCGACCAGGGTGACGTTGGCGCGGTTGTAGGTCTCGTAATAACCGGTATCCACGCAGATGCGTTTGCTGCCCAGGGGATGGTCCATGGGGCACAGCGACGCCGCCACCTCCGGGTCTTTCACGATGTCCCGAATCCGCGCCCGCACAAAGTCGGCAATGGTGTCGTTGGAGCGTTTGTCCAGCATCAGGTCGTTGAACGCATGCACGAAATTGACGCCGCCCTTGTTCCAGCGCCGCTCGTACTCGCGTGTGCGCGTGGGCTCGTCAACCTGCGAGGCGGCCTGGTCGCTGAACTCGTACAGCGTACCGAGCTCGCGCGCCCGCTGGCGGTGTTCGCGGTAGGCCGCCTTCCAGGCCTGCTGCGCGTCGGCCTGCAGCGGCCCGTTCCAGGCCGGGATGGAGAAATTCGCGGTACGCTGGAACACCACCAGCTGCCGTGCCTGTTTGGCAATCGCCGGTATGGCCTGGATGCCCGAAGACCCGGTGCCGATAACACCGACCCGCAGCCCGCTGAAGTCCACCCCCTCGTGCGGCCAGGCGCCAGTGTGGTAGACCTTGCCCGCGAAATCCGCGATCCCGGGCACGTCCGGCAGACGCGGGATCGACAGCGCGCCGGTGGCCATGACAACGAACCGGCAGGACACCGGCGCGCCGGTTTCAGTCTGGAGCAACCAGCGCCCGGCTGCTTCGTCGAACCTGGCCGAGCGCACGCGGGTATTGAACTGGATATCGCGGCGCAGATCGAAGCGGTCGGCCACATGCTGGATGTAGCGCAGGATTTCGGGCTGCGCGGAGTATTTCTCGCTCCACGCCCATTCCTGCTCCAGCTCGGGTGAAAACGAATACGAATACTGCAGGCTTTCCACGTCGCAGCGGGCACCCGGATACCGGTTCCAGTACCAGACCCCGCCCACGTCGGCGCCCGCTTCGTAGACGCGGGCTGCATACCCCATGCCGCGCAGCCGATGCAACATGTGTAATCCGGCAAAACCCGCTCCGATCACGATCACGTCGAAGCTTGGTGGTGTTGGCATGGTTTCAGTTCAAGCCTTGCGCCGCTCGTGTTCGAGTGTTTCGGTGTGGTAGCCGGCGGCCACCGAGGCGTTGATCTTGCAATCCAGCAGGATCGGGCCTTGCGGGTTCTTCAACACCGGCGCCAGTTTGCGCAGCTCGTCCAGGGTGCGCACCGTATAGGCCTCAAAACCAAAGGCTTCGGCGACCGGCGCAAAGTCGATATCGACAAAAACCGCCTTGGCTACCGGCATGTCGCGCATCTGGAGAAAGTGCAGTTCGGCTCCGTAGGCGCAGTCATTCATCACAACAATCACGAGCGGTATGTCCTCGCGCACCGCCGTCTCCAGCTCACCCAGGGTCATCAGGAAGCCCCCGTCACCGACAAACAGCACGGTGGTCCGGTCCGGTGCGCCGCACGCGAAACCGAGCGCGGCTCCAAAGCCCATGCCTATGGATGCGAAATCCACCGTGTTCTTGATATGGTCCGGGCCGATGCCGGAAACATAAGGAATGACCTGCAGGAAGTTGCCAGCGTCATAGACCGCATTGCGATCGGGCGGCAACAGGCGGTCGAGTTCCATGGCACAGGTGCGCGGGTCCATGGTGCGCGGTGTGTCCGCGCTCTGGAATTCGCCGGCCAGGTCGTGCCCGGCAAGCAGCTGGCGGTTCTCGGCCGTGTAGAAAAGCTTGTCCGCCGCGGCGCGTTCGGCAACCGCAAGCGCCAGTTGCTCCGCCGCCGTCCGTGCATCGGCCACCAGCTCGATATCCGCATGGAACAGGCGCCCGATATTGGCACGCGTGATGTCCACGTGGATCAAGGGCACATCCAGCGGCAACGAGGTTCCGTAACTGGTGGTGCGCTGGTTCAGGCCGGCGCCGAATGCGACGATACAGTCGGCCTGGTCAATCAGGCGACGCCCCGCCGCGTGCGAGAACGAACCAAGCACCCCCAGGTCATAGGGGTGGCCATGAAACATGTCCTTGCCCTTGAGCGTGGTTGCGAGCACCGCACCGACCTTGTCCGCCAGCCGTTCTATGGCTGCGCGGGCGCCCGAGCGGTGCGCGCCCAGACCGACGACAAACAGCGGTTTGCGGCTGAGGTCGAGCAGGCGGGCCGCGGCGTCCATGGCCGCGCGGCGCGCCGGCGTGCGGGCTGCCGGCACTGCCGCCGCGGGCTGCGGTATACCCATCGGGCCCGGGTACTCGACCAGCCCGAGTTGCACGTTCACGGGCAATAACAAGGTGGCACAGCCGCCTTGCCGGGTGGCGTCGAGCGCGTTTTCCAGCGTGCGCCGCGCTCCCTCCGGATTGGCGGCCACAAAGGTCTTGATGCCGGCCGCCTGCAACACACCGGTGGCATTGAATTCCTTGGCGTCCGGACCACTTTGCACCAGCGAAGAGGCGCCGAAGATCAGCAACACCCGGGAGCCGGTGCGGTGCGCGTACATGGCGCCGTGCAGCGCGTTTGCGGTTGCCGGACCGCGGCCGATGATGGCGATACCCAGTTCACCGGTGGCAGCCGCATAACCCTCGGCCATGGCAACGGCGGTGTTCTCGTGGCGAGCGCCATAAAAACGCACCCCGATGGCGTCCAGCGTGGTGACGAACAGCGCCGTGTCGTCGCTCATCAGCCCGAATACAACAGCGTGCCCACGGCTCTTGATGTCGTACGCCAGCGCCTCATAGGCCGGAATGCCGCGCGACGCGGCCAGTGTCTCAGGCATCGACGGCATCCGCGGCGGCGCCGTGTTCGGTACCGAGGCAGGCGGCGATCACCGCTTCGTTGGCCTGCACTTCGTGCGGCGTGCCCTCGGCGATCTTGCGGCCAAAGTCCAGTACGACAATCTTGTCGGAAATGTCCATGATGACCGGAATATCGTGCTCGACGATCAGGAAACTGGCAAAACCCAGGGCCACCAGGCGATAGATGCTGCCCAGGGCCAGGCCGCTGAAGAAAACTTGTGCCAGCATGATCGGGCGGGTGCGGAATGCGCGGACTTACCTGGTGTACTTGGTGTAGTCGTTGTATTCACCGTAATGCTTGAACTTGCTGGTCGCGTAGTCGTAACCGAACATCTTAAGTACCACCGGTCCAGTGTGGTTGTCCTTGGTGTAGTTGATGGGTGCCGCGAGGCCCTTGCTGTCAACCACAAAACCCGCGTTCATGACTTCGACCAGCTTGGCGCGCGTCGGCGCGGGCCCGGCCTTGGCAAGCGCCTCGGCACCCATCTGCGCCACCACCCATCCGGCGACGTAGTTGATGTCTTCCTTCATGGCGCCGTGGCCAACCTTGTCCGCGAATGCCGAAAGGTCCTTGTTGCCAGGGGTCTGGTCCGAACCGCCGGGCGTGAAGCAGCTCACGAAGCTGTAGTTCGCGCCTGCCTGGGGGCCCATGGCCGCGAACACCTGCGGTGAGCCAAGGTAGGAGATGCCGAAGGTGGGGATCTTCAGGCCGTACTGCTGCATCGCCTTCATCGTGAGGATGGCGGTATTGGCCACGCCATAGATCGTCACCAGATCGGGTTTGGCGGCGATGATTTCCAGCACCTGCGGCGTAACGTCGACGGCGGTCACCTTCGTCGTGACCGAGGTCGCGGTGCCGCCATGTTTGGCCGCCACTTCGGAGACGTATTCGTGGTATTCCTTGCCACCGGTGCTCTCTATCGCCACCGTCATGATCTTGGGGTTCTTGAGCTTGAGCTGGTCGACGTAGTAGCCAATGCCGGTCTGCGCCATTTCCTTGTAGCCGCAAAAGCCGTTGTAAACCATGGGCGTGACGGGCTCCGACAAGGTCTTGGTGGGGGTATAGGTGCCGACGATGGGAATCTTTCCGCCCTTGATGATCGAGGCCAGGCCGACCTGGGAGGCCGAAGTACCCATGCCCGAGATGGCGATCACCGGTGTCTGGCCGGACAGCTTCTCGAAGGCGATCTTGTCGGTCGCCGCGTTGTAGCGGTTGTCTTCGGCCAGCACATTGATCTTGCGCCCGTTGATGCCGCCGGCCTCGTTGACCTTGCGCATGTAGTCCTGGAAACCATTGACCCAGATGCCCTGCGAAGCGGAGGTCGGGCCGCTCATGTCCATCAGCACGCCCCAGTCAACGCGGTCCTTGTAGACGCCGTCCGCCGGCACTTCCTGAGCGCCGGCGGCCAGCGCCAGCGAACCTGCCAACATACCGAGCGCGAGGTTGGCGGCCAGCAGGCCGCCTTTGGCCCCAAAGGCTTGCCGTTGCGCGGCGGGAGTGTTTGCTGCTTGTTGAACTTTCATGCTGTCTCCTTGTTTGCGCACCGGTGGTGGTGTGCGGCGTTTACGAAAATATCCCGGACCCTGAATCAGCATGTTTTCGAAAACCCGAAACACACTCTCTATTTTCGAAAAGTATACCACTCAGTAGCTTTTCTGCATGCGTGAGTAGATTTTCCGCCTAGGGGTTTTCCCTGAGTCGCGACTATCGGAAGCCGTTCAAAGTGCCGCGCCGCCGTCCATCGCCACCTCCGAGCCGGTCATGAAGCGGCTTTCGTCCGACAGCAGGAACAACACCAGACCCGCGATCTCCTCTTTGGTACCGAGGCGTTTCATCGGCACCTGCTGCGCCCGGCGCAGGTTCTCTTCGCGTGTGCGCACGTTCAGCATGTCGGTGTCTATCGGCCCCGGGTGCACCGAGTTGACTCGGATGTTTTTATCCACCAGTTCCAGCGCGGCGGCCTTGGTCATGCCACGAACGGCCCACTTGGTGGCGGTGTAGGCGATGGAGTTGGGTGCGCTGCGCAGCGCCACGGTGGACGACATGTTCACGATGGCGCCGCCGCCGGTGCGCTCGAGCGCCGGAACCGCCGCCTGCATGCCCAGAAAAGTGCCCAGCTGGTTGACCCGTGTGTGGCGCTCGAACTCGGCCGTGTCGGTTTCCAGCAAAGGCACGGGTTTGTAGACGCCTGCGTTGTTGACCAGGCCGTGCAGCCGGCCCAGGGACTCGGCCACTGCAACCGCGTTGCGCCAGGACACTTCGCTGGTGACGTCCAGCCGCTCGAACCTGCACGCCGGCCCGAGCGCAGCCGCGAGCCGTTGGCCGTCGTCGGCCAGCACGTCGCCAATGACGACCTTCGCGCCCTCGGCGACCAGGGAGCGCGCCTGTGCTTCACCGAGTCCCCGTGCCCCGCCGGAAATCAGGAAAACCCGGTCAGTGAATCGTGCCATGTGTTTTGTCTCCAGAAAAGTTGGGCCGGTAGCGTCGCGCGCCGTGCGCGCCCGTTTCTTGCTACAGCGTTATTCCGCCGTCCATCGCGACCTCGGCCCCGGTCATGTAGCGGCTTGCATCGGACAGCAGAAACAGCACCAGGCCCGCGATCTCCTCCCTGGTTCCATAACGCTTCATCGGGACGCGTTCGGCGCGCAGCTTGTTTTCCTGCGCACCGCGAACCCTCAACATGTCCGTGTCTATCGGCCCGGGATGGACCGAGTTCACGCGGATGTTCCTGCCCGCAAGCTCCAGAGCCGCGGCCTTGGTCATGCCGCGCACGGCCCACTTGGTCGCCGTGTAGGCAATTGTGTTGGGCGCACCGCGCAGGCCCGCCGCGGAAGAGATATTGACGATGGCTCCGTTGCCGGTGTCCTCGAAGGCCGGGACCACCGCCTGCATGCCCAGGAAGGTGCCGAGCTGGTTGACGCGCATATGGCGCTCGAATGATTCCGTGCTGGTATCGGCAATCGAGGCCGGATGGAAGATGCCGGCGTTGTTGACCAGGCCATGCAGCTTGCCGATGCGCCGCGCCAGCGCCACGGCCTCGCGCCACTGCGCCTCACTGGTCACGTCCAGTTCCTGGAAGGTGCAGGCGCCACCCAGATCGGCCGCCAATTGCCGGCCCTGCTCCACCAGCACATCCGCAATAACCACTTTGGCGCCTTCGGCCACCAGGCCACGCGCCTGCGCTTCCCCAAGGCCACGCGCGCCGCCTGAAATCAGGAACACCCGGTCGATAAATCGGGTCATGAAAATTTCCTCAATGGGGTTGAACGGCCGGTACCAGCGGTGCGCGGTCCGTGAACTGGAATCCCCGATAGGCTTGCATGACCACTTCTTCGCAGATGGCCCGGTAGTTGCCGAAACCTCCCACGAAGGGCAGGAACACCGCCGGTTTGCCGGGAATGTTGGCACCCATGTACCAGGACTTGGTGCTGGGGAACAGGGTGCCGGCCGCGACCTGGTTGACACGCTCCACCCATGCGTCTTCGGCGCTCGCCGTAGGTTCGGCCACACCCAGCTGCCGGGTTTGCATGTGTTGCAGGCAACGCGCGATCCAGTCCACGTGCTGCTCGATGGCCACCACCACGTTGGTCAGCACGGAAGGGCTTCCGGGCCCGGTGATGAAGAACAGGTTGGGAAAGCCGGCGGTCATGATGCCCAGGTAGGTGCGCGGACCTTCACTCCATTTCTCTTTCAGGGCCCGGCCGCCCGGACCCCGGATATCGATGCGGTCCAGTGCCCCCGTCACGGCGTCGTAGCCGGTGGCGAACACGATGCTGTCGAGTTCGTAGGTGGTGGCAGGCGTGCGGATGCCGGCCGCGACAATGTCCGTAATGGGCGTGGCGCGCAGATCGACCAGACGCACGTGCGCTTCGTTGAAGGTCTGGTAGTAGTCGGTGTCGACGCAGATGCGTTTGGTACCGATGGCATGGTCGGTCGGCGCAAGCAACGCGGCGACCTCGGGGTCTTTGACGATGCCGCGGATCTTGTCGCGCACGAACTCGGCCGCGCTGTCGTTGGATTGCTTGTTGACAAAGATATCGTTGAAGGCGTGGGTGAAGTTGGCGCCACCACGTTGCCAGCGCCGCTCGTACTCCTGTTGCCGCTCTTGCGGCGTGGCCTCGGAAGTCGCCCGCTGGCTGTATTCGTACAGGATCCCGGAACGGGTAGCGAGCGCTTTTTCACGGTGTTCGGCATAGTTCGCTTTCCAGGCCTGTTGCTCGTCCCGCGGCAACGGCCGGTTCCAGGCCGGAATGCTGAAATTGGGCGTGCGCTGGAATACCACCACCTGGCTGGCCTGGCGCGCGATGGCAGGAATCGCCTGGATGCCGGATGACCCGGTGCCGATCACGCCAACCCGCTGGCCGCTGAAATCCACGGTGTGGTGCGGCCAGTTGCCGGTGTGGTACCACTTGCCCTTGAAGCTGTCCAGACCGGGTATGTCCGGCACCCTGCCGGCCGACAGGCAGCCCCCGGCGGAAATCAGGAAACGCGCCACCACCGTATCGCCTTTATCGGTACGCACTGTCCACTGCTGGCCGGCCGCGTCGTAGGCCGCGGCCGTGACGCGGGTTTCGAACCGGATGTCTGGGCGCAGTTCGAAGCGATCGGCCACATGGTTGATGTAGCGCAGGATTTCTTCCTGCCGGGGATAACGCTCGGTCCATTGCCATTCCTGCTGCAGCGCTTCCGAGAACGAATACGAGTACTGCATGCTCTCCACGTCGCAGCGCGCGCCCGGATAGCGGTTCCAGTACCAGGTACCACCCACACCGTCCCCGGCTTCGAAGACCTGTGTTTTCAGGCCCAGCTCGCGCAGGCGGACCAGCATATAAAGTCCGGCAAAACCGGCGCCAACAACAACGGCGTCAACACGGCGTGAATTTTCGGGTTCGGTGCGGGTCATGGGTGTCTCCAGGGTGGGCGGCCCATCGCCAAGGATGGACTGTGGCCGGATGGCGCTTGGGTCGCTTGGGTCGCTTGGGTCGCTTGGGTTAAGGCGCGTACGCGGTCGGTGAGGGGCCGGCCACTCCATCGGCCGTGTCGTGGGTCGCTCTGCCACGGTGTAGCGCGTCACCCACGGCGGCGGCGACAAAATCATTGATGACGTTGCTCATCCGTACCAGCTTGCCGTGCATCAGCATGCCGTGCTGGTGGTCGCTGAGGTGCAGCGCCGTCACGCGTACCCCCTCGTCTTCCAGCCGCCGCGCGTAGGCACGCCCTTCGTCGCACAGCGGGTCGTTGGCCACGGTCACGACCATGGCCGGCGGTGTGCCGGCCAGGCTGGCCGCCTTGAGCGGCGACGCGCGCCAGTCGAGCCGGTCGCCTGCCTGTGGTGTGTAGTGGGTTATGAAGTAATGCATGGTGGCCGCCGTCAACGGAAAACCGGACGTCACCCCGCGGTAGGAATCGCTGCCCGCCGTGAGGTCCACCACCGGGTAAATCAGCAGCTGGAACATGGTGCGCGGCGCCGTGCCGTCGCGCCCCATCAAGGCCAATACCGCGGCGAGATTGCCGCCCGCGCTGTCGCCGCCAATGGCCAGACGGCCGGGCGCGATGGCGAGCGCCTGCAGGTTGTCGCTGACCCACTGCAGGGCGCTGGCCGAGTCGTCCAGAGCGGCCGGGAAGCGGTGCTCGGGCGCAAGCCGGTAGTCCACCGCCACGACGCAGATTCGGGCCTGGTTGGCGAGGCGGCGGCAAAACCTGTCGTGGCTCTCCAGGTTGCCGATGACCCAGCCGCCGCCGTGCAGGAAAACCATGCAGGGAAGCAGCTCGCCGGCCACTGTTCCGATAGCGCGGTAGACGCGCAGGCGCAGTGGGCCGCCTTGGCCTGCAATTGTGTGGTCGTGCACCGACCCGACGTCTTGCGCCTTGGGTTGCAGCAGGTCCCAGCTGGCGGCATAGGCGGCGCGTGCCTGGTCGGGCGTCAACTGCTCGAACGGGCGGGCGCCGGCTTTGCGGCCGAGTTCCAGCAGGGCTTCAACGTCGGGGTCCAATGCGGGCATTTCGCTGGCTCCATAAAGGTCGGGAAACAGATCGCAATACAGTTTGCGCCGCTCCCTCGGTCAGATCAAGGCAGGTGGGCCATGAAATGCGCCAGTGCGCGCAACTGGTCGTCGGCAAGCGGGTAGACCACGTCTGCCATGGCGGCAACGCCACCGCCAGTGCGGGCGCCGGCTTTGAATTCGCGCAAAGCCTTTACCAGGTAGTCTTCCCGCTGCGCGGCGGTGCGGGGCGTGGCCTGTGTGCCGGAATAGTCGTCTTTGTGGCAGGAGGCGCAGCGGTTTTGCTGCGCCAGTTGCTGGCCGGCAGCGAACATCACCGGCTCGGCGGCTCCATTCACGCCCGGCGGCGGCGGCTTCTGCGCGGCGAAGTAGGCCGAGAGATTGCGGATATCGTCGTCGCTCAGGCTGGTAGCCATCGGCTGCATGAGCGGGCTCTTGCGGGTGCCGCTGCGAAAGTAGACCAGTTGCCACTGCAGGAATCCGTCCGGCTGGCCGGCAAGAGACGGGGTATCGGGCATCTGCGAAATGCCGCGCTGGCCGTGACAGGCCATGCAGGTTTCGGCCTTGGCTGCCCCGGCCGCAAGGTCGGCGCCGTGGGCCGTCGAGATCAGCAGGGAAAGTGCCGCACAGGCCACCGCATATTTCATGGCGTTTTCATAATTTCGGGTCGGCAAAAAAAACTTGCCCACCAGGACAACTGGCGGGCAATAGGAATGGACCGCGGGCTATTTCGCGTAGCTGATGCGGTAGATGGCACCGGCCCAGTCGTCGGCGATCAGAATCGAGCCGTCGGCGGCGACCAGGATGTCCGCCGGCCGGCCGGAATAACTCTTGTCGCCGTTGATCCACCCGGTGGCGAAGACCGAGTGTTTCGGGTTTTTGCCCTGGGCATCGGTCACCACGCGGGAAATGCGCCCGCCGGTGTACTTGTGGCGATTCCATGAGCCATGCTCGGCGATAAGTATGTTGTTGCGGTACTCCGCCGGAAACTGGTTGCCGGTGTAGAACTTCATCCCCAAGGGCGCCACATGCGCACCCAGATTAACGACCGGTGGCGTGAACTCCGAGCACTTGTGGCCCATCGCAAACTTCGGGTCCGGCAAGTTGCCCTGGTGGCAATACGGGTAACCGTAATGCGCTCCGATCCTGGCGATGCGGTTCAGCTTGTCGCTCGGCAGGTCGTTCGTCAGCCAGTCGCGCGCGTTCTCGGTAAACCAGTATTCACCGCTGCGCGGGTCGATGTCGCCTCCGACGCTGTTGCGCACGCCCATCGCAACCAGCTCAGCCTGGCCGCTGCCGTCGGGGTTGACGCGGCGTATCTGCGACAGGCTGGTCGGCGGCAGGCACTCGTTGCACGGCGGGCCAAACGGCACGTAGAGCCAGCCATTTTTGTCGAAAACAAGGTACTTCCAGCCATGCGCGGTATAGGCCGGCATGTCGTCGTAAACCACCTTGGCATCAGGCATCTTGTCGAGATTGGCTTCGGCGTTTTCGTATTTAAGGATCTTGCTTACCGCCGCGACATACAGCGCGCCATCCCGGAACGCGATGCCGGTGGGCAAGGTCAGCCCGGTCAGGATGGTCTTGACTTCCTTCTTGCCGCCGTTGTCAGTGATGGCATAGACACTTCCGACGCCGAACGAACCAACGAACAAAGTGCCTTTGTCGCCCCAGGCCATCTGCCGCGCACTGGCGACGCCGCTGGCAAAAACACTGATCGTGAAGCCCTTGGGCAGCTTGATCGCCTTCAGGTTGGCTTCCAGGTCCGCCATCGACGTCGGCAGGGCCGGACCCGCAGGGGGCGTCTGGCCTTTCTGGGCTTCGTTTTCGTCACCAAGGTACCAATCCGCGGGCGGCTTGTCCCAGAACGCCTTGTTCGCCGAGTCGTACTTTTTAACCGGCTGCGCGTGCACCGCCGCGGAAGCGAACGACAGCGCGCAGGCGCCCGCGAGTGCGGCACGGCCTAGCACACGGCCAAGCAGCCGGTATTCTTTAAAGATCATTTGTCTTCCTTTCGGGTTAAAAACTTACGCGTGAGTATTGCATCATGCGTCCAAGAATAATCTACTAGGGTAAACCCTTGGCATCTCCCAGCTTTCCGGCCATTGGATGCTGGACACGACGTCACAGTGGCAACACCATTCGAAGCCCAAGCGTCCAGTTTCTTCCGGACGCCGGCTCGTAGTACTGCGCCGCCGCCTGGTTGACAATCACCGAGCCCGCGTAACGTTTGTTGGCCAGGTTGTCGACGCGCGTATAGGCCGTCAGACTGCCGGAGCCCAGCTTCCAGCCATGGCTGAGTTTGGCATTCACGCTGCTGTAGCCATCGGCAGAGGCCGTATTGGTGTCGTTGGCATACAGTCTTCCGGCGCGGGTGAATTCGATGCCGGCCTGGCTCCCAAGGCCGGCATCTTTTATGCCGCCGCCGTCCATCTTCGGTCCGCTCCACAGGACCTCCGCAAACACAAAGCTTTGCGGAATGCCCGGGATTTTGTTGCCTGACGCTACGCTGTTCGCGCCACTGGTGAAAGCACGCGAGAACGTCGCGCTGATCCGGGACGCTGCCACCGTGGCACGCAAGTGCGGCGTCAACAAGGTATTGCCGGAAAGCTCCGATCCGGTTCTTGTTGTCCCCGGCGCGTTTTTGAAGGTGGAATTCCCGCCGCTGCTGCTGGCCACCACCAGTTCATCGCGTGACGCGATCCGGAACAAGGTGAAGTCCAGCCGGGATTGCGGATCGGGCAGCCACTTCGCACCCAATTCATAGTGCTGGCTGCTGGACGCATTCAGGGTGGTGTTGAATGCCGGTGTGCCCGCGCCACGGTAGGCCACCTCGGCCAGCGTGGGGCTCTCGAACCCCTTGCCGTAATTGGCATACAGATTGAGATCGTCGCTGGCATGGTAGGTCAGCCCCAGCACCGGACTGGTGGCCCGGAAGCTGGTCGAACCCGAGCCGTCTCCATCGCTCAGGTAGTGGTCATGGCTGGCGAAGCGGACCGTGCTGTAGCGCAGGCCGGCCACCATCGACAGCTGGTCCGATACCAGGGCCGTTGCCTGGATAAAAAGATCGCTGTTTTCGGCCTGGTTATCTTCGTTGCGGGTGGTGGACTTTTTCTCGCCCAATGCCGCAACGCCGCCCTGGCGCGTTTCCCGGGATCGGTCAAACTCGTAACCTGCCGCCCAAGTCACGCGCCGACCGCCAATTTGCCCTTGCTGGTTGTATTGGAGGCCGGTACCGTAATAGCTTCGATCCAGCCCGACCCATGCCCCGGTGGATGCCGCGAGGCCGGTCTGGTATTGCAGGTTATCGCGGGTTCCGTAATAAAGGCGGGCGGTGAGCGAGCGCTCCGCATCGATGGTGTGGACCAGCGAGCCGCCAAGCTGATCCTGTAGTACCGCTTTGCGCGTCCTTCGACTGGTGGCATTGTTGCCTGCCTGCGACGGATTGGCGGCCATCTGGGCGGCAGTGAGCCCAAGCGGATCCTGTGCCATTGGCATGTCGAAGCGGTTGTAGACCAGGTTGACGCTGGTGCTTTCGCCTGCATTGAAGTTCAGCTTGCCGTTGAACTGTCGGCGCTCGGTGTTGCTGTTGTCCCGGTACCCGTTGGTGTCAAACGTGCTGTAGTCGGCCACCACGCCATAGGCACCGATACGTCCGGCATACTGCAAGTCGCCGCGGCGCATGCCGTAGGAGCCAACGTAAGCCTGCGCGCCGAATTCCGGCTGTTCAGGGGCGCTGCGGGTAAATGCCTGGATCACGCCACCGGCCGAATTGCCATACAACTGCGCCAGCGGACCCCGCAAGACTTCGATGCGATCCGTTGACGTCAAACTGATCGACGAACCCTGCCCCTGGCCGTCCGGTGTTGTGGCGGGAATGCCATCCACCAGTATGCGGATGCCCCGGATGCCAAACGCTGACCGGGCGCCAAAACCACGGATGGAAACCTGCAGATCCTGCGCGTAGTTTTGCCGGTTGAGTATCGTCAGGCCGGGCACCCGATTCAGCGACTCCGACAGGTTGACCTGTGGCCCGGCGTTCTCTATCGCTGCGCGATCAACCAATTGAATGGCGGCCGGCGCATCGAAGCTGCGCTGCTGCGCGCGAGAGGCGGACACCACTACGGGCTCCAGCGCCTGGGCGTTCACGCAGCTGGCGCAGAGTGAACCAATGGCCAGCGCCACCGCGGTTGGCAGCTGCGCCGCCATCCATTGCGAAACCCGGCAAGCCGCTACTTGCATGTAAAGCTGGCCGCCACATTGATGTCGCCCGAGCCGTTGTAGTGCGCGTACTTGGGGTAAGGGCACAACGGGCGGGTGCGGCTTGCTACCCCGAAAAACCCGGGCTTGGAGGCCTCTGCCGGAACGCTGTCCAGGTTGCCACGTTCGACCCAGGCCTCCAGCGCGGTGAGCATGTCGAAACGGTCGGTTGCCATGCCCCCCGTGCAGTGGGCCATTCCGGGAACCACGAAGAGTTTTAGAAAGTCGGACGCCTTGCCGCCTTCGCGATCATTGACCTGGTTGTACCAGCCGATGGTTTCCTTGGCGCTGACCGCGGCGTCGGCGTTGCCGATCCAGGCAATCATCTTTCCCCCGCGTCGTTTGAAGCCGGACAGATCGGGCGAGTTCATGAGGCCCCATTCGACCACCGACTGCTTGTAGACGTCGTTGGTGCGCGTGATGCTGGCTTCGGTGTCGTCGAGGTTGTACTTCATGAAGAAGTCGATCGCCTGCGGAATCGTCATCGGGGTCGGCGGCGTCTTCCAGACCATCATGGCCTGAGGCGCGCTGATCGTCATCTTGGTCGAGTTGTTGGTCGGTGAGTCATAGGTACCAAACCATTGCCTGCGGAACTCCTGGTTGAACGCACCGGCGTTCATCCCGCCAATTCCCGGGTCCCAGGCCTGGCCCGGATAAAGCTGCGCGCCGGTAGACGTCTTGGGACCAGCCATCAGGGTACGCAAGGCGCTGATCTGATCAGCCGCCAGGCAGCTTGAAGTTTTGGCGCCCTGGCAAGTCAACGCGGTGAGCTTGGGCACCACCACGGCATCCGTGCAGGCGGCGATATTGTTGGCGATGCCGTCTTTCAGGCCGTCCAGGCCGTCGCAAGCCTCGAGCACGGCATTCGACACCAGCTGGAAATCGGCGTCGGTGTAGATCCGGTTGAATAACGGCCTGCCGTTGGCATCCCTGTGTCCGGCGCGTTCCGCCAGAGGCGCAAGCGTCTGTACGATAAGCGGCACGTAGGCGCTCATGTACGGGATGCTCATGGCTGGAGCCCCCGCAACGATTCCATCGAAGACCGTGGGATACCGCTGCGCTATGCCCACCGCCTGGCGGCCGCCGTCGGAGCAAGACAGGAAATAGGAATGCGCCGGCGCTTTCGCGTAATACGTGCTCACGATCGCCTTGCCGGCGCGCGCAACCACGTCGTACGAGTTGTGCCCGAAGTCGATGCGCGCCTGCGGGTCGCGCGCAAAGGCCGACGGGCCGCCGGCGTTGGGATCGGAGTTGACTGCGTTGTCGTGCCCGGCGTCCTGAACGATCACGGCGTAGCCACGCGAGAACGCGTTGTCGATCATTCCGTAGTACCAGCCAAACCCGGTGTCGACGATGCCCACGAAACCACCAACACTTTGCATGAAGTACTTGCCGTTCCAGTCCTGCGGTTGCGGCATGCGCATGCGGAACTTCATCGCGTAGGGCCGCCCATCGACCGCGCTGATGCGTTCGTTCATGGCGCCTTCGACCAGGCAGTGCGCCTTGACCTCGGACGTCGCGGCCTGTTCTTCCGACTTGGTGATACGCAAGGTCGTACCGCGCACCGGGTTGTCGGCTGCAACCGCGGCCGCGGCCGCCGCGCAGCTCTTTGCTTCTGCCATCAGACGTGGTGGGTCAGGGTTTGCACAGGCCACCAGCAGACCGGCGGCAACCGCGCTTGCAATTGGAAGAAGTCGTTTCATGTCGTGCCTCGTTCGTGTTGGTTCGCGCTTTGCGCCAGCGGGGCGTTGCCTAGATGCGCCGGGCCAGCTTGTTGGCTTCTTCGAGCGCCTGCCCCGGCTCCACCAGGGTATGGATCAGGCCCCGCTGGTACAGCCAGAGCGAAGGGCTTGTTGCCTAAACGGCAGCGGAGTCGGCAAAGCGTGCCCATGCTTCATCCCTGAGTTGTCGACACGTCAGGCGATCTCTGACGGCAGAACCTTGAGGGGCGCGGCCCTGATTCAGGCCAGCGCAATAGCCTGCGCGGTAATCGGAAGTTTGCGCACCCGCTTACCGGTGGCGGCCGCCACGGCATTGGCAATTGCCGGGACAACCAGCGCGGTGGCCGGCTCGCCGATACCACCGGGGTTTTCCGTGCTCTTGACCAGCACGATGTCGATCTTGGGTACCTCGTGCATGCGCAGCACCGGGTGGTCGTGGAAATTGGTCTGCTGTACGCGCCCATCCTTCAACGTGATCTCTTGCATCAAGCCCGCGGACATTCCGAACACGATGCTGGACTGGATTTGCGCTTCGACCGTATCCGGGTTGACCATGTGTCCCAGATCGGCCACGACCGTTACCCGCTGCACCGTCAGTTCGCCCTTGGTCACGGTGACTTCGGCCACCTGCGCCATGAATGTTCCATAGGCCTCGACCACCGCGATGCCGCGCCCACGCCCGGCTGGCAGAGGCTGGCCCCACCCAGAGGCCTCGGCGGCCAGTTTTAGCACGTTGAGTTGACGCGGGTGGTTTTTCAGCAGCGCCATGCGGTACTGGTACGGGTCTTTGCCGGCCGCGAGCGCAAGTTCGTCGATGAAGCTTTCGTTGGCGAAAGTGTTCATGTTGTGACTCACGGCACGCCAGTAACCAACCCGCATACCGGAATCATGGATCACCAGTTCGTGCCGCGTGTTGGGGATTTCATAAGCCGCCACCGCTGCTTCGACCATGGCACCATCCACCACGTTTTTGGGTGTGCCAAACAGGCGCTGTGTAACGGACTGGGAGGCGACCTTGAAATGCAATGCAACCGGGTTCCCTTGTGCATCCACCCCGGCTTTCATCTTGTGCACGCCCATAGGCCGGTAGAAGTCGTGGGTCATGTCGTCTTCGCGCGACCACACCAGCTTGACGGGCCGCCCCACGGCCTTGGATATCTGGGCTGCCTGCACGATAAAGTCGAGTTCCAGCCGCCGGCCGAACCCACCACCGAGGAAGGTCGTTCTAAGCGTGATATCTTCCGGCTTGATACCCAGTGCGGCCGAGACTGCCCCTTGGGCGCCCTGCTGGAATTGCGTTGGACCGACCAGCAGGCATTTGCCGTCCTTGAAGCTGGCGGTGAAATTCATCGGCTCCATGGGGGCATGCGCCACCATGTGCGTAATGTATTCAGCCTCTATGGTTTTTGCCGCGCCGCCCAGGGCTTGCGTGACATCGCCCTGCGGTTTTCCGACCACCAACGGCGTGTCATTCTCGGCCGCCGCCCGTGTCGTGGCCAGCGCCTTGGCGTGGTCCAGCGCCGCACCGGCGCCTTCGTCCCATTGCACGGTTACTGCCTTACGGGCTTTCTGGGCCTGCCAGTAACTGCTGGCGACTACCGCCACGCCGTCACCGATCTGCACCACGTCAATCACACCGGGCATGCCTTTGGCGGCAGACGCGTCGTAGCTCTTGACCTTGCCGCCGATCACCGGGCACTGCTCGATGCTGGCATATGCCATACCTGGAAGCCGCACGTCAATACCGAACTCGGCCGTGCCGTTGACCTTGGCCGGTGTATCCAGCCGCCGCGTGCGTTTGCCCACTATCTTGAAGTCCGCCGGATTTTTCAACGCGACTTTTTCAGGCACCGGCAGTTTGGCCGCTGCTTCCGCCAACTGTCCGTAAGTGGCCGTGCGACCGTTGGGGCCCAGCACCATGCCTTTTTCAGCCCGCAGGCCCGCACGGTCAACTCCCCATTTGTCGGCAGCCGCGCTGATCAACATCTCGCGCACCTGTGCTCCGCCGAGCCGCAGCCTTTCCCAGCCTTCGCGCACCGAGGTCGAGCCACCCGTGATCTGGGCTCCAATCAGGGCGTTGACGTAGGCCTTGCCCGGCGGCGCAATGTCCACCTTGATCTGGCTGATCTCGACGTTGAGTTCTTCGGCTATCAGCATCGGCATCGACGTGTACACCCCTTGCCCCATCTCCGAGCGCGCGGAAATCAGCGTGATGGTGTTGTCGTCCGCGATGTGCACCCACGCATTCGGGGTGTACACCGTGCCTGCGGCGTGCAAGGGCGACCCAGGCAGCGCAAACCCTATCAGCAAACCGCCCCCGGCGATCGTGGTGCTCTTCAAAAAGTCGCGGCGTGAGCTTGTCATGTTCGTGCTCCTCAAGCGTTGCGCATGGTGGAGGCCGCATCCTTGATGGCGGCCTTGATACGCGGGTAGGTTCCGCAGCGACAAATGTTTCCACCCATCGCGGCGTCGATATCCGCATCGCTGGGGTTGCGGTTTGTCGTCAGCAACGCGGCCGCGCTCATGAGTTGACCCGACTGGCAATACCCGCACTGGGGCACGTCGTGTTTTATCCAGGCGACCTGCAGCGGGTGTGTGTTGTTCCTGGACAGGCTCTCCACGGTGGCGACCTTCTTGCCGGCGACACTTGCCAGCGGCGTCTGGCAGGAGCGCACCGGCTTGCCATCCAGATGCACGGTACAGGCACCGCATAACGCAGCGCCACAGCCAAATTTGGTGCCGGTCAGGCCCAGTTCATCCCGAATCACCCACAACAACGGGGTATCCGGCGCCGCATCGGCTTTCACTGACTTGCCATTGATCTGGAATCTGACGCTCATCGTGGTGTCTCCTGTTTGCCAAACGCGTAAAAGTTTGCAGCCTTGCGGCCCCCAACTGAACCAATGCACGAAGTTCGTGCAAGTACTTGTAAATTCTTGCGAGTATAACTTTGGTTTTAGCGGTAGCCAACTACATTTTTTCGCCGTGTTTCTTCAGGGCTGGAATGATCCTTGCTTCAATGCACCTTTGGTGGAGTGCTTGCCCGGCACGCCGATCCCGTGGGGAGGCGCCTCACTCGCCTTTCCATACCGGCGCACGACGCTCCGCGAAAGCGCTGGCGCCCTCGCGTGCATCGGCGCTTTTCAACAGATGGCCGGTAATAGACTCCTGGCGCGCGAACATATCGGCGATGGGCCAGTCGCGCTGTTCGATGATCACTTGCTTGCTCGCGGCCACCGCCAGCGGAGCATTGGCCAGGATGCGCCGGGCCAGCTTCTTGGCTTCTTCCAGCGCCTGACCCGGCTCCACCAGGGCATTGATCAGGCCGTACTGGTACAGCCGCTCGGCCCCCATCATGTCGCCAGTGAGCGCCGCCTCCATGGCGATACGCTGCGGTATCAGCCGCGGCAGCCGCATCAGCCCGCCGGCGGCGGCGGCGAGTCCGCGCTTCACCTCGGGCAGCCCGAACTTTGCATCCCGCGCCGCCACCACCAGGTCGCAGGCGAGTACCGATTCAAACCCCCCGGCCAGCGCGTAACCTTCCACGGCGGCAATCAGCGGTTTGCGCGGCGGTGTCAGTGCTATGCCCAGAATGCCCCTACCCTTGACCCGTGTCACCTCGCCGCGCAAAAAGGCCTTGAGGTCCATGCCGGCGCAGAAGGTGCCTCCGGCACCGGTCAGGATGCCGATGCGCAGGTCATTGCGGTGGTCCATCTCGTCAAGAGCCTCGCACACGCCATACGAGACGGCGCGGTTGACCGCGTTTTTCTGCTCGGGCCGGTTGATCGTGACGATCACCATGCCGTCGATGTGTTCCACCAGGACTTCGTTGGACATGCAGTCTCCTTGTTGGCCCGTTACCAGTTCCAGTGCGCGGGCGCCAGACCCGCCACCGGCGAGCGAAAACTCGCCAGCGAGTCGCCGGCCAGGCAGCCCATGTACGCGGTGCGCAGGTCCGGCCCGCCGAACGCCAGCGAGGTCACGTTGGACAGGCGGTGTCCGCGCGCGGCCGACAGTTGCGGCCGGTCGAGCGTGCCGGCCTCGAAGGCCGACTCCAGCTCCGCTGCGGTGGCGGCCACGGCATCGTCGATGATGGTCTGCTTCTCGCCGTCGGGCGCGATCCGGTAGACGCGGTTGCTGCCGACACACACCACCCAGGCACCGCCTTCGGCGTCCAGCGTCAAACCGTCGGGGAAGTCGCCGGCGCCAAAGCTGGCCACCGTTTCCCGGTCTTTCAGTGCACCGTTTTCAGCGATGCGAAAGCGCGACAACCGGCGACCGAAGGTTTCGTTCACGTACATGAACCCGCCGTCGGCGCTGACACGGCATTCATTGGTGTAGTGCAAGCCGTCGGCAACCACCCGGGTGCCCGCCGCGTCGCGCAACACAATGCTGCCGCTTGCGCTGCGCAGCGGGTATTTGTCGCTGCCATCGGTGGCGCTGATACAGGCCCACACGCGGCCAGCGGCGTCATTGGCCACAAAGTTCACACGCGCCATGCCGCGTCCCTCAACTTCGCTCATCCAGGGCGACGCGGCACCATCCGGCGCAATGCGCCACACGCCGCCGCCCTCGCCCAGATTGGCGACCAGGAAACCGCCGTCGCGCTGCATGGCGATCCCGTTGGGCAACAGGGCCGAGGTACCGCTCAGTTGCTGGCTGCCGTCCGGTCGGATTTTCAGCACACCGCCGCGCCGGTCCGACACAAACAGATTACCTGAAGAATGCGTAAGCACGCATTCGGGGCGCTGCAGACCCGCGGACACGGTTTGCAGTCCCTGGCCGGGGCCGGCCGGCGCCCCGGCGGCCAACCTGCCGGCGAGTTCCTGCCACACCCCGCGCGAACTTGTTCGCGGCGTATTCATTCGAGCGACAGCTTCAGTTTGTTGATGATTTCGCGCCAGCGCGACACGTCCTGCTTTATCAGATCGCCGGTCTTCGCGCTGTCCAGGTAAGCGGGCTCCATGCCGCGCTCCTTGAGTTTGGACAACAGGTCGGGGTCAGCCATCACGCGCGCCAGGTCGTCGCTGAGTTTTTTCACGATGGCCGGCGGGGTTTTGGCCGGTGCAAGCAGGCCATACCAGATATCGACGTCGAAACCGGGGATGCCGCTTTCCGCCACCGTGGGTACCTCCGGGAGCCGCGGAAACCGCGCTGCGGTGGTGACTGCCAGCGGTTTCAGGCGGCCTTGCTGCACCAGGCCATCAAAGGCCGACATGGCGCCGAACGAGAGCTGCACTTCGTCCGCGACCAGCGCCGTGACCGACGGCCCCGATCCCTTGTAGGGCACGTGGGTCATCTCTATGCCGGAGCGCAACGCAAACAATTCACCTGCCAGATGCGGTGCGGTGCCGGTTCCCGCCGAGCCGTAGTTGATCTTGCCGCGATTGGCTTTGGCATAGGCCACGAATTCGGCAAAATTCTTGACCGGCATCTTGTCGTTGACCACCACCACCATGGGCGAGGTGGCGTAGCGGCCGATCGGCGCAAAGTCACGCAGCAGATCCCAGGGCAGGTTGCGGTAGACCGTGGTGTTGATGGTGTACGAGTTCACCAGCAGCAAAATCGTGTAGCCGTCGGGCGCCGCCTTGGCCACGATGTCGGCGCCGATGTTACCCGCCGCGCCAGGCCGGTTGTCCACAACCACCGGCTGGCCCCACAACTCCGACAGCTTCTGCCCGACCAGGCGCGCCGATATGTCGGAGCCACCCGGCGCAAAACCGACCACCAGGCGTACCGGCCGGTCCGGAAACGCGTGGGCCCCGGCAGCCAGCAGCGCAGCCAGCAAGAAACCGGCAAGAAATTTGAAGTGGCTTGGCATGGACGACTCTTTTCGACAGGGTTTCTATTGTGCGGCTATCCGGCGCGGATGCATTGGATTGCCTCTCACGCTCAGGTCTGCGCCGGGCTGAGCTTGTTCAGCCGCTCCATCGCTTCCAGATATTCCAGCTGCATGCGGTACATGACGTCGCGCACGCTGGTCTCCTCATTGATCATGCCCACCACCTGGCCGGCCGGGAAGGAATACAGGTCCTTGCGTTTGGCGCGCACTACACGCGCGTGGGCCTCGTTGTACAGAATGCCCTGCAGCGGCGTGGGCAGGTACTTGGGCGCCCCCGGCTGCTCCCAGGCTTCGGACAGTTTGCTCTTGATCATGCGCACCGTCTTGCCGGTCCGGGCCTTGCGCCGCACCGCGTCTTCGGCGCGTGTCTCGAACAGCACTTCCTTCTCGAAGGGATCGAGCTCGCTCTCGCGCGTGCCCAGCCACACGGTACCGCACCACACGCCTTGTGCACCCAGCGCCAGCGCAGCGGCAATCTGGCTGCCACGGGCGATACCTCCGGCGGCGAGTACCGCGACCTCGTCGCCACAGGCCTCCACCACCTGGGGTACCAGCACCATGGTTGCGATGTCGCCGGTGTGCCCGCCGGCTTCGGTGCCCTGCGCAACGATTACCTGCACCCCGGCGGCCTTGTGGCGCGCCGCATGCTGGCCCTTGCCACACATGGCGCCTATCATCACCTTGCGTTCGCGCAGTTCGGCCACCACGTCGGGCGGTGGCGACCCCAGCGCGCTCACCACCAGCTTGACCTGGGGGTGCGCCAGCGCCACCCGCAGCAGGCGCCGGGCGCCGTCGGGCGTCATGTTGCCGCGGCCATTGACGATCTCGCGCAATACACGCTCTCGTTCGTCGGGTGGCAATTGCGGCACGCCGGCCTCGTCGAGGATCTTGTTCATGAAGGCGCGGTGCTCGTCCGGAATCAGACGCTCAAGGTCTTCGGTGGTGGTCTCGGCCTGCTTGTCGTACGCCGTCGGAATAATGACGTCCACGCCATACGGCCTGCCGTCCACATGCTGGTCGATCCAGTGCAGCTCGGCCTCCAATTGCTCGGGTGAGAAGGTGGACGCACCCAACACGCCGAAACCGCCGGCCTTGGTGACTTCGACCACCACGTCGCGGCAATGCGAGAACGCGAAGATGGGCAATTCGCAGCCGAGTTTTTCACACAGGGAGGTTCGCATGATTTTTCCTTGAAGCTGCGCTCTCAGACATTGGCTGGCTGCGCGACGGACAGCACCGGATCGGATCCCGCAACGCGCGCCTGCGCTTCAGGTGCCCGCCACACAAACAAGGCATCCAGGGCCTCGACCTGGTCACCCTTTACCCATAGCGGATTGACGTCCAGCGCTTCGAGGTCCGGGCCCAGGCGCAAGATCGCCTCGGCTATACCTGTGATTGCCTGCGCCACGGCGTCCAGGTCCGCCGCCGGTATGCCACGTTGCCCGGCCAGCAATTTGCTGCCGCGCAATCCGGCCAGCATGCGTTTGACTTCGGGCACATCCACCGGCAAGGGTCGCAGGGCCACGTCCTGCAGTATCTCGACCCACACGCCGCCCAGGCCCACGGCCAGGATCGGGCCCCATTGGGGATCGCGCGAATAACCGACAAACAACTCGATGCCGCGCTCGCGCATGGGCGCCACGATGGCGCCTTCCATGCGTGCCTGCGGGTTGTGGGAGTGTGCCGCGGCCATGACACGCAGAAAGGCGCCGCGCACGGCGGCGTCGCCCAGCACATTGAGCACCACGCCACCGATATCGCTTTTATGGGCAATGTCGGGCGAAGCGACCTTGACCACCACCGGCCCACCCAGCGTACGCGCGGCCGCAACCGCCTGCTCTGCATCGGCCGCCAGCAAGGCCGGGACTACCGGGACACCCTGGCGCGACAGAAAGTCCAGCGCTTCGCGTTCGGAGCCCGGGCGCTCGCCGGTAAAGGCCGGATCCGTCGCTGGCGCGAGCGGCCCGATGTCCCGCGCGGCCGTGAACTCGCGGTGGCGCTGCGACCACCAGAACGCACCTGCCAGGCCGGCTAGCGCGCGGTCCAGCCCGCAAGCCAGGTAGTTGGCACCGGTCTCGGCAATGGTCTTGCGCGCCATGGCGTTGACGCCGGTATGGGTATAACTCACCAGGAAACCCGGCACCGAGGCTGCCGCCAGGCCGCGTGCAAGGTGCTGGTGCAATTGCGTGAGGCGCTCGCTGACCTGTTCCGGCGTGGTGGGGAATTCGTAAAACGGACACAGGATCGCCGCATAGTCGTCCTGCGTCGCCAGGGCGCGCACAGCGCCTTCGCACTGCACCGGGGTAATCGAGCCTGTCAGGTCCAGCGGGTTATGCGCGGTGGCCGATTCCGGAATCGTGGCGCGTACGGCCGCCGCGGTGGCCGCTGAGAGTTCGGGCAGCTGGATGCCGCGCAGTTCGGCGGTATCGGCGGCGATCTCGCCCACGCCGCCGGAGTTGGTCACCACACACAGGCCGCCGGAGCGCAAAACACCGGTGCGTCCCACGATATCGGCGGTGGCCAGCAGTTCCTCCATCGAAACCACGCGGATGATGCCCAATTGCTGGCAAATGCCGTCGAAGACCCGGTTGTCGCCGACCAGCGCGCCGGTATGCGCCAGTGCCGACCTGGCGGTCACTTCGCTGGCGCCCACCTTCAGTACGACCAGCGGTTTACCGGCGACCAGCGCGCGCCGTGCAGCGGCCAGGAAACGCGCCGGGTTGCGAAAGGTTTCCGCGAATACCGCGATCGAGCGCGTATGCGGGTCGGTGACCAGATAGTCGATGAAGCTGGCGCCGTCGAGGTCGGCCTCGTTGCCGGTCGAAATCACATGGCTCAAGCCCACATCCTGCTGGCTGGCCAGGGTGGACAGGAAATAGGCGGTAGCCCCGCTTTGCGAAACAATGGCCACGCCGCGATTGCTCGATGGCGCAACCACCGGCGTGGTCCAGACATAGGCCCGGTTCACGAAGTTGATGAAGCCCAGGCAGTTGGGGCCGAGCAGGCGTACGCCGCTGCGGGCGGCAACACTGCGTACACGCTCCTGCAATTGCTGGCCCGCAGGCCCGGTCTCGGCGAAGCCGGCGGTGAGAATCACCGCCGAGCGCGCACCGGCCGCGCCCAGGTCGGCCACGGCATCGGCCACCGCGGCCGGTGGCGCCATGACCAGGCCGATATCGACTTTGGCGCCGATCTCGACGCAGGACTTTGCAACCTGGCGGCCATGCGCCATCGCGCCGCGCGGATTGACCAGATGCACCTGCCCGGCAAACCCGCCCCGCGTCAGGTTCTCGAAGGTGGTGGTCGACCAGCGCGACTTGTCCGACGCGCCGACGATGGCAATCGAGGACGGGTTGAGCATGTCTCCAACCGCCGCCAGGCGGGTGCTGTCGCCTTCGGTGTCGCCGGGTTTCGGCGCGACGGCGGCAGGTATCAAAGCGCAATCCCGAGTTTTTTCACCACCACGCTCCAGCGCGCAACTTCGCCCGCCACAAAATCCCGCGCCAGTGCCGGACTGGAGTGCGTGATGGGCTGGATGCCCAGCTGCAGCAGGCGCTCCTGGATCGCCGGCTTGTCCATCACGCGCGCCACGGCTCGGGCTATCGGCTCGACCACCTCGCGCGGTGTGCCGAGTGGCGCGGCCAGCAGATTGCAGGTGCCTGCCAACACGTCATAACCCGCCTCGCGCGCCGTCGGGATCTCAGGTGTGACCTTTTCGCGTGCCTCGGCCATGGTGCAGATGATGCGCAGCTTGCCGGCCTTGTGGAACTGAAGCAGGGTCCCGGAGGTCTCCACCACAAACTGCACGGTGCCGCCAATCGTGTCGGTGATGGCTCCGGCGCTGCCGGCATAAGCAATGTCCACCACGTCGATGCCGGCACGGTCCTTGAGCAGCTCGGCCGCCAAGTGCACCGTGGTTCCCAGCCCCGCGTGGCCATAGGACATCTGGTGCGGACGCGCCTTGGCATACGCAACCAGGCTTTTCAGGTCGGTGATGGGCAAGGCCGGATTCACCGCAATGACAAAAGGCGCGTTGGACAGCAGTGCGATCCACTGGAAGTCGTCCACCGCGTTGTACGGTGGCTTGGCGCGCGAGATGGGTGCCGATATCGCCGTGGAGCCGGTGGCCAGCATCAGCTGGCTGCCGTCCTTGGGCGCACGCAGGAAACCGACCGCCACGGTGAGGCCGCCGGCGCCGGGTTTGTTCTCGATCAGTACCGGGCGCGACAGCTCATCACGCAGGCCGTCGGCGAGAATGCGCGCGAACAGATCGCCCGAGCCGCCCGGCGGAAAACCGACCGCGATCCTGAGCGGGCTGTCGGAGGATTGCGCGGCCACGGGCTCCATGCCCAGCGCGCTGCCGGCGACCGCCGCCGCCGCCGCCCGGAGTATCTGGCGCCGCCCCAGTGGCGGCGCATAGAAATGGTGTAGCACCAGGTGTCTCCTTCTTTGGATGGAGCGCGATGGCTCCGGTACTGCCGCCGCAGCTTGCCGGTGCGGTGCACCGGCAGCGGTGTTGGGCGACCAGCTCGAACCAGCAGCGTGGCCAGCACGAACACGGCCAGGCGTTTGAAGCGGTTTCGAACTCTCGACATGTCTCCGCGTTTTTAAAAAATGGTACTAAAAAATCCGCGATCGCCAACTTTTTTCCGATCTTGCCAAGGCATCCGTAGCGCGCCTATACTTAGCAGTAATTATGAACTACTAATGCGTAAAAAACAATCCCAAACAGAACTTTCGAGATACTAGGTGCGCCGGCGCCGGCGTGCTGAGTTCCGAGGCCAGGCTGCTTGAGCTTGCTTGCGCAGCCGCCGCGCGGGTGCGTTTTGGGGCATTTTCACCATAGAATCCGGGACAAAACCGACATGTATGAAACCATACGCCTGATGCAGGCCCACCCCGCCGAGGTGATGAAGCAGATCATCGGCAACGCGCTGTTGCCAAAAGTGCGCAAGGCGAACTAGCGATGGACAACGACCTGAAGACATCAGATGCGCCGGCCACCAATCAGGCCGATGCGCATGGCGGCGGCGCGGCGACCCCGGCCGAGCGAGTCGTCGCCGGCCTGAAAGCACTGATCATCGATGCAATTCCCACGGCACACGATTTCGGTTTCGTCGGTGTGGAGCGTGCCGCGGGGGGATTGTCGCGTGAGAACTGGTCGCTCGATGCGACCTGGGTCGACGCGACCGGCGCGCAGTCGCACCGCCTGATGCTCATGCGCGATGCCGCCGGGACGCTGCTTTCCACCGACCGCAGGCGCGAGTTCGCGTTGCTCAGGGCCCTGGAAGGGGCATCCGTGCCGGCGCCCAAGGCACACTGGCTGGACCACGACGGCCAGTGGCTTGGCGCACCGTCGCTGGTCATGGATCGCATGTTCGGGACCTGCGACTACATGGTGCTCAACGGAGATCGCCCGCTCGAAGCGCGCCTGAACCTGGCGCGTGCATTCATCGACCTCATGGCGCGCATTCACGCGGTCGACTGGCGTGCCCTGGCCTTAAGCGAGGTACTTGAGACGCCGACCGGGAAGCCTTCGCTGGTGGAACTCGCGCATTGGGAGGCAGAGTACCGCCGGGTGCGGCTCGAGCCCCATCCCGAACTCGACTACGTGCTCGCCTGGATGCGCCAGGGCGCACCGGAGGCCGAAGCGATCGTTCTCGTGCATGGCGACTTCAAGCCAGGCAACGCGCTAATCGAGGGTGACCGAATCAGCGCGAAGCTCGACTGGGAAACCGCGCACCTGGGCGACCCGCTCGAGGATCTTGGCTGGGTGACCAACCCGGTGCGCAAGCGCGAGCACCAGATTGCCGGCGTCTGGGAGCGTGAGCAGATCGTCGCCGCTTACCGTGCGCTCACCGGGCGCCGAGTCGATGAAACGGCGCTGCGATGGTGGAACGTCTTTTCCTGCTGGAAGTTGGCCGTCATCCAGTTGACTGCCGTGAGCGAGTTCGTCGCCGGCCGCTACGACCGCGTGTTCCAGACGCCTACCTGGCTATACCGTCCGATGTTTCAGCTGATGGAGCACACGTCATGAGCGCCGCGCCGGACCGTTCCCAAGCAAGCTCGCACCGCAGCACGCAGTGCGAAGGTACTCCAGTGAGCACCGCCGGGCCGCTCCCAAGGGCGAATTCCGCGGCTCGCGGAGCGGAGGTTACCGAATGAGGCCTACCGTCGAAGAGCAATTGCTCGGGACCTGCCGGATTCTCGAAAAGGTCGTCTCCCCCTGCGTCGCCGATCCGTACGCGCGCACCATGCTCGAAGGCCTGATCGCCAACCTGCGCATGTTGACCGGCGCGCTGCCGGCGGTTCCTGGATTCCTCTATGGCGACAATCGGGCGACGGCCAAGCTGCTTGGGCAGCTGCGGGCTGTCGTCGCACCGGAGCTGGCCGCTTCCATCGCGCTGGCCCTGGCACGGCCCGAACCCGACGCCACCGAAATGACGGCGCTCGAGCAACGCAATTGCGAACTGCGCGACCTTCTTTCGCAGGTGCTGAGCGGCACCCGTCTCACCCCCGCAATGCGCGATGCGGCGCTTGCGCACATGAGCGCGCGCGCCGCGCGTGCGCCGATGCGCTACGTCTCCACTGCTGCCACACCCGCGAAGGCCCCCTGATGCTGACCAAGCTCGACGACACCCTCTGGCACCAGCTGCCGACTACCTTCGACCACGTCTGGACCAGCGATCCGCGGTTCTTCGATCGCTACTGGTTCGCCATCTATTCGCGGGACGGCCGGGTGGCGATCCAGATCACCATGGGCGCCTATCGCAACATGAACGTACTCGATGGCGGTGCGGTAATGACCGTGGGCGGCAAGCAGTACAACCTCCGGGTGTCGCGCGCGCTCGACCGCAATGCGGAGACCGAATGCGGTCCGATGCGCATCACGCCCGTGAAGCCGCTGGAGGAGTTTGAGATCGCTATCGCACCGGGTGCGCACGGGATTTCAGGGGCTATCAAATGGCGCTGCGTCGAGCCCGCGCACGAAGAGCATCCGCATTACGAGCGGCTGCATGGGCGCACCGTGCAGGACTACCGCCGCTTCGACCAGATCGGACTGGCCAGCGGCTGGATGGAGGCGGGCGGACAGCGCATCGATATAGCTGACTGGTGGTCCTGCCGCGATCACTCCTGGGGCGTGCGCCGCGGCATGGGCGTGCCCGAGCCGGTCACCGGACCGAAAGTCACGCTCGCGCAGAAGGGGCATGTGATGTCCTTCCTGTTCTTCTCCACCGACTCGATGAGCGGACACCTGCTTTTCGAGCGGCGCGGCGACGATGAACCGTATACGACCGGCGTGGTGACCGAGCGCGCCACCGAGGCTGTTCACGTCGTGCAGAAGATCGAGCTTGCGGCTGACCTGCATCCGGGTACGCGCCGGTTTCGGACGGCCCAGGTGCGCGCGACCTTCAGCGACGGCAAGCTCCTGGTGATGGACCTCACCGCGCTGGGCGCGGCAATCGCGATGCAGGGCCTGGGCTACAGCGGCGGATACGAGGACGGCCGCGGGCTGGGCGCCTTCCGTGCCCAGAATCACCTTGAGTCCGACGTTTATGACCTCTCGCACCCGTCGAAGGTGGTCTATCCCGACGGGTCCGAAAAGGAGCATTGGCACCGCATCCAGCCGGTCGGAATTAAGGCCGATTTCGATGGAGCCGCCAGCACCGGGACTGGCAGCATGACGCTGACCATCGCCGGTCGCCCGCCGGCTTGGCTTGAAGCCGGATCGGCCAAGACGGCCTGACATCCGTGCAAGCCGCGTAAGGATTGAAGCGCGCGCATGGACCGCTCCGTCTTGGCCCACTATCTGCGCAGCGGCGATCGCGTGGTCGTAGGCCAGACGACCGGCGAGCCGCCAGGGCTGGTGGATGAATTGTTCGGGCTCGCGGCCGGGCTTGGGCAACTGAACGTGTTCTGCGGCTATTCGCTCAACCCGGCCTGGGGCGCTGCTATCGACCCGGCGCTGCGCGTGACGACCTACTGTGGCATGGGGTCGATCCGTCACGTCGTTGGGCGCGGCGCGGCGCGCGTGATTCCAGCGCAGTTGTCGCAACTGACGTCGTACTTCGAGTCCGGCGTGCTCAAGGCCGATGTCGTGCTGCTGCAGGTTTCGCCGGCTGACAAAGAGGGTTACCACAGCCTCGGTTGCGCGGTTGACTATGTGTGGAGCGCCGCGCAGGCCGCGCGCGTCGTGCTGGTCGAAATCAACCCGAATGTGCCGCGAACCCGCTCGGTCTGCCGCTTGCATTGCAGTCGCGTGGTCGTCGCGCGCGAGAGCGACCTGCCGCTGCCCGAAGTCCTGAACGAAGCACCGGACGCGCGGCAGCTGATCATCGGCCGCAACGTCGCGCGACTGGTGCCCGACGGCGCGATCATCCAGTTGGGCATCGGCAGCATGGCGGCGGCGGTCGCGCGCGCGCTGTCCCAGCATCGCGGACTCAGGGTTCGATCCGGCATGGTGGGCGACTGGTTGCCTGAACTGGTGGCCAGCGGCGCAATCAACACCACCGATCGCGAGGCGTGTATGGCGTCGCTCGCGGTCGGCACCCGCGGCCTTTACGATTTCGCCGGCGCGGACGGCGTGCTCGGCTTCGCAGTGCCGGCGCAACTGGTCGCGCCGGGCGGTCAGGTGGCTGGTGCGCCTTTCATGGCGATCAATTCCGCGATCGAGGTGGACCTGTTCGGACAGGTGAACGCGGAGTTTGTCGGCACACGTTATGTCGGTGCGGTCGGCGGGCAATCCGACTACTTCCGCGCGGCACGCCGCTCTCCGGGGGGGCTCGCAATTGTTGCCCTGCCGGCCACCACCGTCGGTGCGGCATCGAAAAGCCGTGTGGTGGCGCGCATCGCCGGCGCCTACGTGACATCGGCGCAAAGTGACGTCGACGTCGTTGTCACGGAGTACGGCGTGGCCGATATCCGAGCGACAACACTCGCCGAGCGGCGCAGGCTGATATCGGCACTGGCCGAACCGCGGTTTTGCGCCGCATTGAACGAGTGAGAAGAGCAAATCCTTGCCTGACGGGAGTTGCTTCACTGGAATTGGCGATACGGTCTGCACGCGCGGGCTTACCAGTTCCGCCTTCGATCTGCGGGTCGAGGCTCGCCCAAGGCACCGTGCGTCACCGCATGCGGCGATTCCTTGAGCGAGGTGCGTTCAGGGTGGCGCGGCGCGAAGATCGCGCTGCCGACCAAAGCGCCAATATCGGTGCACAATATATTTGCCAGTAACGATGATATACTGGTGAGTATAAAATAATCCCAATAAACGAGGAGGCCTCGCGTGGTAACTCTCCCCCTGACCGGTGTTCGGGTCCTGAGCCTGGCAGAGCAATATCCCGGACCCTACGCCACGATGCTGCTGGCCGACCTGGGCGCGGACGTGATCCTGGTCGAGAGGCCCGGCAGCGGCGACCCGTCACGCCGTTTTCCGGGGCTGTTTGCATCCTTCAACCGCAACAAGCGTTCGGTCGTGCTGGACCTCAAGGCCGCGGCGGACCGGGAGCAGTTCCTGCGCCTGGTGGACAGCGCGGACGTGGTGCTGGAGGGTTATCGCCCCGGCGTCATGGCGCGCCTGCAAATCAGCTCCGAGGTGCTGCTGGCGCGCAAGCCGTCACTGGTGTTCGTGTCCATTTCGTCATTCGGGCAGAACGGGCCGCAGACCGGCCTGGCCGGCCACGACCTGAGCATCCAGGCGGCCGCCGGCATGATTGACGTACCTCTGGGGCAGGAAGCCGGGCTGTCCTTGCCCGTATTGCCGCTGGCCGATATCTCGTCGGCCATGTTCGCGGCTCTGGGGGTGGTCACGGCGCTGTTCGCCCGTTCGCGTTCCGGCCAGGGCGCCGCCATTGACGTCTCCATGCTCGATTCGCTGGTCAGCTGGATGACACCTTTCCTGGTGCCGCCGATCAACGGCCTGCCGACACGCACCCTGCCGCCGCTGGACCCCGGTTACGGCCTGTTTGCCACCGCCGACGGCCGGCAGATCACGCTCAGCATCGCGGGTGAGGACCACATGTGGGCCGCCTTGTGCCGCCTGCTGTCGCTGGAACAGTATGCGGCGCTGCGCGAACAGGAACGCAGCGACCGCGCGAAGGAGATCGAACCCCATCTGCGGTCTGCCATAACGCGCTGGCCCTATGAGGCCTTGTACCAGCGGCTGGAATCCGAAGGCATCGCCTTTGGTCCGGTGCGGCGCCTGCACGAGGTGCTGGACGACCCGCAGATGCGTGCGCGCAACATGACGGTCGGCATGGACGGCAACAACGGCCGCCAGACATTTTTGCGCCAGCCGCTGTTGCTGAACGGGCAAGGCGGCACCATTACCTGCCAGGCCCCGGCCCTTGGGCAACACACCGCTGAAGTGCTGGGTGGGCTGCCAACCGCACCCTGACACACCGGCGCCGCGGCCCCGGCTGCGGCCCTAGGCCGCTTGGTTGGCCACCGTGCGCGCGCGTTTGCGGCGCGCCGGCTTGACCTGGATCATCGCCAGCACCAGATCGGAGATGCGCTCCGCGGTGTCAGGCGCGGACAGGCGGCCGTTCGGGCGGTACCACACATAGGACCAGCTCACGATGCCGCCGATGGCCAGTGACGCCATCTGCACGTCGTCCACCATGAACTCGCCCGCCGCCACGCCTTCACCGAGCAGAGCGCAGAATTTGCGATCAAACTCGCGCCGCATGTTGTCGATGGCGTCGCTGTTTTCCTTCGACAAATGTTTCTGCTCGCGCGTATAGATCGCGATGTGTCCCTGGTTCTCGATCACCGCCAGCATGAAGTCGCGCGCCAGCACCTGCATCTTTTCAGTGGGTGAGCCGCTGGACGCAACAACGCGGTTCAACACGTCGAGCGAAGCCCCGATGCCGTGGGAACATATGGCGGCCAGCAGATCGTTCTTGGAACTGAAGTGGGAATAGATAAAAGGCTTGGTCACGTTCATCTTCTCGGCCACCGCTTCGAGCGTGGTGTTGCCAAAGCCCTGGCTGTAAAACAGATCGACCGCCGTGGAGATAATGCGCTCGCGCTTCAGCCGGGAAACGGCGTCACGGATGTCTTCTATCTGGTTTGCGCTGGCCAAAGTCCTCCTGGAGGACTTTGCCTTGACGGGTTCTTGGAGCTTGCGAGCAGGGGCTTTTTTCATACTTGCCAGTATAGCGACGGACTCCCCGAGCGCGCCGCGGTCCGGGCAACGTGGGAGCGCAATCAGCAGCGGCCCGGTCCGGAACCCGGTTCGACAGCTCTGGAAGGTGTCTGTCCGCGCAAGATGCGCAACACGGGGCGAAAAACTTTTCGGACCAACGAAACTGAAAACCGGCACCGTCAATCCGAACGCGGCACAAACACCAGGTCCACCCCACCCGCACGCGCCTCAAAGTTCCCCTGTACCGGCAACCCGATCGAGAGCGGCACGTCCCCACGCCAGCGCCCCAGCGCGCGCACGCCTTCTTCAAGATCGACCGTGACCAGCGCATACGGTAGCTCAGCCGCGAAGGATGGGTGAAACGCATGGTGCGACACGGTCCAGCTATGGAGGGTGCCGCGCCCGGTGGCGGGCACCCAGTGCACGGCATCGGAGTAACAGGTGTCGCATATCAGTCGCGGATAGTGGCGCAGCTTGCCGCAGGCGGTGCAGCATTGTATCACCAGCCGGCCTTCGGCGGCAGCCGCCCAATAGGGCCCCGACAAGGCGCTCGGTGTCTGCGGCGGCTTGCTCGTGGATGCGGCGGCGGGGGTGGTGGCTGTATGTGTGGTGGTCATGGCTGTTACCCCCTTCGCATGATGGCCAGGGCACCGTCGCCCAGGTCGCCATAACCGGTGACCAGACCGATTTCGGCATTCGCCACCTGGGCCGCTCCCGCGTCGCCGCGCAGCTGCCTTACCAGTTCAACGATATGGTTCAAGCCCCACACATGGGCCTGCGACAACAGGCCGCCGTGGGTGTTGGTCGGCAGCGCGCCGCCCAGCCGCAGGCGCCCACCCTGCACAAACGGCCCGCCTTCGCCCTTGGCGCAGAAACCCATGTCTTCAAGCTGGCGGATCACCGCGTAGGTGAAGCAGTCGTAGATCTCGGCCACATCGATGTCGGCGTGTGTCACACCGGCCATCCGGAAGGCGCGCGGCGCCGCCTTGGCTATCCCCAGGCTGGTCATGTCAGGGCGCTGGGTGATGGCGCCCGGCTGGTCGGGGTGGCCTTCGGCAACCCCCGAGATATAGACCCGCCGGTGCCGCAGGTCGGCGGCCCGCTCGGCGGAACTCACGATGACCGCCGCGCCGCCGTCGCTCTCCAGGCTGCAGTCGAGCAGGCGGAACGGGTCGGCGATCATGCGCGAATTGCGGTGATCCGCCAGCGTGATGGGCTTCTTCATGATGGCGTTGCCGTTTAGCAAGGCGTGCTGGCGGCAGGCCACGGCCACTTCGCCAAACTGCTCCACCGTGGTGCCATACAGCTCCATGTGGCGGCGTGCCATCGGTGCGTACAGCTGCGCAGGTGCACTGGCGCCCATGGGGTGTTCGAACTCGGTCACGTAGTGGAACTGCGGCATGCCGTGGATACGCGCGCCGGCCTTGTTGGACGCCGCGCTCACGTTGCGCCCGAAGGTGATCAGCACATGGTTGCAGGCGCCCGATGCCACCGCCGCGGCGGCGCATTGCAGCGCCATCGCCGGGCTTGCGCCGCCATGCGGCACCACGGCCGAAAAGCGCAGGTCGGGCAGGCCGAAGTTGTCGATAAAGTCGTCGGCGGTGCCGCTCACGATGCCGATCGGGATGATGCCGTCAATGTCCTTCGGTGTCAGCCCGGCGTCGTTTATCGCCTTCAGCGATGACTCGATCTGCAGTTCGAACGCGGTCCTGGTCGAGCCGCGCACGTACGCGGTTTCGCCTATGCCTGTCATACAGGCTTTGTCACGCAGTGTCATGGGGCCTCCTGGGTGACCTGGATAACTTGGGTAAGGGGCTCGATGTCCATGTTGTCTCCTCGGGTTACGCCTGTTTCAGGCCGGCTGCCCGACAGCGCCACGCCGGCGCTCGCGCGCCAGCTGCCGGCGGTAGAACGTGGGGTCGAGCTCCAGTGCATACCGTGCGCTGCCGGGGTAGTGGTTGCGCAGGAAGGCCTGCTCCTCCTCCATCACGCGGCGCATCCGCGCCTCATCGGGCAAGGCCTTGTCGCCACACACCAGCTCGCTGATCCATTCGGCCTGGTCGTCCATCATGCGGATGTTGCCGCCGCCGGCCACATTGAACATGCCGGTGAAATACAGGCCTCTCTGGCGCGGATGCACCACCCTCAGGAACAGCTCGATCCGGTGCCCGTCCAGCGGGCGCAGCTCAGGCGCCAGAAACGGCAGGTCCACGGCATACCCGGTGCCGGCAATCACCACGTCGTAGCTGCCCTGGCTGCCGTCCACGAACTGCACCTGGTTGCCCTGGACCGACGTGATGGCCGGTTTGGCCTTGATACGGTCCCAGACAAAGTGCGACATCAGGTTCGGATGGCTGGTCGGGTGGGTGCGGCTCTTGGGCGTGGTAAAGCCCCATTGCTCCATGCGGCCATGCACGATGGACGTCAGGATCTCGCGGACGGTGCGCCGCACCGGCCACGGCATCCAGCTTTTTTCCAGCTTGCCCAGTACCCGCGAGGTCGGCACGCCGAACAACATACGCGGCATCACCAGCACCGGTGAACGCGCCACGATGGTGGTGGATTGGGCCACGACGCAGATGTCGGAGGCAATGTCCACCGCGCTGTTGCCCATGCCCACCACCAGCACCCGTTTGCCGCGAAACGGCTCCGGCACCCGGTAGCTGTGCGAATGCAGGTATTCACCCGTGAACTGGTCCTTCCATTCCGGATGGGTTGGCACGCCCTGGTGCCCGCTGGCCACCACCACGGCGTCGAAGTCCGCGCTGCTACCGTCACCCAACTGGACTTGCCACTTGCCGCCCTGCGGGACCAGGTTGACCACCCGCGCGCGAAAGCGGATGTGGCGCAGCAGGTCGAAGCGTTCGGCATACGCTTTCAGGTAAGCATGCACCTGGACGTGGTCCGGATACAGCGGGCCGCCTTCGGGAAACGGGAAGTCCTTGTAGGCCGTGACGCGCGCCTCCGAGTTGAGGTGCAGCGACTGGTAGGCGGGCCCGAGGCCGCTGTCGTTCTGGTAAACCCACAAGCCGCCGACGTGGGAGCCCAGCTCGTACACCACCACTTCGACCCCGCGTGCCAGCAGGTATTTGGCGGCGCACAGGCCGCCGGCACCGGCACCGATGACGGCCACGCGGCGTGGCGTTGGTTTTGAGCTTTGCATTAGTCCATCTTGGCGCCGGAGATCTGCACCACTTCTTTCCACTTCACCCGTTCGCGTTCGGCAAACGCCGCCGTCTCGGCCGGCGTGGACGCGACCGCCCGTGCGCCGCTCTCCAGAAAACGCTGCTGCATGGCCGGTTCGGCGGCAATGGCCTGCACCGCGCCCGACAATTTGTTGATGATCGCGACCGGGGTGCCCTTGGGTACCACAAAAGCGCCCCAGGACGTGATGATGAAGTCGCGCACGCCCGCCTCCGCCATGGTTGGCACCTCCATCAGCGTGGGCCAGCGTGCCCCCGCCGTAACCGCCAGCGCACGCACCTTGCCGCTCTTGATCAGGGGCAGGTAGCTTGCGATGTTATCAATCGCGAAATCGGTGTCGCCGGCCATCAGGGCAGGCATCGACTGCGCGGCACCGCGGTACGGTATGTGCAGTGCCGTGATGCCGGTGCGGGCACGAAACAGCTCGCCCGCCAGGTGCGGCGTGGTTCCCACGCCGGCGGAACCGAAGGTCACGCCCTTGGGCTGCTTGCGCGCCCAGACCAGGAACTCCTGCACCGTCTTGGCGGGATGCTGGGACGCAACCACGAACACATTGCAGTTTTCCCAGATCATCGACACGTAGGCGAAGTCGGCCACCGGGTCGTAGCCGAGCTTGGCGAACAGGAACTGGTTGATCGACAAGGTGCCGATGGTCGAGGAGGAAATCGTGTAGCCGTCGGCCGGTGCGTTCTTGACCGCCTCCATGCCGATATTGCCGCCCGCACCGGTGCGGTTGTCCACCACGAAGTTCTGGCCCAGCCGGCCCTGCAGCTTTTCGGCCAGCATACGCGTCAACACGTCGGAGGCGCCCCCGGCCGTGAACGGCACCACTATCTTGACCGCTTGTTCGGGCCAATTGGTGGTCTGTGCGTGTGTCGGCGTCAGCCAATGCGCGACGCTGGTTGCCACTGCGGCCTGAACTATTTTGCGGCGGGTAATCATGAAGTTGTCTCCTCGGGTCGTAAAACTTGATCGGCCATGCCGGCCGGTTGGCCGCTTCTGTCGGCCTTGACCATGGCCAGCATCAAGGCCGCCATGTGTTGTGCAATTTCGCTGGCGGCCAGGCGACCGCCGGGTCTGAACCAGACGCAGGCCCAGCTCGCGATACCACCGATGGCCAGCGCCGCCAGCGGCGGCTCGCTGATCTGGAACTCCCCGCTGGCAACGCCCTGGTCCAGCAGGCCGGTCAGCTTGCGGTCGAATTCACGCCGCATGCGCTGGATCGCATCGCAGTCGGCCGGCGCCAGGTTTTTTTCTTCGCGGGTATAGATCGCCACATGTTTCTGGCTCTCCAGCACCGCCAGCGTGAAGCCGTGCGCAAATGCGGTGAGCCGCTGGCGCGCCGATCCGCCCGATGCCAACGCACGGTCGATCGCACCCAGCGAGACCCGGATGCCCTGGGCGCAGATGGCTGCCAGCAACTCGCCCTTGGAGTGGAAATGAACGTAGATAAAGGGCTTGGTCATGCCCATCTGCTCGGCCACCTGGTCCAGAGTGGTCTGGCCAAAACCCTGCAGGTAAAACAGGTCCACCGCCACCGCCACGATACGCTCGCGCTTCAAGCTTTGCACTGCCAGGCGCATATCGTCATGCACGGCGCTTGTTCCCTTGAATCCCGTGGCCAATGGCGGACATGTTCATGCCGCCTTGCGCACCTTGGGCAATAACGAGTTGCCGATGATTTGCCGCATCACCTCGGCCGTGCCGCCGCCCAGGCGGCACATGCGCGCATCGGCAAAGGCGCGGGCAATCGGGTATTCCCACATATAACCCCAGCCGCCGAAGAACTGCAGGCACTGGTCCATCACGCGGCCCTGCAGCTCGGTGGTGACAAGTTTGGCCGCTGCGGCGTCGGTGGCATCGAACTTGCCCGCCAGGTGCAGCTCGATGCAGCGGTCCACGAACACGCGTTGGGCCAGCACTTCGGCGTGCAGCTCGGCCAGCTTGAAGCGCGTGTTCTGGAAGTCGCCCAGTGTCTGGCCGAACATCTTGCGTTCGCTCACATAGGCAATCGTCCACTGCAGCGCCGCTTCGGAGCTGGCCACCCCACGAATCGCCTGCACCAGGCGTTCCTGCGACAGCTGCGTCATCAGCATGGCGAAGCCGCCGCCTTCATGGCCTAGCAGGTTGCCCACCGGAACCCGCAGGTCGGCAAAGAAAAGCTCGGACGTGTCCTGCGCCTTGCAACCCAGCTTCTCCAGCTTGCGGCCACGTGTGAAGCCGGGCCGGTTGGTCTCGACCAGGATCAGGCTCACGCCCTTGCCGCGCGCCTTGGGGTCGGTCTTGCAGGCCAGTATGAGCAGGTCGGCGCTGTGGCCATTGGTGATGAACACTTTCTGGCCGTCAATGACGTATTCGTCGCCGTCGCGGATGGCCTGCGTGCGCATGGCCTGCACGTCGCTGCCACCCGACGGCTCGCTCATGCCAAGCGCCGCCACCACTTCGCCGGTGGCCATTTTGGGCAGCCACTTCTGTTTTTGCTCCTCGGTGCCAAAGTCCACCAGGTAGGGCGCGCAGATGTCCGAATGCAGGTAGAAGGTCGGCCCGGTGGCCCCCGCACGCGCCATCTCCTCGATCAGCAGGGTGCTGTACAGGAAGTCGCCGCCCATGCCGCCGTATTGCTCGGGCACGTTGCAGCACAGCAGGCCCAGTTCACCGGCCTTGGTCCAGAGCTCGCGCGGCACCTGGCCGGCCTTCTCCCAGTCGGCGTGGTGGGGCGTCACATGCTCGGTGATGAAGCGGCGTACGCTGTCGCGAAACGCATCGTGGTCAGAGCTGAAGATAGTGCGTGGAATCATGGTACGGGCCAGGTCAAATGTCGGCAGCGCAGGTTCCGCCCGCAGCGGTCATCCGTGCCACGTCGGTCTCGTCATAGTCGTATTCGCGCAGAATCTCGGCGCTGTGCTGGCCCAGTGTGGGCGGCAAGCGGGTTACCTCGGGCGGCGACGCGCTCATGCGCAGCGGGTTGGCCGGGATCAGCAGCTTGCCTTCGGTGGGGTGTTCGGCAACACTCCAGAAGTTCACCGCCTTGAGGTGCGGGTCGTTGGGCAGGTCTTGCATGTCGTTGACCGGGGAGAACGGAATGTCCTCGGGTGTCAGCAGGCGCAACCATTCGGCATTGGTCTTGCGCGCGACCTGGCGCTCGATCTCGTCCCACACCGCGCGAAAATGTTTCTGGCGCGCGGCAAAGGTCGCGAAGCGCTCGTCCTGCATGATTTGCGGCTCACCGGCCAGCTCGAAAAAGCGCCGCCAGTGCGTATCCGAATACGGCAGCAGCGCCAGGTACCCGTCTTGTGTACGGTAGGGTCGCCGGGCCGCCGAGATCACCGGCGCATAACCCATGGGGCCCAGCGGCGGCTCAAAAGCGTGGCCCCACTGGTGTTCCATCATATTGAACGCCGCCATGGTTTCGAACATGGCCACATCGACCTGCTGCCCCTCTCCGGTACGCATGCGGTGCATCAATGCCAGCACGATGGCGTAGGCCGCGTGTACACCGCTGATCTTGTCGGCGATGATGGTAGGCACGAAACGCGGCTCGCCGCCCACCACCTTCTGCATCATGGCCAGGCCCGAAGCGGCCTGGATGATGTCGTCGTAGGCGGGCCGGCCGCCGTAGGGACCCTCGTCGCCATAACCGGTCACATGGCAGTAGACCAGGGCCGGATTGCTCTTGACCAGCGTTTCATACCCCAGCCCGAGCCGGTTGGCGGCGGGCGTGCGCATGGAATGCAGCAATACGTCGGTCCTGGCGACCAGGCGCTGCAGTATTTCGCGACCCTCGGGGCGTTTCAGGTCCACCACGATGCTGCGTTTGCTGCGGTTGCTGGTCAGGAAAAACGCGCCCATGCGCGGCGACCGGCGCGGGCCTATCGAACGCGTCAAATCGCCTTCGGGCGGCTCAAGCTTGATCACGTCGGCGCCCATGTCGCCCAGGTACTGCCCAGCCACCGGGCCGAAAATCATCGAGGCGATCTCCAGGATACGAATGCCCTCAAGCGGCCTTTGTTTTTTCATGGTTTTCAAAGTACGGCTACCGGCGCCAGCGGGCTGCCGGTGGCGCCGACAATGGGCAAGGGGCTGGCCACAAACAGGAACTCATGGCGGCCGCTGGCCACCAGGGGGTCGAGCATCAGCCCTTCGAGCAGCGGCACACCGTAGTCGCGGATCAGCAACTGGTGCACCGGAAACACCTTGCCCGGGGCAAACGGCAGGACCTCGATGGCAAAGTTGTCGGCGCCCACCATGGCTACCGAGCGCTCGGCCAGCCACAGGGCCGCGTCCACGTCGATGCCGGGTTCCTCGTTGAAGGACGGGTGTTTCACACCCTTTTGCGCTTCCAGCCAGCCGGTACGCAGCAACACCGCGTCGCCCTTCTCAATCTGTACACCGGCCGCCGCCGCCGCGGCTTCCAGGTCGGCCACACCAATGGATTCACCGTCGGCCAGCACACGCCCCTTGAGCCGCACAAAATCCAGCAAGACGCCGCGCGTCACGACCGGCGGCATTTTCTCGACCCCGAGCCGCCCCGCGCCGGTAGTGCTGCGTATCGTGTCGCCCAGGTAGCCGTTGTAGAGTTTGTCGTCGTACCAGGCGTGGCACAAGGCGTCCACATGGGTGCCAATGTGCAGCGGCATCACCACCGAGTCTTCGGCAAACTGGAAACCACCTGGGCGTTTGCTGCCGGCGATGGCGTAGTCGCCGCCGTCCCGGCCCATGAAATGTTGCAGACCGCAACGGTGCGCCGGCACCGGCGTCTTGTCGGACAACAGTTGCGCCAGCCGCAGCACCTCGCCGGTGCGTACCAGGGCCGTGGCCCGGCGCACCTGGTCGGGGCCGATGGTGTTGACCGCGCCGCGCTCGTCCTCGGCGCCCCAGCGGCCCCAAGCGTTGTGGGTGGCCATCCCGCTCATGACTTGTACCCCAGGCGCGCGGACAACTTTCTCGCGGCTTCACGCAGGTGCTCGACGGCCGGGTTGTGTTCGTCGAACTCGTCGGCGTTGCCCATCATGGTGAGCGCCAGCACGATGGCGCCGCCCGCGTCAAACACCGGCGCGCTGACGGCGCTCACACCGCGTTCATTGACGTCGGCCAAGATGGCGTTGTGGATCGACGCCAGGCGCTCTTCGCGTACCTGCACCAGATGTTCTTCCACCGCTTCACGGGTGGTGAACGGCGCGTCCTTGAGGTGCCGCATGGCGGCGATTTCGGCCTGCAAGTAACGCTCGGTCAACTGGGGCGATGAAAAGGCGGCGAACACCTTGCCAGTGGAGGAACCCAGCAGCGGGATGACCATGCCGCAACGCAGGCGGTTTTCAAGCGGTTTGCGCGCCTCTATCCACCAGATCAGCGTAGGCCCGAGGTTGCCCCAGACGCCCAGTCCAACCGTCTTGTCGGTCTCGCGGTTCAGCTCTTCCAGCACCGGACGGGCCAGGTGTACCGCGTTCAGGCTTGCCACATTGCCCGAGCCGAAATCCGCGTTGGCCGAATTGTCGTAAGGGTGCACCACCATGTACTTGCCGGCGCCAAAGGCCAATGGCTTGCGCGCGCTGCCCACGATGCGCTCGACGCGGCCCAGGAACAGCAGGTGGTCGCCACCCGGATAGACCGTCTCGGTGCGGCACTCCAGGTGCGCCGAACATCCGTCGATCAGCGGCACGCCTTCGATACCGGCCGTGACGGCAACACCATCGAAACGGTTTGGCCCCGACTTGGCGAAACGGTTCGAGACATCGACCTGCTCCTCGGACAGGATGTTGACGACAAACCGCTTGGCCTGGCTGTAGACCGCAAAGGCGCGCGCATTCATGCGCAGGCTCCAGACGATCAGCGGCGGGTCGAGCGACACCGAGTTGAACGAGTTGGCCGTCATGCCTATCGGCGTACCGTCCTCGGACAGCGCGGTGATGACGGTGACGCCGGTGACGAAGGAGCCCAGGCAGCGGCGCAGCTCCATCGGGTCGATGGTGGTTGGTTCCGGTTCGGCCAAAGCGGTATTCATGGTGGCGTGACCTTCAGCCGGCCATCAGGTTGGCGCGGAAACTCTCGCCTTCGTAGGCGGTACGGAATCCGCTCCGCCAGTTCTTCGGCGCGCTGGCGTGCCTCAGCCTCGGTACTACGGATGATGGGTTGCAGGCCCAACAGCACCTTGAGCTCTTCCTTGTGGCCATGCAGGTCGGCCGCGGTGCGCAGTTGGTCCATGCTTTTCTTCATGCCCGCGACGCTCGGCCTGGTCGTAACGCTCTTCATGGGGCGTCTGGGTGCCCAGGCCGCTGGCCAGTTGCTCGGCCTGGCTGAAGCCAGAGACGATGTTCCAGCCCACGCGGCCGCCGGCAAGATGACGGCGCTGTTCCACGTCAGCGGGCGCACCATGCCCATCTTGCCAAGCGAGTACCACTTGTTGTCCAGCTCCATCACGTCCGCCTGGAACATCTCGGGTTGGGTGTAGGGAGATTTGGGAATGGTGACCACGGAAGTTTTCCCTTCGTTGACGATTCGCCAGGGGCCGGGGCCGGGAAGACTCCGGCTTGCACATGCCACAATTTACTAACAAGATTGCAGATATGCCGTATGGTATTTATTAACTACTGGTCAGTAAATAAGGGTTAACCCTCACACTCCATGCCTACTATCACCGGCATCAAGTACCTGCGCGTTTGTGCCAGCCTGGACGCAATGGCGCCGCACCAACGGGATGCGCCCGAAACCTAGCTCGATGCAGTCGCTGCTCCCGCCAAAGACTTGATCCACACCACGGCTTCCTGCAAGGCCGCGGACGCCTGGTCGGTCGGAAAAGCCAGGAAGCCGTGCACCATGCCGGGGTAGCGGGTGAGCGTTACCTGGACGCCGTGTTCGACCAGACGCCGGGCGTAGTGTTCGCCCTCATCCCGCAATGGGTCGTATTCAGCGGTGATGACCAGCGCGGGTGGCAATTTGGCCAGCGTTGTAGCGCGCATGGGCACGGCGTAGGAGTTGTCCGCATCGGCCGCGTCGCGCAAGTACTGCTCCCAGAACCATACAACGTCGGCACGCGTCAGGTAATAGCCCTCGGAGAAATCCAGCGACGATGCGGTTGGCGGCGTATGGTAATCGGCGACCGGATAGAACAGAACCTGCCCACGCAAAACCGGTCCGCCTGCGTCGCGTGCGCGCAGCGCGGTCACCGCCGCCAGATTGGCGCCGGCGCTGCCCCCGGCCAGGAACACCTTCCCCGTGTCAATGCCGAGGTCATTCCCGTGCGCAACCGCCCATTGCAGCGCGGCATAACAATCGTCGGTTGCGGCTGGAAACTTGTCGTCCGGAGCGAGCCGGTAGGCAACCGAGATGACGCGGCATCGCACCTGCGCGCAGAAGACCCGGCAGACGTGGTCGTAATAACCGTCCACGCTGCCAAAAACAAAGCCACCGCCATGGAAAAAAATGACGAGCGGAAGTTCCCTCAAATCGCCCTCGGGCGCGTAGAGGCGCAGCGGAATCGACCCTGCAGGACCCGCAATCGTCTGATCGACGACTTTGCCTACCGGCTGGAAGTCCGTGGCTCCAATACGCTCGCGCGTCCTGCGCAATTGCGCGATGGGCACCTGGTGCATGGGCGGCTGGGCATTGACCGCCACCAGCAGGCTGCTGATCTCCGGAGCGAGTGGCATATTGCGCGCCCAGGCGGGTGACTTACTCCGCCGTGATGTTGTTTTCGCGCACGACTTTTTCCCACTTCTGCAACTCGCTCTTGATCAGCGCCTGGAACTCCGCGCGTGAAGTGCTCGTAGGCACCATGCCTTGCGCCAGCCAACGCTCGCTGATCTTGGGGTCCCGCACCGCGGCCGCCACTGCCGCCTGCAATTTGTCCAGCACGCGCGGATCGGTTCGGGCCGGCGCAAGCAGGCCCCACCAGATCTGGATATTGAAATCGGCGGGAACACCGGCAATGGCGGACTCAGCCACGGTCGGCACGGTTGGAAAGGCGGCGAACCGTTCCCTGGAAGTGACAGCAAGCGCACGGAAATCGCCTGATTTGATGTAGGGCTCCACGGCGGCGGGGGTACCAAAAAACACGTCTACTTCCTTTTGAAGCAATGCCATGGTGGTAGGTCCCGAGCCCTTGTAGGCGATATGGACCAGATTGATGCCGGCCAGTTTGTTGAACAACAGGGACGCCAGATGGCCCGGGGTGCCGGCTCCGGGACTGCCGAAGTTGAGTTTGCCGGGGCTCTTCTGGGCCAGCGCCACGAACTCCTTGAGACTGGTCACCGGCAATGACCTGTGCACCACTACGATGGCTGGCGAAGTACCCACCAGCGAGATAGGCACGAAGTCCGCTGCCAGGTCATAGCCCGGGTTTTTGTAGATGAACGGATTGATGGCCTGGGAGTTGTTGGCCATCAGCAGCGTGTATCCATCCGGCTCCGCGTGCGCAACCATCTGGGTGCCTATATTGCCTGCGGCACCCCCCTTGTTGTCGATCACCACCGATTGCTTGAGCCGCTCCGCCATATCCGGTGCAAGCGGGCGCGCAAGTATGTCGCTGCCGCCTCCCGGTGCGTAGGGAATAACGATGTGTATCGGCTTGCCGGGAAATTCCTGTGCGCCGGACAAGCCGCAGGCAGTCAACAGGAAAGCAAGCGATAAAAGGCTTCGAATCAGCATGGCAAGGCTTTCAGTGTCCCCGGGGTATCCCGGATGGATCGACGAAAAATATACTATACAGTATAGATTTCGTCCTTTCGACGTGTTCGGTTCCAAATGGCATGGTTCACGCGCATGATCCCGCACCCAGGGACGCGATCACAGGTCGAAGTATTCGCCGGCACAAGGCGGTCGGGAGCCGGCCGTCCAAGCTGTATCGTGTTTACTTGCCGAACATCCGGTTGCGGGCGTTTTCCAGATGCAGGCGCATCGCCTGGCCGGCCGCTTCGGCATCGCGCCTTTTCAGGGCCGCCAGAATTACCTCGTGTTCAGCCTGCACCAGCTTCTGGCGCTCGACGCTTTTGAGCAGGGAGAGGCTGCGCATGAGTGTCATGCTCACCAGCACCTGCTCCTGCATCGACGCAATGGCCGATACAAAAAACTGGTTGCGCGAGGCACGCGCGACCGCCAGGTGAAAGTCGAAGTCTTCGGTGGACCCCAGGGCCTGCTCGGCGATGACGGTATCGAGTTGGGAGAAGCGCTGCTCGATCTCCTGCAGGTCGCCATCGCTGGCCATGCTGGCGGCCAGAGCCGCGGCACCCGATTCGACCACGATGCGAAAGTCGAAACAGCGCTGCACGTCGGAGATGGTTTCCAGCGGTGTGAAGCGCGGCAGATCGGGGTCGGGCCGGCGCTTGACGAAGGTGCCCGAACCCTGGCGCGTGCTGGTGATGCCGTCGGCACGCAGGCGCGACAGGGCTTCGCGTATGGTCGGACGCGAGGCGGTGAAACGTTCGGTGAGCGCGAGCTCGGTCGGCAGTTTGTCGCCTTCGTTGAACTCCCCGTCCATGATGGAGCCCAGGATTTCGCGATAGACGCGATCCACCAGACCGGTGCCCAGGCTGGTGTTCATCGCGGTACCCGGACCATGTGTCAAAAGTCCCGGTCCAGGGACAGCAAATCGTCGGCCCGGGCCTTGATCTCGGCAAACCGGTCGGCCGGCGAGGCACTGAGCAGGGGCAGATGCGGCCCCATGTCGGCAATGCCCGACAGGGTGACGGCATCGTGCAGTACGCGGATCAGCGAGATCGCCTCGCGCAGGTCTTCCATGGGCATGAAACGGGCGTGGATGGTTTCTGCCGCCACGACGTCGCGGCGCTTGAGCGCACCCAACAACTGCATGGCCGCCCTGGGTGCGATACACCCGGAGCCGGTGGTGAAAGACGCCAGGCCGAAGTGCGCCAGATGCACCACGGCCGGGCGCTCGCCCATGCCACTCACGATGCGCGCGGCACCGATACGTTGCACCAGTGCGCTCAGGTAGGGGTCCTGGACCGGGTCGTCGCGCACCACCGCGTATTTGACAGCGACGATGTGGCCAGCGTCCACCAGCCGCCCGAGAGCTTCGATGGTGATGCTGTGCTCGTTCTTGAGATACAGCGTGACCGGAATACCGGCGAAATCCACGAACCGGGATATGCCGTCAGCCACGCCTTCGGGGGTGGTGAAACCCAGCATGGGCAACACCATGGCGGTACGGTAGCCGGTTCCGCGCAACAGGCGCGCCTGGTCCATCATCTTGCCGAAGTCCGGGCCAATGGCCGGGATCACCCGGGTGGCGGGGGCTGTGTTCTCCGCCAGCAGGTCGAGCAGCTGCGCAAAGTCCTGCACCGAGCAGTGGTACAGGTTGGCATTGCCACCGTAGAGCAAGGTCCGGTGACCACCGGCCTCGATATGGCGGATCAACTTGCGGTTCTGCGCCACGTCCAGCGACAGGTCGGGGTGCCGCGCCAAGGGCGGCACGGCCAGCACCGACGCCGAGAACTCTTCAAGCTGCAGCGGGGAAGTATTCATGGCGGGGCAGGCGGGTGGTTCGAAGGGTATGGCCATGGCGCGGCCACGGCAAAATTATTGTATGACACATTAGTGGATGTAAGACAAATAATCCGCACGAACCGCTCCATATGAGGGAAATTACCTAGGCTAACGGCCGGAATTCAACCCTATCAGGGTTTAACCTTGCTTGACAGCCCAAAATTTGTCTGACAAAGTAGTGCCAAGAATATCCCTCAGGAGTCCGTTCATGTCCACATCTAAGCCACCATCCAACTTCCTGCCTCCGGCCAGCGCCAAGCGCCGCACGGTGCTCAAGGGTTTTGCGGGCGCCGCTGCCCTGGCCGGCATGGCTGGCAACGCCCTGGCACAGCAAGCCAAAGAGGCCCCGGCTCTGGCCAAGATGGTGAGCGACGGCAAATTACCGGCGTTGGCGCAACGCCTGCCTTCGGTCCCGCTGGTGATACAGGCGGAAAAGGTCGGCACCTACGGGGGTGCCTTGCGCCGCGGCCTGCGCGGCAGCGCCGACCACAACGGCATCCTGCGTATGGTGGGTAACCAGGGCCTGGTGCGCTGGAACCTGGCGTTTACCGAAGTACTGCCGTGTGTGGCCTCCAAATGGGAGGTGAACGCCAACTCGACCGAGTTCACGTTCACGCTGCGCCCCGGCATGAAGTGGTCGGATGGCAAACCTTTTACAGCCGACGATATTGTTTTCTCGATCGAAGACTGCGCCAAGAATGCCGAGTTGTACAAGTCCGTGCCGTCCACGCTGGTGATCGCCAACAAACCCGCCGTGGTCACCAAGGTCAATGACACCACCGTCAAATTCACCTTCGCCAGCCCGTACGCGCTATTCCTGGAGCAGCTTGCGACACCACTGGGCCAGTACCCGACCCTTTTTCCCAAACATTACGGCAGCCAGTTCCATCCCAAGTACAACCAGAACGTGGCGGCGCAGGCCAAGGCCGCAAACATGACCGACTGGGCCGCGTATTTCCGCGGCAAGATGGGCGACATCGAGATCCCGGCGCGCTGGGGCAACGTCGAAAAACCGACGTTGGACCCGTGGGTCGTGACCGAGGCCTATTCCGGCGGCGTCACGCGCGTGGTAATGGAACGCAATGCGTACTTCTGGCAGGTGGACCAGAGCGGGCAACAGCTGCCCTATATCGACCGCCTCAACTTCAGCATTGCACAGGACGTGGAATCGCTGATGCTGGACGCCCTGTCGGGCAAACTTGACATCCAGGAACGGCATATCGATTCGCTGCAGAACAAACCCACGCTGTCGCAGAACATGCAAAAGGGCGGTTACCGCCTGATCGAGCTTGTGAACGCTGGCGCGCAACAGGTGCAGATCTACCTGAACATGACGCACAAGGATCCGAAGATGCGCGAGATGTTCGCCAACAAGCAGTTCCGCCAGGCGCTCTCGCTGGGCATGAACCGCAAGGAGATCATCGACCTGGTGTACCTCGGGCAGTCCGAGCCCTACCAGACCGGCCCTCGGCCCGGCCACCCCTGGTACAACGAAAAACTGGCGCGCCAGTTCACCCAGTTCGACCCCAAGCAGGCCAACGACATCCTGGACAAAATCGGTTACAGCAAACGCGATGCGCAGAAGTTCCGCTTGCGTCCGGACGGGCAGAAAGTGTTTTTCTCCATCGACGTGATACCCACCCTGTACCCCGACGCCGTGGACACGCTGGAACTGGTCAAGCGCCACTGGGCCGACATCGGCATCGACATCAAGGTCAACACGATTGAACGCGCGCTCTACTACACGCGCGGCGACAGCAACGACCATGACGCCGCCACCTGGCCCGGCCCAGGCGGA
>JANLPN010000386.1:0-3207 GCA_031367285.1 Betaproteobacteria bacterium | reverse complement strand
GCCGCGCTCGACGCGCGCGTGGCGCGGCTGCAGTCGGCCATGCGCGCCCAGGGCTTGGGTGCGGTGCTGACCTACGCCTCCTTTGCGCAGCCGGCACCACTGCAATGGTTGTGCAACTACATCCCCTACTGGAGCGAGGCGCTGCTTGTAGTGTGGCCCGAAGGGGCACCCACGATGCTCGTGGCCGGGACACCGCGCACGCACGGCTGGATCCGCTCGGTGTCGCATATGGGCGAACTGGTCGCGGCGCCGAAGCCCGGTGCGCAGGCGGCCGAGCTGCTGGGCAAGTTGCTGCCAGCCGATGCGCGTGTCGGCGTGATTGCGCTGGACGCGTTGCCCTGGTCAGTGGCCGAGCCGCTGCTGGCGGCCGGTTGGGGGCCGCGTTTGGTGGATGCCACGGCCTTGTACATTTCCGTGCGCCACCCCGGCGACGAAGCCGAACACGGCATGGCCTGCACCGCGCGGGCGATTGCCGAACATGCCATCGCTGCCGTACCTGCCGCAGCACGTAAGGCCTCCAACGTAGTCGCGGCCGTGGACGGCGCGGCGCGCCTGGCCGGTGCCGAGGAAGTGTTGCCGCGCATCGCGCCCGACCTCGCCCACGGCGCCACGCTGCTGCGTATGGAAGGCGACCAGGACCTGGGCGCTCGGTATGCGGTCGAATGCTCCATGGCCTACAAGGGCGTGTGGGTGCGCGTGGGCCGCAGCGTCACGCGCGGCGCGCAGCCGGCCTCCTGGGCGGCCGCCGAAGCGTGGTTTGATCGCATCCTGCAAGACATAGCCGGTCCGCAAAGTGTGGCGGACCTTGCCGCGACCGCGCCGGGCAAGCTGGCCGGCTGGACCCTGGAGGCCAGTACCGGCCTGGCACCGCTGTCGGTGGTCACCAGCAAAGATCAGCCTGCAGCACCAAGCTTGCCGAAGAACAGCCTGGCAGTGTTCTCGGTGCAGTTGATGCTGGACGACGGGCCCTGGCTGCGCAGCGCCCCGCTGCGTCTGGGGGCCGGTGCTCTTGCAGAGGCAAACGCGGCTGCGGTAGCAGCCTGAGACGATGGCGAATCCCCCGGTGGTCCCGGCCATGGATGCGTTGGCGCAGTTCGCGGCCACCGCATCGGCTGCGGGCAACATGCCGCACCTGGCCTTGCACACGGCCGACGCCGTGATTGCGCTGCGCGCCGGCGCGGCCACGGGCGAGGGCCAGGCGCTGCAGCGCTTTCTGGCGGGCGCCGATGCCGGCGCGCTCGGGCGGGTGGCGGCGAATGCCGCCGTCATGCGCCTGACCGAGATCGACGACATCCATAGACCCACCTGCGTTACCGTGGGTGCGCTGACAGTTCCGGTGGCGGTGGCCTTCGCCACGGACGCCACATCGCCTGCGCAATTCCTGGACGCCCTTTACGTGGGCCATGAACTTGCGTTGCAGCTCGCACTCGCAGCGGGCGGCGCGCGCCTGCTGGCGCGGGGCCAGTGGCCCAGCCTGATCGTCGCGCCTTTTGGCGCCGCCGCCACGGCCGGCCGTTTGCTGGGGCTTGCGCCGGAGCGCATGCGCCAGGCCCTGGCATTGGCCATCGCCCGCGCGCCGCGGCAACCCGGGCGCTTCCAGGGCGCCCGCCCCGGCCGCTGGCTGCTGTTTGGCGAGGCGGTACGCAGCGGCTGCCTGGCCGCACTGGCCGCCGCTGACGGCATAGACGGCGACCCTGAGCTGCTGGGCGCCGACTGGCTGCGGGCCGTGGGCGGTGACCTGGCCGCGCCGGAACAGCTTGTGCCCACCGGGCTGCTAACGCGAGGCCTTAGCATCAAACCCCATGCCTCGGCCAAGCAGGGCCTGGCGGCCATCCATGGCCTGCGCCAGCTGATCACCCGCAATAACATCGCACCTGATCGGATCGAGGCCATCGAGGTCCACGTACCGCCGGCATATGCCGTGATGCTGGACCGCGAGCCGCCGCGCGCCAGCCGCCAGTCCCGCCTGTTCAGCGCGCCGTGGCAGTTGGCGCTGGCGGCACTGCATCCAGAACGGCTGGACGACGTGGCGCGCGAAGCGTGGCCCGAAGATCCGCGCCTGGTGGCTCTGGCTTCGCGTGTACACGTGTTGGCCGACCCCGCCCTTGATGCGCTCTACCCACAGGCCTTTCCCGCGCGCGTGGTTGTGCGTGCCGCCGGTGCCAGCCACGAGATACTGGTGACCGACAGCCCCGGCGACCCTGCGCTGGCCTTTGACGAACACCAGCTCATGGACAAGGCGCGCCGCATGCTCGGCAATGTGCCCGAGCTCGATGCCGTGCAGGCCGTCCTGGGCTTGCCCACCAACCCGTCCGCCATGCGCACACTGCGCGCCGTTTTCGGCTACGCTGCCGACTGCAAGCGGGGGAACCTTCAACCCGCTCACAACGAATGAGAGGAGCCACATTCCATGCGCATCATCGATTCCCACTTCCACTGGTGGCCACGCTCGGTGTTCGAGGAAGCCATGCGCGGCGGCCGCACCAGTTATCCGCGCGTCGAGCGTAATACCAACGGAGGGTACGACCTCTGCCGCAATGCCGGTGTCACCGGGCGCTCGCGCCAGAACGCCGAGTGGTTCGACTTGGGCGAGCAGCTCGCCCATATGGCGACGCTGGGGTACGAGGTGGACGTGATTTGCTCGATCGGGCCGTTCTCGCTCTATTTCTCCGAGGTACCGGTAGAGGAGGGCCGGGCGCTTGCGATGCGCTGGAACGAAGAGATGGCCGGCGCTCAAGCCCGCCATGCCGGCCGGTTGTGGGCCAGCGCCGCGTTGCCGCTGCAGGACACGCAGGTAGCGTTGGAGGTGCTGGAGCACGCGGTGGGCCTGGGGCTGATGGGCGTCAACCTTCCGGGCAGCGTCGGGCCCGACGAGAACATCGATGCCGCGCGCCTGGAGCCGCTGTACGACCGTATCGAGGCGCTGGGCCTGCCAATCTTCATGCACCCCACGGACGCCCAGTTCCCGGACATCCTGGAGGGCTACAACGGTGCACTCTACTCCAGCCTGGGCCGTGTGATCGATGTGAGTGTGTCGGCCTACCGGCTGGTGTTGTCGGGCATCATGGAACGCCATCCCAATCTCAAGGTCGTCATGTCGCACACCGGCGGCGCGCTGCCTTACCAGGCCGGCCGCATGGACAAGAACTCCAAGCGCGCCAACCTGCCCAAACCGCCCAGCACCTACCTGAAGCGCATGTTCACCGA
>JANLPN010000370.1:0-8132 GCA_031367285.1 Betaproteobacteria bacterium | reverse complement strand
TCGCCATCATCGGCCAACCGGCGGCTGAACCATTGGGTCGGCTTGGCGGAGCGGTAGACAAGCAGCGACTCATTGACGATGCGTTGTGCTGTCATGGCGAAGGCGTATTGGTGCCGCACTCCGTCCATCAAAAACGTCAGGTCAAAGCTGGTGGGCTGCTTGACGAAGGATTCATCCAACTTGAAAGGTGGGACGTTGAAAGTCTGGCCCGGTTGAATGACGGTGGCTGACTCCGCCACCACGGCGCGCATATAGTTGAGCGCCAGAAGAAGCGTCGACTTGCCGCTTGCGTTTGGACCGTAAACGACAGCGCTGCGCACCACGTTTGGCAAGGCCTTCAAGCCAGTGGCCACGAGATGGGTGCCGGCCAGTTCCGTGTCGGTGGATGCCACTAGGTTGAGCGCCTGCTCGTCGCGAATTGACCGAAAATTGCGAACCCGGAATTCCAACAGCACGATGGATCTCCATTAAATATAATTAATTTATTTGAATGAAATATTCAAAAAGTACAATGATAATATATTACTCGCACGTTATCTGCCCGGCCTGCGGGTTATCCCTATGTTATCTTTCGTTGGCCGTTCCATGTTTCCCGCTCGCAGGTCTACCTTGCCTTGATGCGGCGCGTTTGATCGGACAATCTCAAGCTGTGGCGTAAACACGAGGAGAGAGTTCGATGGTCAACAAGAAACATGCTCCGCCGACCTTGCTGATGGCCCTGAAAGCTTGCGCCCCTGGCTTATGGGGCAAGAAGCCGCAAGCTACCGTTGCCGAACTGCGCGGCGAATGGGCTTATACAGGCCAGGCGGGCGCTACACGGCCCAGGGTCCCCACCAAGGCGACAGGCCGCTGAAGCTACCTGCGCGCTGATCCGCCTCGGGGCAGCCATCGCTTCACCATATCGCTACCCGCATGAAACCCCGCTCCACCACCGGCGGCCTGGTCTACTCCACCGAGGGCGGGCGCATTTGCCCTCTATGCCGGCAGCCGCTGGCCGGCTGCATGTGCAGTGCCGGCAAGCCGGTGCAGCCATCGGACGGCATGGTACGCGTAGGCCGTGAGACCAAAGGCCGGGGCGGCAAGTCCGTGACGCTGGTGCGCGGGCTCTCCCTGGAGCCGATGGCACTTGCAGCCCTGGGCAAACAACTCAAAGCCGCCTGCGGCTCGGGCGGCACGGTCAAGGACGGTGTGGTAGAAATACAGGGTGACCACTGCGAGCGGGTCGTGCAGACCCTCCAGGCACAGGGCTTTGTGGTCAAACGCGCTGGTGGCTGATGCCGCACGGCGAGCGGGACGACTGCGCGGTCAGGCGGAACAAGCCTTCACGTTGTAAAAGCCGGCGCTGGCGCGCCCAGTGCCTCGTGCCCCAGCCGCTCGTATTCCGAAATCACCTGCGCCCCGAACAGCAGCAGCGTCGCCGCCACTTCAAGGCTCAGCAAAACCGCGATGGCGGTCGTCAGCGACCCGTACACGGCCCCGATTTGCGACAGGGTGTTGAAATACCACACCAGCAGGTGGCGCGTGATTTCCCACAACAGGGCAGCGGCGACGGCACCCAGCAGCGCGTGGTGCAGCGACAGCCGGCCGACCGGCATGACCAAGTACACCGATGTAAGCACAAAAATCTCCCCTGCGAAACCCAGCAGGTACAGCAATACGCCCGATAGCCCGTCCAGCGACCAGGTGTGCCAGAGAAACTCAAGCTCGCGCTGCCCCATGGCCTGCAGGCTACCCGCCACCAGCGTCACGAGCAGAAGACCCAGGCCCAGCGAGAGAATGTAGACATACGGGATCAAGGCCGAAATTAAAAAATGCCGGCGCCGCACCTCCACCCGGTGGTGAAAAATAACCGACATCGCGTTCTCCAGCACGGTAAAGGCCAGCGAGCTGAAGAACAGCATGCTCACAAGGAGCAGCCAGCCCAATACGTCGCGGTGCGCCAGAAAGTTCGCCAGTTCCGTGATGATGGCGCCCGACTGTCCTGGAACCAGCCATTCGAGGTAGCGCCCCAGCGTCTGCAGCAGCGCATCCTGCGCCACGAAATGCGACAGCGCGATTACCGCCAATATGAGCATGGGTATGATGGACAGCAGCGCGTAGTACGCCACCGCCCCGGCCAGCAACAGCCCTTGATTGGCGCGAAATCCCTTCAGGGTCCGGACCGCAAAGGCTCCGGGCTGGCGGAGGATTTGCGCGGCCTGATGGTCTGGAAATTTCAACAACCCGTCTTTGCGGTTCAGTCTTCGGGATCGATGACGCGGTCGTGTTCCGGGTCGTCGGGGATGAACGGAAGGACAAGCCCGTCGTCCAGTTCGTGCGTGAACGAACCGGCCTCTGCTTCATCCATGTCGTCCACGCCCGGAAATACATGCATTCGGAGTGGTGATCGGTTTGACATGCTACGCTCCTCGCTAATGGTGGAGCCTTCATGGTCCTTGAATGTCCTGCCGGCGTCACTCGGACCATAAGCCAATGTGCTGTCGGTTTTGGCTTACAGGCATCGCCCGGCAAATAACGGGCTCAGCTGACCCGTGCGCCGCTTCGTATGAGGCTGTCGAGTACCAGGCCATCCACCGGTTTGGTGAGATGCATGTCAAATCCCGCCTCCATGGCTTTGCGCTTGTCATCCTGCTGCCCCCACCCCGTCGTCGCAATCAGCAGCGGATCCCGTCCCCAAGGCTGGGACCGTATGTGGCGGGCGACTTCATAACCGTTCTGGCCGGGCATGCCGATATCGAGCACCATGACCTCCGGCCGCAGTTTCCCCGCCATCTCACCAGCCTCGAGACCGTTGTAGGCAACATGTACGGTATGTCCCAGCAAACGCAGCAGTTCGGCCAGGGTATCCGCGGCGTCACGGTTGTCTTCGGCCACCAGCACGGTGCGGGGATCTGCCGGCGGACGGACCGGCGACGCATCCGGACTTGCCGGCGACGCTCCGGCCTGCGCCTCATGAGAAAACGCCGGGCCGCCCCAAGTTTTCTGCACCCCCTCGGGGGGCCAGACGCGCAGCGGCTGGGCTGGGGGCTCATACGGCAACAGCACCACAAAGCGGCTTCCCCGACCCGGGCCCTCGCTGTGTGCGGACACCGAGCCGCCGTGCAACTCGACCAGCCCTTTCACCAGGGACAGCCCGATGCCCAGCCCGCCTTCCGAGCGGTCCAGCGCCGAATGCTCCTGGGCGAACATGGCGAATATGGTGTCGATGGCGGGGGCAGTCAGCCCGATGCCGTTGTCCGTCACCGTAAAGCTGAGCCAAGGCGATTGGGCATCGACCTGCAGCGCGATGCGGCCCCCGGCGTCCGTGTACTTCGATGCATTGTTGAGCAGGTTGGAGAGAATCTGCGCCAGGCGCATGGCGTCGGCATATACCTTCACAGGCTCCTGCGCCCGCGTCACCGTCAGGCTCTGGCGTCTGGCGTCGGTGCCGGGCCGGGCGGCCTCCAGAGCCGTCTGCACGACATCGGCCACCAGAACCCATTCACGCCGCAGTTCCAGCTTGCGCTGCGTGATGCGCGCCACGTCCATCAGGTCGTCCAGCAGTCGTGCCATCTGGCCGACCTGGCGCCCGATCACGTCGACCGCACGCTGACGCGCCCGGGTATCCGAGGTGGGCGAAGCCAGCAAATGCGCCGCCATGCGGATCGGCGCAAGCGGATTGCGCAATTCGTGCGCCAGGGTGGCCAGGAATTCGTCCTTCTGCCGGTCGGCGTCGCGCAGCGACTGCGCAATGCGGCGGGAATCCTCGATGTCGGTCGTGGTGCCGAACCAGCGCAGCATCTGCCCCGCGGCATCACGCTGCGGGACTGCCCGCGTCATAAACCAGCGGTAGACGCCATCGTGTCTGCGCAGCCGGTATTCGGCGTGCCATTCGCTGCCGCTGCCGCGTGCCGCCATCCAGGCCCGCCGCAGGCCGTCGAGGTCGTCCGGATGCAGCGCCTGTGTCCAGCCACGGCCAAGCGCCTGCTGTTCGGTTTGGCCGGTATACAGCAACCACTGCGAGTTGAAGCGCTCCAGCGAGCCGTCCGGCATCGCGATCCACGCCATGGCAGGGATGCTGTTGGCAAACATCAGCAGCGCCTGCTTTTCGTCCAGCCGCGTCTGCTCAGCCAGCACCATGCGGGTGGTTTCCATACACACGCAATGGATGCCTTCAATGCGGCCGCGCTCGTCGATCACCGGCGAATAGGAAAAGCAGAACCAGGCGTCTTCGTCCTGTCCGCGGCGGCGCAGGCGCAGCGGCAGGTTATCGACATACAGCGACTCGCCGGCCAGCGCGCGGCGCAAGAACGGCTCGACCCGGGCGCGCGCCTCGGCCCAGACCTCGAAGTGCGGCCGCCCCAGCGCGGCCGGGTGTTTGTCGCCCAGTATTTCTGCGTAGCCGTCGTTGTACAAAAGCGCCAGCGTCGGCCCCCAGGCCACGTACATCGGGAACTTCGAGCCTGCCACCAGGCTGAGTACCGAGCGCAGGGACCGCGGCCAGTGCTCCGGCGGCCCCAGCACCGAGTCCGACCAGTCGTGTGCACGCACGTACTGCGCCATGGCGTTTTGCCCGAGGAACGGAAAGAGAGGCTCAGGGCGGCGGTCCATGCGCCTGAGTTTAGAGCCTGTTCACACTATTTCCGCAGCTGCGGGCAGGCTTGGGTCGGGCCTTCCAGGTGCGTATCCGCGCGGCCAGTGCGGCCACCCGCCACCCGGCATCACACCGCCGCCTGCGGCAAATGCTGAAGTGTGCGCACGCCCGAGGCCATGATGATCCAGGCCTGGGCCGCAAAACCCAGCAGTGCCAGCACCAGGCAGGCCGGTTCGCCCCAGGTCGCACCCACCAGGCCGCCGATCGCCGCACCCAGCGGCCGCGCACCGGAGCCACCGGTCAGGAAAATCGCCGACACGCGCCCCAGCATGGCGTGCGGCGTGACGGTCTGGCGTAAGGTGATCGAGGTGATGGTCCAGACCGCCGGCCCGGCGCCAAACAGAAAAAACGCCACCCCCGCCAGCACGCCCGACGGCACGGCCAGCGTACCCACCATCGCGGCGGCAGCCAGCACCGACACCAGAGGGCCGAGTTGTATGGCCCGGCCAAACGGCATTGCCGCAACGACACGACGCGCAAGCAAGGCACCGGTCACCAGCCCGGCGCCGTAGGTGGCCAGCGTCAGGCCCACCGTGGCGGCGCTCAGACCCAGCAGCCGCAGCGCATACGGCACGTACGCGACCTGCAGCACAAACCACGAGATGCTCCACACCACGCTGGTCAGGAACATCGGCCGCAGCATCGCGTGCTGCCAGACCAGGCGCGCGCCATCCTGCAACTCCAGCAGGGGGTGGCGCGCCGCCGCCGGCGTCCGTGGCGGCTCGATCAGGCGCCACAGCAAAACAACGGCCGCCGCCGACAAGGCGGCAGCCAGCACGAAGGCTGCCGGTGCGCCGGCCCAGGATACCAGTGCACCCGCCAGCGCCGGGCCGGCGGCAAAGGCGCTGCTGCGCGCAAGCTCGAGCCGCCCGTTGGCCTGCCCCAGCGCCTCGCGTGGTACCAGGGCCGGCACCAGGGCTGGTGCGGCAACGCTGAAACCGACAGTACCCACCGCGCCCAGGAAACCCAGCACGGCCAGCAGGGTGATCGATAGCTGGGTGAAGCCCACGGCCACAAACAGCGCCAGCAACGCCAGCATGCGCAAGGTCTCGGCCCACACCATCAGGCGGCGCCTCGACGTCCGGTCGGCCAGCAAGCCAAACGGAATCGACAGCAGCAGGAAAGGCAGGGTCTGCGCCGTGGCCAGCACACCCACCTCGCCCGGACCGGCACCCAGCACCAGCACCGCCACTATCGGCGTGGCGGCCAGGCTTAACTGCTCCGCCGACTGGGCCGCCAGGTTGGACCAGGCCAGGCCGGCGAAGGAACGGGGAAGAGGTGCTGCCATGGGGCGGTCAAAGAGGATAAGCCGCCATCATCGTTCATGGCTTGCGCGCGTACCGGCCGTTTTCGGACTCCCTGTTGCACGCGGTGATCCTGAGCGCACGGTCAAGGACGATGTGGTCGAGATGCAGGGCGAGCACCGCAAGCGTTTGGTGCAAGCGCTCCAGGCGAAGGGGTTTGTGGTCAACCGTACAGGCGAGCAGGTTTTCGACGGGCACAATAGCGCCCATGAAAGCTCCCCCGCGACTGCAGTCGCTCATCGAAGAAGGCCTGATAGACACCGTGGTGCGCCAGCTCATGAGTGGCAAGGAGGCCATGGTGTTTGTGGTGCGTTGCGGCGACGAGACGCGTTGCGCCAAGGTTTACAAGGAGGCCACGCAGCGCAGCTTTCGCCAGGCGGTGGACTACACCGAGAACCGCAAGGTCAAGACCACCCGCCAGGCGAGGGCCATGGCCAAAGGCACGAAATTCGGCCGCCAGGCGCAGGAAGCCGCCTGGCAAAGCGCCGAGGTCGATGCCTTGTACCGCCTGGCCGATGCCGGTGTGCGGGTGCCCAAGCCCTACAACTTCCACGACGGTGTCTTGCTGATGGAGTTGGTGACCGACACACACGGCGATGCGGCGCCGCGCCTGAACGACGTGGAGCTGACTGCCGAGCAGGCACGCCAGCACCACGCCGCCCTGCTACTGGAAGTGGTCCGTATGTTGTGCGCTGGCGTAGTGCATGGCGATCTGTCCGAGTTCAATATCCTGCTGGCCGCCGACGGCCCGGTCATCATCGACCTGCCCCAGGCCGTGGACGCCGCCGGCAACAACCATGCGCAGCGCATGTTGCTGCGCGACGTGAACAACCTGCGCGACTTCTTCGGCCGCTTTGCGCCCGAACTGCTGCCGACCGCCTATGGCCCGGAAATCTGGGACCTTTACCAGCGCGGCCTGCTGACTACCGAGGTGCAGCTCACCGGCCGCTTCGCGCGCAAGAGCGGACCGGTGAACGTGGGCAACGTGATGCGCGAGATAGCCGATGCGCGGGCCGAAGAAGCGGCGCGGCGGTTGCGCATGCAGGCGGCCCGCTAGACGCACAGCTGTTCAGGCGTCGCGCACGTCGGCCACCGGCTGGCCGCCGAAGTCCTCCCGTGCCAGATAGGCCAGCACACGGTGCGCGGCGGCGGCCGGCGAAGTCAGGCTGCCGCTTTCCTTGGCCTGCACAAAACCGTCACGGCCCGGAAAGCGGGCCGGGTCGCTGGCGCGCAGGTCGGCCTGCATGTCGGTGTCGATGATGCCCGGTGCCAGCGACACAATACGCACGCCATGCGGCTGCGTGGCTTCGTCCAGCGCAACACAGCGGCTGAAGTGGTCCATGCCGGCCTTGGCGGCGCAGTACATGGCGCCGCCGGCGATGGCGCGGCGACCCAGGCCCGAGGAGATATTGAGAATCCTGCGCGCCACCGTCCAGCCGCGGGTAGCGGTGAGAAAGGCGGCCGAGAGTTGCATCGGTGCCTCCAAGTTCACGCGCAAGGTCATCGCCAGGGTGCGCGGATCGGCAGGCTCCAGCGGCCCCATATGTCCCACCATGCCGGCGTTGTTGATCAGCGTGGCGCTGGCCAGGCCAGCCGGATCGTGCGCCGACAACCAGGCCAATACCCGCGCGGCCACCGGCGCCGGTTCCGCCAGATCGGCCGGCCACTGGGTCAAGGCAGTGCCGCTTTCGCGTGCCCGCTGCTCCAGTTGCGGTGAGGTGGCGCGCGAAATACACAGCAGCACGCTGTCTGCCCTGCACAGTTGCTCGGCCAACGCCAGCCCCATGCCGCGTGACGCTCCGGTCAGAATAGTGAGATGCTTCATGGTCAAACGTAAATGGAGGTTTTGATGCTGAACTTTATCCCTACCTGGCGTCGCCCGGTCTGGCATTGCACCTTTGCCGCCGTATTGGCGGCCAGCGCGCCGCCACAGTGGCACTGTTCACGGCAACACCTGCAAACGCCCAAAGCGAGAAACCACCGGTCCGCGTGGAAATGGCCCACCCGCGATACACGCGGCTATGAGGCGAACGTTTTCTGCGGCACGCCTGGTAGCCAACCCTGCGTTGGACGTGGCCATTGCAGAGGTAACCGCGACCGGACGCGACGGGTCGCGCTTGTACATGCGCAAAGAGCAACCGGCCGTTGGCGTGTCGGGCACCGAGATGTTCGAGTCGCAGTTTGCGTCCATCGTT
>JANLPN010000362.1:0-3417 GCA_031367285.1 Betaproteobacteria bacterium | reverse complement strand
GAGGACGGCATCGTTTTCGATCCCGCCAGTGTGGGCGTTCAAGAGATCCGCAGGGAAGCGGGATACGCTGGAGCGCGGGTCATCATCGCGGCTGAACTGGACCGCGCGCGTTGCAGAACACAAATTGATGTCGGGTTCGGTGACGCCGTGACCCCAGGGCCGATCGAAGCCGTCTATCCGGTACTCATCAACGAGTTTCCCGCGCCGCGTCTGCGAACCTATCCCGTCTACACCGTCATCGCCGAAAAGCTGCACGCCATCGCGTTGCTGGGCATGACAAACAGCCGACTGAAGGATTACCTGGATCTCTCGGTGCTGTTTGAGCGTGAAGAGTTGCAGCCCGACACGCTGGCGACAGCGATCGCCGCGACATTCACGCGTCGTGGCATGGTCGTGCCGACAAAGCTTCCGATTGGTTTGACCGACGAGTTCGTAAACGATACGTCGCGCCAGGCGTTATGGTCTGCGTTTCTGAAGAAGAACGAACTGGCCGCGGTGCCGCTGCAAACTGTCGTCACGGCACTGCGGGCCAATTTGCAGGTGGCGTTGAACCAAGCCGTTGCGATTGCGGTCGAGCTCGCGAAGCAAGATATCTAGCAATCGTTTACGCCGCCAATTTCGCCATAACGATCAAGCACGGGTCACAGCGCGAGAAAACTTGGCACTGCCATATCCCTCAATACCAGCTTGCGCACGGTGTGGCACAACTCCCCCGCAAACAGCGCACTTCCAACCGCCATCGCATCCGGCCCCGGCGGCCTGTCCTGTTGCAGCGTCGTTACCACCGACCGCACCGCGTCAAACACCGGCTGCGTCCCCACACCCAGCTTCGCGGATTGCCGCAAGTCCACCGCCTGCGCAGCCACCAGCGCTTCGATCGCGATCAGGTAACGGAACAACTGCAGCTGCTCCCCCAGCTTGCGCACACACAACATGGCCTGGGTGGCATGGTCTTCGACGGTGTCGGAAACGACTATGGCATCCAGGCTGGCCGGCATGGCCTTGAGTTTGATTTCGGCAAACAGCGCGGCGGCAGTTTTTTGCAGCGCGTTAAAACCGACACTCGCGCCGCCCACCGGCGACAGGTATTTGGGCAGGGCACTCAGGTGCGGGGTCTGCAGCTTGATGCTGCGCTGCACGCTGGCGCTGGCCAGGTGCGCGACGGCGATGGCCATGCTATCGAAGGCCAGCGCAATCATGGTGGGATGGAAGTTGGGCGACGACAACATGTCGCCCTGGGCCGCAAAAACCAACGGGCTGTCGGAGTTGCCGTTGATCTCCGCGTCCACGGCGTCCGTAAGGCTGGCCAACGCGGCATAACTGGAGCCGAACACCTGCGCCATGGTGCGCAAGGAAATCGCGTCCTGGATGGAGCGCGGTGTGCCCTCGCACAGGCTGCTGCCAGCCAGCAGCGCGCGAAACAGTGCCGCCACACCCACTTGTGCGCCAGCCGGACGAGCGGCGGCGATACGCGGGTCGAACACGCTGAGGTTGGCGGCGTAGCCTTCATCGGCCAATGCCGCCACGGCGGCGGCGATCAGCAGGGTTTCGCTCAGCGTGCGCGAGACCACGGCCGCAAAACCAGCGGTCAGCGGGCTGGCGTTGATCAGGCCCAGGCCGTCCTTGGCCTGCAGGGCCACCGGGGCCAGCCCGGCAGCTGCCAGCGCATCGGCACCGCTGCATCGCCGGCCCTGGTAGAACGCCTCCCCCTGTCCGATAAGAGGCGCCACCATGTGCGCGCACAGGCCCAGGTCCCCGGCGCTGATGGAGCCCAGCATGGGCACCACGGGAGTGACACCCCGGTCAAGCAAGGCCAGCAGACCTTGTGCGGCCGCGACGCTTACGCCCGAGCCGCCCTTGGCCATGCTGGTGCAGCGCGCCAGCATGGCGGCGCGCACTACATCCTGCGGCAGAGGCTCACCCATGCCTATCATGCGCCCCTGGATCACCTGCTCCTGAAAGGCCACCACATCGGTCGCGTCCAGGCGGTAGCCCAGGTTGCCGCCCAGGCCGGTGTTGAGGCCGTAAACCGGTTCGCCGGATGCCATATGGGCTTCCACAATTTTGCGATCAGCGGCAATGCGGTCGAGTGCGGTTTGCGCGAACGAAAAGCGGCTGCCACTGCGCGCCAGGGCCACCAGCGTGGCTGCGTCTATGCGTTGGGAATCGATGATGTGGTGTTGCATTTTTTCTTGCGGGTGGCAGCAGTGCATCGGGGCTTCGTCAGGCTCAGCCCGAACCTGGATGGTACTCAGCCCCTCGCGCAGCGTCCGCTCAGCGCCCGCGCCAGACCGGAGACCGCTTTTCAGCAAATGCCTGCGGCCCTTCCTTGGCGTCGTCGGATTGGAGCATGGCCTGGTAGGCTGGCAGGTCACCGTTGCGCAGCGTGCCGTAGCCGTCGTGCACGGTTTGAGCATCGGTGGCACGCAGCACCTGCTTGAGGGCGGCAATGGCCAGCGGCGCCGCCTGCACGATCTGGCCTGCCAGCGCGGTTGCCGCCACCAGCAACTGGTCCGCCGGCACTACCTGGTTGACCAGCCCCCAGCGCGCGGCCTCGGCCGCACCTATGCGCCGGCCCGTCATGAGCAGTTCGGTGGCAATGGCGCGCGGCAAGCGGCGCGGCAGTCGCAATACCCCTCCGGAGTCAGGCAACAGGCCCAGCTTCAGCTCGGGCAGCGCAAACTCGGCAGATTCGGCGGCCACGACCAGGTCGGCCGCCAGCGCCAGCTCAAAACCACCGCCCATGGCCAGCCCATTGACGGCCGCGATCACGGGTTTGTCCAGCTCAAAAAATTCGGTCAGGCCGGCAAAGCCGCCCGGGCCATGGTCGGCATCTATGGCCTCGCCCCCGGTAGCCGCGTTCAGGTCCCACCCGGCCGAAAAAAAGCGCCCGCTACCGGTGATGATGGCGACCCGCAACGCGGAGTCGTCCCGCAGTTGCCGGAAGGCCGCGTACAGCGCCTGGCTGGTCGCCACGTCGATTGCATTGGCCTTGGGGCGATCCAGCGTGATGGTCAACACGCCCTCGCTTGCCACGGTACGCACGGGATTGTTCATCGCTCATTCCTTGCCTGAGATTTGGATCAAGGCATCCACCGCGAGTACACCACGACCTTGCGGCAATACCAGCACCGGGTTGACGTCGATCTCCTGCAGCCGTATTGCATGGGCCTGCGCGTAGGCGGTGACGGCCAGCACGGCGTCCAGCAGCGCCTCGATATCACCGGTCGGGCGCCCACGGAAACCGTTCAGCAACGGCCAGCTTTTGAGCGACTGCAGCGCGGCCAGTATGTCGGCCCGCGACACCGGCAGCAGCAGGGTCGCCGTGTCCTTGAGCAACTCGACCAGCACACCCCCGGCACCCAGCGTCAGCGCCAGGCCAAACTGCGGATCGCGGTGGATGCCGACAATGATCTC
>JANLPN010000356.1:0-9422 GCA_031367285.1 Betaproteobacteria bacterium | reverse complement strand
CATCGACTATGGCGTGCTGGGGCTGACCGTGCCGCAGCAAGGCAGCTTTTACGGCCTACCGTGGGCGATGGGTCTGATCGGGTTCGAGCATGTGGGCGGCCCCAGCGTCGCACAGGCCTGCGCGACTTCAGCGCGCTGTATCGCCATGGCGGCCGACGAGGTAGGCGCGGGCCGAGCCGAATGCGTGTTGGTGCTGACGGCCGACCGGGTAAGCAACGGGCCGCAAATCTATTATCCCAACCCGAATGGGCCGGGCGGCAATGGCAGCCACGAAAGCTGGGTACTGGACAACTTCAAGGAGGACCCGTTTGCTCGCGTGGCCATGGTCGAGACCGGTGAAAACGTGGCGCGACGATTCAGTATCACGACTGCCGAGCAAAACGAGGTGACGCTTTTGCGTTACGCGCAATACCAGGACGCGCTGGCCGACAATCGCGCTTTTCAGCGGCGCTACATGTCGCTGCCATTCGAAGTGCCCGATGCACGCTTGCGCAAGATCGTGTCCCGGCTGGAGGGTGACGAAGGAGTACACGACACCAGCGCCGCGGCGCTTGCCAAACTCAAACCGGTGCTCGACAGCGGAACCATCACGTATGGCGGGCAAACCCATCCGGCGGACGGCAACGCCGCCCTTTTCGTCTGTTCGCAAGGCAAGGCGGATGAACTCTCCACCCGCCCTGAAGTTCGTATCCGCCTGCGTGGTGTCGGCCTGGCCCGAACCGACAAGGCGCTGATGCCTTATGCACCCGTGCCCGCGTCACACGCGGCACTGAAAAACGCCGGGCTCACGATGGGCCAGGTGACGCACGTGAAGACGCACAACCCATTCGTCGTCAACGACATCGTATTTTCGCGCGAGATGAAATTCCCCCTGGAAAAGATGAACCAGTTCGGTTGTTCGCTGGTGTGGGGCCACCCCCAGGGACCGACCGGCCTGCGCGGCCTGATCGAGTTGATCGAACAAATGGTCTTGCAGGGCGGCGGTATCGGCCTGTTCACCGGATGCGCCGCGGGAGACACCGCCATGACATTGATCATCGAGGTAGACAACCGGCAGCCGCGGAGCGCTCCGTGAAGCTTCACAATCCCGCGCTTCCCACTGTGCACCACAGCGTGGTTGCGATGCTGGAACACACGGCCAACGAGTTTCCCGCTCGCGTGGCCCTGCGCATGGGTGACGCGCAATTGACCTACGACGAACTCAGGAACACGGTCGCCAGCATGGCCCGGATGCTCCTAGGCGCCGGGTCGCGAGGGCGGCGCGTCGCCACGGTGTTGCCGAATTCGCTCCTGGCATGTATCGCCCCCTATGCGATTGCCGCCGCCGGAGCGCAACATGTGCCCTTGAACCCGCTGTACACGGCGCGCGAGTTGCAGTACATGCTCAAGGACTCGGCACCCCGACTGCTGATCGTGGAGGATGAACTGTTGTCCAAGTTGGAGTCGCTGACCCGCGATTTGCCGGATTGTCAGTTGGTTCGCGGTTCGGAAATCGGTGCCTTGCTTGCGAGCTGGAAGTCGTTGCCTCCCGAGGGTGGCCTGGCGCAGCTTTTTCCTGAAGTCGAGCAGCTGGCGATACTGCAATACACCGGTGGCTCTTCCGGCTTTCCCAAAGGCGTGAACCTGACGCATCGCGCCATCAGTACCAACATCTCGCAGCGTGAAGGTCTGCTGCCGGTGGGGCGCGGGGGTGAGCGTGTCCTGTGCGTGATGCCCTTGTTTCATTCCTACGCCATGGCCATGGGACTTTTCCTGTGCGGCTACTCGGGAAGCACCTTGGTGGTGTTACCTGGTTATCACCCGGAAAAGCTGCTCGATGCGATGGCCCAGCATGCCGTCACCATTTTTCCCGGCAGCCCCACGATCTTTGCCGGCCTTATGGCCTGTGCTGCTTTTGCGGGCTCTGACTGGAGCCGCGTCCATACCTGTTACTCCGGGTCGGCGGCGCTTTCGGCGGAGACCCTTGAACGCTGGGAGGCGGCTACGCACGCACCGATCTATGAAGGTTATGGCCAGACGGAAGCCGGCCCGGTGCTCACCTTCAATGCCATGGCGGGACCGGTCAAAGTCGGTTCGGTGGGGATACCCGTGGCTGCGACGGAGGTGCAGGTAGTCGACCTGAAAACCGGCCAGGAGGTGCTGCCTGTCGGGACAATAGGGGAAATCCGCGCACGCGGGCCGCAGCTGATGCAGGGCTACCACAACCTGCCGCTTGAGACACAAGAGGCTTTGCGGGATGGATGGCTTTACACCGGCGACATTGGCGAATTTGACGAAGACGGTTGCCTCTATATCCGGGATCGCAAGAAGGACTTGGTAATCGTTGGCGGGTACAACGTCTACCCGCGCGAGGTCGAGGAAGTTCTGTACACCCATCCCGACGTTGTTGAAGCGGCTGTTGTGGGCCAGCCCGATCCCTACCGTGGCGAAGTCTTGCGGGCCTTTGTTGTTTTGCGCCACACAAGCAGCGCCGACACCGACGCATTGCTTGAATTCTGCAAGACCCATCTGGCCCGCTACAAACTGCCGGCGCGCATCGACCGGGTGGAGTCACTGCCCAAGACGAGCGTCAACAAGACGGACAAGCAAGCCCTGAAGGAACGCGTGCGGCGGAAGTCATAGGAAAGCGGCGCCTTTACCGAAGCGCCGACGCCGACGTGGCGCCCGTGATATCCACCACCAAATCCGCACTCCTTTGGATGAAGACCGTCTGCCGCCCGTCCGCAAAAGCAACGCCGGCCGATCGAAGCGCCTCCTCCAGCCGTCTTAATGCCTGCGCCCGCACGTCGAACTGTTTGCCCGGCGCGGTCTCGAACTTGCAGCGGAACACCTTGACACCCGGGTCGATGCGCGACAACTTGCCCTTGAGCGGCTCGCGCAGCAGGTGGCCCACCTCGGGGTCCTGCAACATCGCCTCGCCGACCTTCTTGATGAGCTTGCGCACCTTCTCGCTGTCCACCTCGATGGGCAACGGCAGGTTGAATTTTTCGATCACCCAGTCGCGCGAGTTGTTGCGCACGCTGCCCAGGGCGCCGTAGGGCACAAAATGCAGCGGCCCGTTATGGTGGCGCAACGCTACCGTGCGCAGCGTGATGCGCTCCACCGTGCCCTTGACACTGGTTCCGCTCTCCACGTATTCGCCGATACGAAACGCGTCCTCGGCCAGGAAGAAGATGCCGGCAATCACGTCGCGCACCAGCGCCTGCGCGCCAAAACCCAGCGCCAGGCCGATCACGCCGGCCCCGGCCAGCAGGGGTGTGATCTCGATGCCTATGGCCCACAGCGACGACAACAGCAACATGATGCCCAGCACCATGGCTGCCGTCATGCGCAGCAGGGGCAATAACGTGAGCAAACGCGCTTCCGGATTCGGCTCCCCGTGCGGGTCGTGCGGGCCGATACGTTTGAGCCGCTGGTCGATGGTGGTGCGCACCGCAATCCAGACCAGGTTGGTCAGCAGCGCCAATGCCGCCACGCCCAGCAGGCTGAATGCAAAACGCACCAGCGGGCCCTGGCGTGTGGCCAGCTCGGTGAGCGGCGTGTCGAGTGCCACCGCACAGGCGCCCAGGCCCAGCGCCACCACGATAAACCGTGCACCCGACAACACGACGTGCGGCAGCAGCGTCGGGTCTGGCGCATGCGCGGTCTGCACCGCGTCGTTGCCGACCTGGCGCCTCACCACGTCGGCCCAGAAGAAAAACACCATGTCGCGCAGGAACATCTGCACCACTACCACCAGGGCCAGCACGGTGGCGATGGCCGCCGCTTCGGCACTGGCCAGCACCCACAGCGCGTAGGCCAGCACCACCAGCGCCGCCACCAGGAACGACTTGGGAAACCTGGGCAGACGGTAACGCGCGCCGCCCGCGCGCGCAGCGCGGCCGATAAAGGCAAACGCCGCCACCAGCAACACCAGCGCACACAGCGTGCCCAGTGCCAGGCGCATGGCATGGGCGCTGTGCGGCGCGTTGCCGACCTGCTCCATCAATTCAGGAATGAACTGCGCCGTACCCAGCAAAAAGGCCACCAGCATGGCGCTGACCGCAACCCAGCGTACCCGCTTCGCGGCCACTGGAACCAGGCGCAACGAGGTGCGCCCCGGCGCCAGAACAATCACTACCGCCACCCAGGCCAGGCGCAGCACCATCAGCAGCAGCGTCACGGCCACGGCCATCTCATGCACACCAGGTGGCCAGGAAAACGCCGCCGACGCCGCGATGGTGGCGCCGGTAAACAGCAACACGCCACCACACAACAACAACAGCCGGCGCAGACCCAGCCGCAAGGCTTGCCGGGGTGTTGCGGCCGGTGTGGCCTGCACCATGCGCAGCGACCCATAGGCATAGGTCCAGTACAACCACTCCACGCTGCCGCCGATCAGCAGCAGGATCAGGCTGTAGGTCACTGCCCGCACGCCGGTGCCGCTCATGAGCGATCCGGACATCGCATCCATCAGGGTGTGCCATTCGGCCGGTGCCTGGGCCAGGTCAACGCCCAAGGCGGCGATACGCGCCTTGGCGTCCACCAAAGCTTGCATCATGGAGCCGGCTCCAGAGCAGTTATCGCATCCCCACCCACCCAGTCCTGCGGGTCACGCGCGGCTGAGGCGTCGGCAAAAGCCGGCAAAAGCCGGGTCACGGACACACCCGGTCCGAGCACCCGTGCCTGGCAGGCCAGGCGCGTCCCGGCCCCGGCCAACACGCGGGCCAGGGTTGCGTCTTCCAGGTCGTTGAGGGGTGACAGCGACGCCGCTCCGCTATCCACGTGCACCCGGCAGGTGCCGCAACGGCCGCGCCCGGAACACACATGGGCATGGGCAATATCGTTGCCGCGGCTGATCTCCAGGATCGACAGGCCGCGGCGCCCGTGAGCAATCTGGCCACCGTCGTAGGCCACCTGCACCGGCTTCTTGCGGTCGCGCAGCATACGCGCCAGCATGACGGCGGCGGCAATGGCCGCCAGCACCGCATAAATGGCAATCGAACGCCACAGGTAGACGTTCAGCTCCGAGGTGACCACGATGATGCGCCGCAGGTTGTCAATGATGTGCGCGCGCCAGACCTCGTCGTTGGCCAATTTTTCCAGCACCTCGCGCCCCGACTCGGCAAACCCGAGCAAGGCGACGATAGGCACCGCAAAAAGCACCGGCAGCACCAGGCCGCCAATACGGCGCCAGACCGGCTGCAGCACCAGCCAGGAATACAGGCCCAGGGCACCGTGTATCCACACAATCACCACCACGAACAGCTGCTGGAACGCATACAGCGGCGAGAAACTCCAGTACACGGCCAGCATCTGGCCATACGAAGAATCGAAACCCCGGCCCAGTTCCCCCGCCACATGGGTGGCGAACACGTGGTTGATCAGCATCGGAGGCGTCAACAGCCCGAGCAGCAGTTGCACCACGTCGGTATTGCTCATGGCAAACGAACGGCGCATGGCCATGGCGTAGAGCCCCAGCGCGGCATGGACAGCGGCGGCGCTGGTCAGCAGCACGGCGCCCGGCAAGGAGCGCCATGGCCCCAGCAGCCGGTGCCGCCAGGCTTCCATGGTCGCCAGCGAATGCAGTCCCAGGGACAGGTTGGCCAGATGGCTGATCACAAACGCCATCAGGATCAGGCCCGATACCAGCCGGATATTGCGCAGCAGAGTCTTTGACGGCATCGCTTTATTTCGCCAGCGCCTTCATGGTTTTGGCGGCAGTGGTGTAGCCGCCGTCGCCGCCATCCACGAAATGCACGTGCAGCCCACCGCTGGCTGAGGTGACCAGGCAGGTCATGAGCGCCGTCTCCGACACGTTCATGCCGTAACGCAAGCTTCCTGCCGCCATTTGCTGGTCCAGGTAGGCCTTGATTTTGGCGATGCAGTCCACCGGGCAGTCGATCACGAAACTGATGGTCTCGTCGTGTTTGCAGAAGTCGGTGTTGGTGGTGACTTCCTTCATGTATTTATCGGGCTCGAAGCCTCCCACCGGACGCCCCACGGCCAGGATGATGCGGGCCAGCAGGGTCTCGAACAACACCCGCAGCACCGCCACAAAAAGCGGCCGGCTGCCGCGTGTGGCCTGCGCCTCCAGCATGAAACCCTTGGGTGGCCAGCTCGTGCTCAGGGTGTCCAGCCGCACCGCTTGCGTTTCGCCGCCGCCCTGCCCGGCCAGCCGCATGACGGCGGCGTGTACGGCGCCGGGGTTGGCCGCACCGTGGATGATCAGGGTCAGCATCTTGCCGCGCCCGGATTGCAGCGGATTCCAGCGGCACGACAGGCCGGCCAGATCCACCGGCACGCCGTCATCCAGGTCCGCGGGAATAACCGCCTGCGCAATCAGCGCCGGGTCGCCGCGCCCGCGCACCGCTGTTTCCAGCATGCCGACCCCGCCGCCCAGGAATACGCCAAAACTGTTGCCGGGCGTGGGCTCGAAACGCCCGACCAGCACGTCGCTGCCAAAACGCCGCAAGTCGGCCACCGATGCCAGGCCCACACGCAACTGCATGGCAAATTCGCGCAGCGCAAATCCGCGCACGCGTGCCAGCGCCAGCCGCGCCGCCTGCGCGTGCTGCGGCGGCACCATCACCACCGAGCCATCGCCACCAAACAGGAAAGGCAGCGGTTTCGGCGCACACAGGTTTTTGAGCGCCGCAATCGCCATGGCGGCGACAAAATTCACCGTCTTGTGCTGGCCGTCGGCAATTGCGGCCGTCGAGCCCACGATGTCGGTCACCACCAGCACCCAGTCATCGGGCGCACGGCGGTAGCGCGAGGTATCGAAGGTGTCGCCCGCCTTCTCCAGCAAGGGCAAATCGCCAAAGAAGCCCAGGCTGGTGGCGGGTGGATCAGAAGATGCTTGGTCCATGGCAGGGGTCGCGGAGCTGCACGTATCTTAGCCGTGCGGCGCGCGGTCAGGTAGCCCGGCGCTGCAGCAGGAAGTAGGTGTGCATGGAGCCTTTGCCTTTCACCTCAATGAAGCCGCGGTCTTCGAATGCGTAGTCCTCGCCGAGTTCGCTGAATATCGCTTCGCTGACGTGAATCCGGCCCGGTGTACCCATGGACTCCATTCTGCTGGCCGTATTGACGGCGTCGCCCCAGACATCGTAGAGAAAACGCTTGAGGCCGATCACGCCGGCTACCGTCGGACCGATGTGCATGCCAACACGCAGGGAAAAATCGACGCCGTTGGCACGGTTGTATGCATCCATGGCTTTCAGCATGTCAACGGCCAGGTCGGCAACCGCCGCCGCGTTGCCCTTGCCAACCACCATGTAGGCGTCGCCTATGGTCTTGATCTTCTCCACGTCGTAGCCGTCCACCAGGGCATCGAACTCCGAGAAGATCTGGTTCAGGATGTGCACCACCGCATCGGGCGGCACCGACGAAGAGAATTTGGTGAAACCAACAATGTCGGTAAAGAGCACGGTCATGCGCTGGTATTTCTCCGCCTTGACGGTCCGGTGCTGCTTCAACTCGTTCGCAATCGACTCCGGCAAAGCGTTGTACAACACGCGGTCGGCGCGGGAACGCTCGAACTCGACCCGGCATTTTTCCCGGAACAGGGCGCGGCTGGTCTGCATCATGTAGCCATCGATCACAAAGGCTATCGCCACCACCGCCACCAGGTTCACGACCACGCCGCTGCTGAAAAATGTGCCTCGCTCATCGGTCAGGTAGATGGCCGCCGCCAGTGCCAGCGCACTGGTGACGACGATAACGCGGCGCAGCTGGCCCGGGAAACAGAAAACACTGGCCATACACAACAAGGCGACGGCAAACAGGGACAAGTCGCCGGCCAGAAACCAGGAAATAAGGCCAAACCAGGCGAAGAGGGAGGCGCCACCCACAAAAAAAACCGGCAGCAGGAGCTTGCGGGCAGCGTGGGAGGTGCTGAACCTCGCCCCCACCAGCATGGCCGCGAAATACAGCGCGGCCACAACATGCCAGATCGACAGGAAGTAGTACTGCGTGTTCTTCGCCCACAGGCCCCGAAAGTAGAACAGGGGGTCAACCGCCACCAGATTGACCAGCACGATGAGCAAGCCCATGCCGCAAATGGGCGTGACAAGGGTAAACGACCTCTTGACCACCCACAACTCATAAGCCGCGCCGTTTTCGCCGAAGTCCTGCTCTTCCGAGTTTTCGAGAATGTTGTTGGCTTCGGCAGGATAAATAGGCATCTGGAATCAGTCTAGCACCCTGCCCCGCAACGCCTTGGTCTCGGAGCGCTGGGCCTTGCCTTCCAACCGGCGCTGCTTGGAGCCATAGGTGGGTTTGGTGGGCCGGCGCAACTTGGGCGCGACGGCAACGCTGGCCAGCAGCTCGTGCAGGCGTGCGAACGCATCCAGCCGGTTCATGTCCTGCGTGCGGTGGCTCTGGGCCTTGAGCACCAGCACACCTTCCTGCGTGATGCGCTTGTCGCGCAAGGCCAGAAACCTCTGCTTCACGTCGTCGGGCAGGCTTGAAGCCCCGATGTCAAACCGCAGGTGGATCGCGCTCGACACCTTGTTGACGTTTTGCCCACCCGCGCCCTGCGCCCGGATGGCCGTGATCTCGACTTCGGATTCGTCAATCAGCAGTGGCGGCGCGGCTGGCATGGCCGTGACTTTACCCGCAAGCCCGGCCCGCGTCCGCGCGGTAAGGACGCAAGCAAGCTCAGACTCATCGTCGATTGAGCTCACGCCAGAACGATTTTGCTACAATTTGGATATTGCATTCCCAACTTGTAAGAATGGTCCCCCGTCAAGCGGAATCCGCTCTCCGGCAACTCGCCAAAGGTTATCCAATCCTGGCGATCACGGGTCCGCGCCAATCCGGCAAGACGACGCTGGCCAGAAGCACCTTCCCTGACCAGCCCTATGTGTCGCTGGAAGACCCCGATACGCGAGCCTTTGCCGAGGAGGACCCGCGCGGATTCTTGGCCCGGTATCCGGTTGGCGCAATCCTGGACGAAGCGCAGCGCTGCCCGGCCTTGTTTTCGTACCTGCAAACCCGCGTCGATTTGGATCAGCGCATGGGCCGGTTTGTGCTGACCGGCTCACAGCAATTCGGCCTGCTGTCCCATATTACACAGAGCTTGGCCGGCCGCGTGGGTCTGATCCAGTTGCTGCCCTTTGCCCTGCAGGAACTGCTGGACTCTCATGAGAAAACGACGGGCCGCCCCGAGTTTTCTCGCACCCCCTCGGGGGGCCAGACGCGAAGCGGCTGGGCTGGGACCGCTCATACCGCAGTGGGCAGCCTGGACGACCTGCTCTGGCGCGGCCTGTACCCACCCCTCCATGATCGAAACCTGGCACCGGAGCAATGGTTTGCCAACTACGTGATGACCTATGTGGAGCGCGACGTGCGCCAGATCATCGAGGTGCAAAACCTGAGCCTGTTTCAAAGGTTCCTGAAAATGTGCGCCGCCCGCTGCGGGCAGTTGCTCATTATGTCGA
>JANLPN010000329.1:0-2845 GCA_031367285.1 Betaproteobacteria bacterium | reverse complement strand
CCGCCGTGGAAGGCGGCGCCCACGTGATCTGCGTGGCGCGCGACATCGGCAAGCTCAAGGCTTTTGCCGCGTCGGTGAAAGACCCGTCCAAGGTCTCGGTCGAGGTGGCGGACTTTTCGCTGCAAAATGACATCCGCGCGCTACTGGACCGCCTTGGGAAGACTGGCCGGCGCATCGACGTGCTGGTGAATAACGTGGGCATCCAGAAACGCGACCAGATCATCACGCGCGAAGGCCTGGAAACCTCCTATTCCACCAACATCCTCGGCCACTACCACCTGACGCGCGAATTGCTCGACCGCGGCATGCTGGCGCCGAATGCAACTGTGATCGAAGTGTCTTCCGGCGGCATGTACAACCACGCGATGGTGGTCAAGGACCTGAACATAACGGGCGACGGTTACCTGGGCGTGCGCGCTTACGGCCTGTCCAAGCGCGCGCAGGTGATGCTCACGCGTTATTGGCGCGAGAAGTACGCCAACACCGCCAAGTCCTTCTACGTCATGCACCCGGGTTGGGTGGATACCGCCAGCGTCGGACGCTCCATGCCGCGCTTCCGCAACATGCTCAAGTCGGTGCTGCGCGACCACGCACAGGGTGCCGACACCATCGTGTTTTTGGCCTCGGAACGGCCCCCGCAGGAACAGGCCGATTCGATCTGGTTTGATCGCAAGGAGCGGCCAGTGCACATTTACGCGCACACACCGAAATCTGCCGCGACCTGCGCGGACCTGGTGGCGGGGCTGGAAAGTGCCCTGGCGAGCGTGCCCGTACAGGGGTCGGCGCAAGGTGCTGCACCGGCGCCAAAACGGCGTCGGACGGAAGACATGCTGGTGAAGTAGCGCGTCGTTGCGCAAACCCGCGCTAAGCTTGCCACGATGGCAACACACTCCGCCCCTTCCGAGAGCCTGCGCCTGGTCGGCGAAAACTCCAGCATCCTGGCCCTGAACACGCTCATCACGCGCGTGGCGCGCAGCCAGACGCACACGGTGCTGATCTACGGCGAAACCGGCACCGGCAAAGGGCTCGTGGCGCGCATGATCCACCAGCAGTCGGAGCGCGCCGGGCGCGAATTCATGGACATCAATTGCGCGGCCATCCCGGCCCAGTTGCTGGAGTCCGAGCTGTTCGGCCATGAGCGCGGCGCCTTCACCGGCGCAGTCGGCAAGAAGGAAGGCCTGATTGAAGCCGCCAACGGTGGCACGGTGTTCTTGGACGAGGTACGCGAACTGGATCCCGTCATGCAGGCCAAAATCCTCTCGCTGCTCGATACGCAGCGCTTCCGCCGCGTGGGCGCCGTCAAACCCATCAGCGTGGACGTGCGCTTTATCGCCGCCAGCAACAAGATCCTGCTCGGCGAGGTGAAGGCCGGCAAGTTCCGCGACGACCTGTACTACCGGCTGCAGGTGATCGCCGTCAACATTCCTCCGCTGCGCGAACGCGGCGACGACATCTTCCTGCTCACGCACAGCTTTCTGAACCGCTACAACGCGCAATACGGCAGCCACTTGCGGCACCTGGAGCCGGAAGTCGAGCGCATCTTCCGCGCCTACCAATGGCCCGGCAACGTGCGCGAGCTGCAGAACCTGCTTGAACGCCTGTGCCTGCTTGAAGACGGCGACACCATCCGGCCCGCACAACTGCCTGCGCGCATACTGCGCGAGGTGGCGGCGCCGTCGCACGCGACGTCGGAGTCGCCAGGCACGGGTGCTCTGCCGCTGAACTACCACCAGGCCACCACGCAGTTCCAGCGCACGCTGATCGAGCAGACGTTGAGCACCTGCCGGCACAACCTCGGCGCCACGGCGCAACGGCTTGGCCTGTCGCGCCACGCATTGCGCCACCAGATGGTCAAGCTGGGACTGCTGGCGTCCTGACACGTCCGCCTGGCGCGTGGTTTACACGCATTGCTGAGTGCAAATACGGCAGACCGCCCATTCTTTCGCCGGGTAATGCTTGCGACCCGTTGAATTGAAACAACTTTTTTTACTGCCGGCGGCGGCACGGATTCTGCAACCTGAGGTAAAGCGGCCCTGTTTCCAGGGCCTTTCCGCGGAGAGCCTTGCATGCAGTCATTGAAGATTATTTGCCCCAACGGCCACCTCGGCTTCGCGCCGCTGCGTGTGGAGAGCTTTGAGTTGGGGGTACAAGCCCATCCCCACTATATCGCCGCCGACTCCGGCAGCGACGACGTAGGGCCGGTGCCCCTGGGCTCGGACACCTCGACCAGTCCGGAATCCTGGCAGCGGCACGATCTGGAACACATGCTGCTCGCATCCCGCCGCCTGGGTGTACCGATGATCATCGGCTCGGCCGGAGATACCGGCTCCAACAGCCGGGTGGATCTTTATGTGGCGATCATCCAGGAGCTTGCACACAAACACAAGCTCCCGAAATTCCGTTTGGGCTACTTCTATTCGGAAGTAGACAAGCAGCATGTGCGTGAACAGATGCGCCAGGGCAAGGCGGTGCGCGGACTGGATGGTTATGCCGATCTGACGGAAGCTGAACTGGATGCGACCGGACGCATCGTTGCCATGGCAGGTGTTCACCCCTTTGTTGCGCTGCTGCGCCAGGGTGCCGACGTGGTCATCGGCGGGCGCAGCTCGGACGCCGCCGTATTCGCGGCACCCGCGCTGCACCATGGTTTCTCGGCCGACCATGCCTACTACCTGGGCAAGGTGCTCGAATGCGCCTCGTTCTGTGCCGAGCCCTATGGCGGCAAGGAAACCGTGCTGGGTGAAATCTCGCACGACGATGTCAAGGTTACGGCCATGCACCCGCAGCAACGCTGCACCATTGCCTCGGTGTCCGGCCACGCCATGTACGAGCGCTCCAACCCCTA
>JANLPN010000323.1:0-8803 GCA_031367285.1 Betaproteobacteria bacterium | reverse complement strand
TGGTGCCATCGACCAAGCTGTGGGAAACCACGGCCGGCCGCGCGCTGTTGTCGGAGATCCTGCCCAAGGGGCTGCCGTTCTCCAACATCAACAAGGCCTTGAAGAAGAAGGAAATCTCCAAACTCATCAACGTGTCGTTCCGCAAATGTGGTCTCAAGGAGACCGTGGTGTTTGCCGACAAGTTGCTGCAATACGGTTTCCGGCTGGCAACCAAGGCCGGTATCTCGATCTGTATCGACGACATGCTGGTGCCCAAGGAAAAACACGCCATCATTGATCGCGCCGAGAAGGAGGTCAAAGAAATCGGGCAGCAGTATTCCTCCGGTCTGGTGACGTCCGGTGAGCGGTACAACAAGGTGGTGGACATCTGGGGCAAGGCCGGCGACGAAGTGTCCAAGGTCATGATGGCCCAACTCGCCAAAGAGAAGACCATCGACCGCCATGGCAAGGAAGTGGACCAGGAGTCGTTCAACTCCATCTACATGATGGCCGACTCGGGTGCCCGCGGCTCCGCTGCGCAGATTCGCCAGCTAGCCGGCATGCGCGGTCTGATGGCCAAGCCTGACGGCTCCATCATCGAGACGCCGATTACGGCCAACTTCCGCGAAGGCCTGAACGTGTTGCAGTACTTCATCTCCACCCACGGCGCCCGCAAGGGTCTAGCGGACACGGCACTGAAGACGGCCAACTCGGGTTACCTGACGCGGCGTCTGGTCGATGTGACGCAGGATCTGGTGGTGACCGAACAGGACTGCGGCACCCACGAAGGCTCCTTCATGCGGGCCATCGTCGAAGGCGGCGAAGTGATCGAGTCCCTGCGCGACCGTATCCTGGGCCGTACCGCTGCCGACGACGTGTTGCATCCGGAGAACCGCTCGGTGCTGGCCAAGGCCGGCGACATGCTGGACGAAGACGTGATCGAGGAGTTGGAGCTGGTGGGCGTGGACGAAGTCAAGGTCCGCACCGCACTGACCTGTGAAACACGTTTCGGCATCTGCGCCAAGTGTTATGGGCGCGACCTGGGCCGTGGCGGCCTGATAAACGGCGGTGAGGCGGTGGGTGTGATTGCCGCGCAGTCGATCGGTGAACCCGGCACGCAGCTGACCATGCGCACCTTCCACATCGGTGGTGCGGCATCACGCGCTGCCATCGCATCGAGCGTGGAAGCCAAGTCCAGCGGAACTATTGGTTTCAACGCCACCATGCGTTATGTGACCAACAGCAAGAAGGAACTGGTGGTGATTGCCCGTTCCGGCGAGATCGTGATCCACGACGAACACGGCCGCGAGCGCGAGCGCCACAAGGTGCCCTATGGCGCGATTCTGACGGTCAAGGTCGACCAGACCATCAAGGCCGGTGCAATCCTGGCCAATTGGGATCCGCTCACGCGCCCCATCATTACCGAATTCGCCGGCAAAGCGCATTTCGAGAATGTGGAAGAAGGCCTTACGGTGGCCAAGCAGCTCGACGAAGTGACCGGTCTGTCCACGCTGGTGGTGATCGATCCGAAACGCCGTGGTTCCGCCAAGATCGTGCGGCCGCAGGTCAAGCTGATCGACGCGACCGGCAACGAAGTCAAAATCCCCGGTACCGACCACTCGGTGACTATCGGCTTTCCTATTGGTTCGCTGATCCAGGTACGTGACGGCCAGGACGTGGGACCCGGCGAAGTGCTGGCGCGTATCCCCATCGAAGGCCAGAAGACGCGCGACATTACCGGCGGTCTGCCGCGTGTCGCCGAGTTGTTCGAAGCCCGTTCGCCGAAAGACAAGGGCGTGCTGGCCGAGATGACCGGCACCGTGTCGTTCGGCAAGGAGACCAAGGGCAAGATCCGACTGCAGATCACCGACCCGGACGGCAAGGTCTGGGAAGAGCTGGTGCCCAAGGAGAAAAACATCCTGGTGCACGAAGGCCAGGTGGTCAACAAGGGCGAGAGCGTGGTGGACGGCCCGGCCGATCCGCAGGACATCCTGCGCCTGCTGGGCTCGGAAGAACTTGCGCGCTACATCGTGGACGAAGTGCAGGACGTGTACCGCCTGCAGGGCGTGAAGATCAACGACAAACACATCGAAGTGATTGTTCGCCAGATGCTGCGCCGGGTCGTGGTAGAGAACGCGGGCGATTCGAACTACATCAACGGCGAACAGGTCGAGCGCTCGGAGATGCTCAACACCAACGACGCTTTGCGCGGCGAAGGCAAGATCCCCGCGGTCTTTACCAACCTGTTGCTGGGCATCACCAAGGCTTCTTTGTCCACCGACAGCTTCATCAGCGCGGCTTCCTTCCAGGAGACCACCCGTGTGTTGACCGAAGCCGCCATCATGGGCAAACGCGACGAGTTGCGTGGCCTGAAAGAAAACGTGATCGTTGGCCGCCTGATACCGGCGGGCACTGGCATGGCCTACCACGAAGCGCGCAAGATCCGGGAAAACATGGACGACGCGGAACGCCGCGCCATTGCCGAAGCCGAAGCGGCGGAGTTGGCCGGCGAGTCTGAAGAGGCTGCAACGGCCGAAGCGGGCGTGGGAACCGCGGCCGAGTAAGCGTTGGCGCGCAAGCGATATAAGCGCCCCGAGTCCTGGTTTTTGGGGCTTGGGGCGTTTTTTCGCGTGCCGCGGTTTGACCGTTTCGCTTTTCCTCCCGTCTTGCCATGACCGACTCCGCCATGGCCTGGCTCGTATTGGCGCTTTTCGTGTTCTGGTCGGTCGGCGCCCATAACCGTCTGATACGGTTGCGCGGACAGGCCATTGCGGCGTTTCAGGCCCTGGGGGAGCCCCTGGGCCGGTACGTCGCGCTGGTTGACGAATACGCGTTATCGGCCACGGCAGCCCTGGCGCCTGCACAACAACCGATGCCGCCAGACGAGGCGGCGCAGGCCTGCGCCCATCTGCAGGCGGCAAGCACACAGTTTGACGCTTCGCTGCGGGTGGCACGCCGGCAAGTTTTGAACGCCGCCGGTATGGCTGCGCTTCAAACCGCGCTCGCGGTTTTACAGGCAGCGTGGGCCAGGGCGCAGCGCAGCGGCCCTGCCTGGCAGCATCCGCTTGCTGCTGCGTACCAGTTGCATTGGGCCGAGAATGACCAACTCGCGGCCCACGCCATGGCGGCTTTCAACCGCGCCGTGTCGGACCATAACGCCGCCATTGCACAGTTCCCGGCGCTTTTGCTGGCACATCTTTTCGGCTTTCGAGCGGCGGGATGCCTGTGAGCGATCCCGAAGGCGCCGCACAAACCGCCGCACCGCTGTGGCGCCTGCTGCAGGCCACGGCTACCGCGCTGCTCGCAGTGCGTTCTGGGGTATCTGGCACCGCTGCGCTGAACCAGGTGGAGGCTGTTTTGCGTCCGGGAACCCAGGCGCTGCTGTTTCAGGTGTTGCGCTCATTGGCCCGTGCCGAGCACCTGCGCCGGCAACTCGCTGCCCGGGCGCCGCCGCCCCAGGCCGATGCGCTGCTGTGTGTGGCGCTGGCTTTGGGGTGGCGCCTTGAGGACGCGCCGTATGAAGTATTTACGCTGGTCAACCAGGCGGTTGAAGCGGCCAAGCGCAATCCGGCTGCCAAAGCCCAGGCGGCTTTTGTCAACGCCTGCCTGCGCCGTTTCCTGCGCGAGCGCGAAGTGCTGGTGGCCCGGGCTGATCACGACCCGCTGGCCTTGTGGAACCATCCCGCGTGGTGGATCCAGCGTCTGCAGCAGGACCATCCTGCGCACTGGCAGCAGATCCTGCAGGCCGACAACCGGCACGCGCCCATGACCTTGCGCGTTAACGCCAGAAAGTCGACTGTTGCCGACTATCTGGCGCAACTTGAAGCTGCCGGCATCGCCGCGTCCGCCAACGGCCGCTTTGGCATCCGCTTGCAGCGCGCGTTGCCGGTACACCTGCTTCCTGGCTTCGGCACGGGTGTGGTGTCGGTGCAGGACGCGGCGGCCCAGATGGCGGCCCCCCTGCTGCTCGACGGGCTAGACATCGTGCGCCCTGACGGTGCTGCGCTGCGCGTTCTGGACGCCTGTGCCGCGCCCGGCGGCAAGACCGCGCACCTGCTTGAGCTGGGCGATTGCCACGTAACGGCGCTGGACATCGACCCGGTGCGCTGCGAGCGCATAGGGCAGACGCTGGACCGGGTGGGTCTGCAGGCACTGGTGCTGGCCGGCGACGCCGCGCAGCCGGCCGGCTGGTGGGACGGTGAGTCGTTTGACGCCATTTTGCTGGACGCCCCCTGCACCGCATCCGGAATCGTCAGGCGCCATCCGGACGTTCCCTGGCTGCGCCGCGAGACCGACGTGGCGCAGTTGGCGGCGATCCAGACACGGTTGTTGGGCGCCTTGTGGCCTCTGCTCAAGCCTGGCGGACGGCTGCTGTACGGCACCTGCTCGGTATTCCGTAGTGAGGGCAGCGGCCAGATACAAACGTTTCTTGCACACAACACCCGTGCCCGATTGCTGCCGTCTCCCGGTCATTTGCTGCCCCTATTCGACGCAAAGCATGGGGCCGTCCCGGACAATCAAGCCACTGACCATGACGGATTTTTTTACGCTTTGCTGGAGAAGCGGGCGGCTTAGGCTGGCCCTGGTGCTGGCTTGCATCGCGTTTTCCGCCGCCTTGCCGTCTCCGGGCATGGCGCAGACGGGTGCTGAAGTCACCCAGTTGCGGCTGGAGCGCTCGCCCGAGGGCATTTTGCTGTCCGCCAACGTCAAGATTGATTTGCCTACGGCGGTGGAAGACGCGCTGCTTAAAGGCGTTCCCATGTTTTTTGTAGCGCAAGCCGAGGTGGTGCGACATCGCTGGTACTGGTCAGACAAGAAAGTTGCAAGCGCCCAGCGCCACATGCGTCTGGCCTACCAGCCACTGACCCGGCGCTGGCGGCTCAACGTGGCATCGGGAGTGATCACGCCCAACAGCCTGGGCGTGGCGCTCAACCTGAATTTCGATACGCTCGCCGAGGCTTTGGCGGCGCTGCAGCGGCTGTCGGGCTGGAGGATAGTCGATGCCAGCGCGATCGAGCCGGACGCCGTGCACAAGGTTGAATTCCGGTTCGATCTGGACCTCACGCAGTTGCCGCGCCCATTTCAGATTGGTGCATTTGGCCAGTCGGACTGGACCATTTCGGCGACTGCCAGCCAGCAAATCGGCCCTGAAAGCGCGAAGTGAGTACGCAGCACAGCGGCTTTCCCAAGCTGCAAGACTCGCGCGCCATGCGCTGGACCGTGGGTGTCGGCATGGCGGCAATGGTTGCCATCGGCCTGGTGCTGCTGTTTCTGCTCACCCAGGCCACCAATAACCGCGCGTTGTACGAGCGCAACTACGCGCGCCTGTTCACACTCAACGTGGTGGTGGCCGCCTTGCTGATGCTGGTCATTGTGTGGATTGTCGGCCGTTTGCTGGTACGTCTGCGCCGCAAAAGATTCGGCAGCCGCCTGCTGGTCAAACTGGCGGCGATTTTTGCGCTGGCCGGTTTTGCACCCGGCATGCTGATTTATGTGGTGTCCTACCAGTTTGTCGCGCGCTCCATCGAAAGCTGGTTCGACGTCAAGGTCGAAGGGGCGCTGGAAGCCGGCCTCAATCTGGGCCGCGTCACGCTCGAAACACTGTCGGCCGACCTTGCCAACAAGGCCCGCACGTCGGCACCCCAGCTCGCATCGGTCAGCGATGCGGCCGCCACCTTGCCGCTGGAACGCCTGCGTGACCAGCTCGGTGCCAGCGACGTCGCGCTGTTTGCCGGCTCGGGGCAGCTGATCGCGGCGGCTAGCCAGTCGCGTTTTGCGCTCACCACCGAACGGCCCACGGCCCAGCAGTTTCGCGGTGCGCGCGGCTCGCGGGCCATCACCTGGGTCGAGGGGCTGGAAGAAGCCACGGCGTCCACCGTCAACGATGCACGTATCAAGGCCCTGGTGTCGGTGGCCAAGGAGGGCTTCGAACTGCAGGGCGACCCGCGTTATCTGCTGGTGACGCAAGCCTTGCCCAGCGCGCTGGTTAGCAACGCGCTGGCGGTCACACTGGCCAATCGCGAGTACCAGGAGCGCTCGCTGGCGCGCGAGGGGCTCAAACGCATGTACGTCGGCACCCTCACGCTCAGCCTGTTCCTGGCCGTGTTTGGCGCGGTATTGCTGGCCGTGGTGCTGGGCAACCAGATCGTGCGGCCCCTGCTGTTGCTGGCTGACGGTATGAGCAAGGTGGCGGCAGGCGACCTGACGCCGAAGGCGGCCTTGCAGGGCAAAGACGAGCTGGGTGGCCTGACACGCGCTTTTGCCGACATGACGCAGCAGCTCTCGGACGCCCGCCAGGCGGTGGGCGCCAGCATGGAGCAGGTGAACGCCGCGCGCGCCAATCTGCAAACCATCCTGGACAACCTGACGGCCGGTGTCATCGTGCTCGATACCAGCGGCGTGATCCAGTCGTCCAACCCGGGCGCGACCCGTATCCTGCGCCTGCCGCTGGCGGCCTTCGAAGGCCGCCGCCTGTCCGACGTGGAAGGCCTGGAAGAATTCGCGCGCCAGGTGCAGGCCCGGTTTGACTCCTTTCTGGGCGAACGCAGCGAAGACGGGCTGGACCATTGGCAACAGTCGTTCGAGCTCGGTGGCAGCACCAGCCCGTTGGCCACGCGCCAGAACGACAACGCCATCGTGCTGGTGGCGCGCGGCGCCAAACTGCCGGGCACCGACCGCCTGCTGGTTTTCGACGACATCTCGGAAATCGTATCGGCCCAGCGCGCCCAGGCCTGGGGCGAAGTGGCCAGAAGGCTGGCGCATGAAATCAAGAACCCGCTCACGCCGATCCAGCTCTCCGCCGAGCGGCTGGAGATGAAACTCTCGGGCAAAGTTCCGGCGGCCGAACAGGCCATCCTGACCAAGTCGGTCAAGACCATCGTGGACCAGGTGGACGCGATGAAACGCCTGGTCAACGAATTCCGCGACTATGCGCGATTGCCGGCGGCGGAACTCAAACCGCTGGACCTGAACGCCCTGGTGACCGACGTGCTGCAACTCTACGAAAGCGAGGACGCGCGCGTGCCGGTGCGTATGGAGCTCGATGCCCGCTGCCCGCGCATACTGGGCGACGCGCAGCAACTGCGCCAGGTGGTGCACAACCTGCTTCAAAACGCCCAGGATGCAACGCCGGCGCCATCCGCGGCAGACAGCGACCCGCACGGCGACCACGGCGTGGTGCTGCGGACCCAGTGGGTCGAGCCGGGCAAACGCGTGCGCCTGAGTGTGCTGGACCGGGGCACCGGCTTCCCCGAGCACATACTCAAGCGCGCGTTCGAGCCCTACGTCACCACCAAGGCCAAAGGTACCGGCCTGGGTCTGGCCGTGGTGAAAAAAATCGCCGATGAACACGGCTCGCGCATCGACATCACGAACCGCGTTGAAGACGGAAAGGTCCGTGGCGCGCAAGTATCGTTATCATTCGCCGTGGAAAACACGGCTCCGGATAGACACCCGGCCCAGGGTTGAATGCACCGTCGTTGGCAAGGTACAGCACATACATCATGGCAAACATACTGGTGGTCGATGACGAACTCGGCATTCGGGACCTGTTGCAGGAGATCCTCAACGACGAAGGCCACACGGTTGAGGTTGCCGAAAACGCCGAACAGGCGCGTGCCGCGCGGTTGCGCGACCGGCCCGACCTGGTGCTGCTCGACATCTGGATGCCCGACACCGATGGCGTGACCCTGCTCAAGGAGTGGTCGTCCAGCGGCGCCTTGACCATGCCCGTGATCATGATGAGTGGCCACGCCACCATAGACACCGCCGTGGAAGCCACCAAGATCGGGGCACTGGCCTTCCTGGAAAAACCCATCACGCTGCAAAAACTGCTCAAGGCCGTGGAGCAGGGGCTGGCGCGTGGCACGGTGCGCAAGCTTCAAACGCCTGCCTACACGATACCGGTGGCGGCATCGGTAGAGGTGGCGCTGGAGACAGGGCCGGAAGGGCCCGTTGGCGCGGACGCGGGCCCTCAGTCCAGGCAGTGTTTTGGTCTGGACAAACCACTGCGCGAATCGCGCGACGAGTTCGAGAAAGCCTATTTCGAATACCACCTGGCCAAGGAAAACGGTTCCATGACGCGCGTGGCCGAAAAGACCGGCCTGGAGCGTACCCATCTGTACCGCAAACTCAAGCAGCTCGGGGTTGATCTCACACGGGGCAAACGCAGCCTGGTCTGAGGGCGCGCGAATCTTTCTCAGACGTGGACCAATCCGGTACCCGCGGCGTTGCCTCCGAGCCCGGCAACCCTGCGGGACACGCATGACGCGCTGCTATAATTTGCGCCTCTGGCCCGGTAGCTCAGTCGGTAGAGCAGAGGACTGAAAATCCTTGTGTCGGTGGTTCGATTCCGCCCCAGGCCACCACTTTTCAAAGCCAACTGTTCTCGGTTGGCTTTGTTGTTTCTGGGCTTTCCCCGCGCCACGCGGGGTTCCGGCCGGTTCTACGTGTGCCACGGCGTCCGTGGGGTGCCGAAATTCCGGCCAATTCCGACCCGTTTCGATTCCGTTCTGCTCTGTGTTCTCAAAAAATAGTGGGGAACTGCGCACATTTGGCACACGCAGAACGCGTTTCAAAGCAATAGGTTATGCGTGTGTCGCAGAGGGCGGTTCGCGGATCAAACTGGGTCGGCATAAGGCATTTTGCGTATGCCAGAACAGAGCCCATTCCAGTTCGACCTCCCGTCGCACGCAGCAACTATTGGCGGTCTTCGCCACCATGCCTGACCTTGCGCACTTCCACCTCCACGGTGGCAGCGTCGCGGTCGCGCGGGCTAACCTGATCGATCAGAGCGGATCCGTGGTTCCCAATCCAGCGGAGCGTC
>JANLPN010000273.1:0-2232 GCA_031367285.1 Betaproteobacteria bacterium | reverse complement strand
GCATACCGGTGCGAAGGACGCTATCCCCGCAGTGGGTGGCGCCATGGACCTGGCCGTAGGTGCCAAGCAGACCTGGGTCATGATGGACCTGCTGACCAAAAAGGGCGAGAGCAAGGTGGTTGCACAGTGCAGTTATCCGTTGACGGGAATAACCTGCGTCAAACGCATCTACTCGGATCTGGCTACTTTGCAGTGCTCTTCCGGGGGCCTGGTATTGATTGATAAAGTAGAGGGCCTGGAACACGCCGAACTGGAACGTTTGCTGGGGCTGCCGATACAGGCTTGAACGGCATAGCGGCGCCCGGTTTGGCTGCTGCACTTTTTCACCCACCTCCTGATCTCCCATGACCACACACGCATTTATCTGTGACGCCGTCCGTACCCCTTTCGGCCGCTACGGCGGGGCCTTGAGCAGCATACGCACCGACGACCTGGGAGCCATTCCGCTGCGGGCCCTGATGGCACGCAACCCGAACGTTGATTGGCAGGCCGTGACCGATGTGATCTACGGCTGCGCCAACCAGGCCGGCGAGGACAACCGCAACGTGGCCCATATGGCCAGCCTGCTGGCCGGCCTGCCGATCGAAGTGCCGGGCGCCACCATCAACCGCCTGTGCGGCTCGGGCCTGGACGCGCTGGGCACGGCGGCACGCGCCATCCGCGCCGGCGAGGCGCAGCTCATGGTTGCCGGCGGGGTGGAGAGCATGAGCCGGGCGCCGTTTGTGATGCCCAAGATGGACAGTGCCTTCAGCCGCAGCAACGCCGTCTACGACACCACCATAGGCTGGCGTTTTGTGAATCGCCTCATGAAGGAAAAATACGGCGTGGACGCCATGCCCGAGACGGCGGAGAACGTGGCTACCGACTACAAGATCAGCCGCGAAGCCCAGGACAAAATGGCGCTGGCCAGCCAGTTGAAAGCCGTGGCGGCGCAAAAAGCGGGTTTCCTTGACGCGGAAATTACACCGGTCAGCGTCGCCCAGAAAAAGGGCGACCCGATCGTGGTCAGCAAGGATGAACACCCGCGCGAAACCAGCCTGGAAACACTGGCCAAACTCAGGGGCGTGGTGCGGCCTGACGGCACGGTGACGGCCGGCAATGCAAGCGGCGTCAACGACGGCTCCTGTGCGCTGCTGCTGGCCAGTGAAACGGGCGCTGCCAAACACGGCCTGACGCCGCGTGCGCGGGTGGTGGGCATGGCAACGGCGGGTGTGCCGCCGCGTGTGATGGGTATAGGCCCGGCGCCGGCTACGCAAAAGGTGCTGGCCCTGACCGGACTGAAGATCGAGCAGATGGATGTGATCGAACTCAACGAGGCCTTTGCCGCACAAGGCCTGGCAGTGCTGCGTTTGCTGGGCCTGCAGGACGATGACCCACGCGTCAACCCCAACGGCGGGGCCATTGCGCTGGGCCATCCCCTGGGCGCATCCGGTGCACGCCTGGCCACCACGGCGGTTAACCAGCTCATGCGCAGCGGCGGCCGCTACGCCTTGTGCACCATGTGTATCGGCGTCGGGCAGGGTATTGCGCTGGTGCTGGAGCGGGTTTGAGCGCAGTCATGGTTGTCAGGGCCCTGGGACCGCAGGATGCAGCGGCTTACCGCGAACTGCGCCTGCGTGCTCTGCGTGAACATCCCGAAGCGTTTACCTCTAGTTTCGAGGAAGAGGCGGACAAGCCACTGGCCTGGTCGCAGCAGCGACTTACGGTCGCGGCTGACCGGCCGCACGACTTTTTCCTGGGTGCGTACCAGGGCAGCGACCTGGTCGGCATGGTGGGTTTGCTGGGCCGCTACCGGCCCAAGGAGCGCCATAACGCGACCGTGGTGGGCATGTATGTGGCGCCCGAGGTCAAGGGCCAGCGGGTGGGCTTGGCGCTGCTGCGCGAGCTGATACGCAAAGCCGGCGCATCGCAAGGCCTGGAGCAGCTCGACCTCACGGTCACGGCGGGCAATGACACCGCCCAGGGGATTTATGCGCGTTGCGGCTTTACCGTGTTCGGCATCCTGCAAGACGCGATCAAGGTCCAGGGACGCGGCTACGCCAAAGTACATATGGTGCTGCGGCTGCGTTGACCGTGCAATTTCCCCTTATCACCGACCCGTTTTTCTACGCCGTCACCATTCCCGCTGTGCTGTTGCTGGGCATCAGCAAAAGCGGCTTCGGCGCCGGCCTGGGCTCGCTTGCCGTACCCATGATGGCGCTGGCCGTCAGTGTGCCGCAGGCCGCTGCGATG
>JANLPN010000257.1:0-2889 GCA_031367285.1 Betaproteobacteria bacterium | reverse complement strand
GTTGGACGTGGCCATTGCAGAGGTAACCGCGACCGGACGCGACGGGTCGCGCTTGTACATGCGCAAAGAGCAACCGGCCGTTGGCGTGTCGGGCACCGAGATGTTCGAGTCGCAGTTTGCGTCCATCGTTCGTGCAGCGGGTGTGCGGGAGGCGTTTGCGTTTGTCTGAGCAGGCGGGACGCGCCAGCCTCCTGCGCTGTGCCTGCTGGCGCTGATTACCTTCAGCGGAACGCTGGCCACGCATATCTTCATTCCGGCACTGCCTTTCGCGGCCACCGGGGGCGGTACGATAGCCTCCGCAGCCGAACCGGCCTCCAACATATCAATCCATGGAACTCCAACTTCCAGGTCAAGGCCGGGGCGTCCGGCGAGGAGGTGCAGAAGCTGATCGCTGGCGTATACCGCGCCGGTCTCGACAACCTCGCATCGGTGGCGAAGTAAGGTTTGCAGCATCTGCCGCGAACACCCAACGAGGGTGGCGCATGCATCGCGCCCTGTGCCGGAATCGCCGGAAATCTGGCCTGCCAGACCTCGGCAGGTTCTGCGCCCGCCAGGTTCCGGGCGACCTGGCGCGGGCTGGCAGTGCTGCGCCGCGCCTGCCTTGGCCTGGCCTGGCAGGCAACTGCCTCTCGTATTTCCGGAGTCTGGGCTGACCTCGAAGCTGGTCAGCCCAGATCCTGGCCATGAAACCGCTTTACGAAATGGGGTACCAAGCCATGCCTCCCGGCCCTGTGGCTAGCGCTGCAGCAAGCGCAAAAGCAAACCCGCATCGGGATAAGCGTCCGCGGGCAGACCGACGCTGCGTTGGTAGCGGCGAATCGCGTCCTGCGTGGCGGGCCCCAGGATGCCGTCCGGCGCGCCGCTGGCAAAGCCGCGCTGGTTCAAGGCCGTTTGCAGCGCCAGCAATTCACCGCGCGTGAGCGCCGTCAGATCGCGAGGCCAGGGCGCCTGTACACCGGGCCCGCCGAGCAGGCGTTGTGCCAGAAGGCCGACGGCCAGCGCGTAGCTGGTGGCGTTGTTGTAGCGCAGGATGGCGCGAAAGTTGGGGCCGACCAGGAAGGCCGGGCCGCGCGCGCCGGCGGGCAGCAGGATCGCGCCATCGGCAAACTCCGGCAGCGGCCCACCGTCCATGGCGCGCACGTCCTCGGCTGTCCACTGGGCACTTGGCTGTCGCAGCGCCGCATCGGCGCGGCCATGGTCGAACCCCGGTGGCAGCTGGACCTCGGCTCCCCAGGGCTGGCCTGCCTGCCATCCCGAGCGCGCAAGGAAGTTCGCGGTCGACGCCATGACGTCGGCCATGCTGCCCCAGATGTCGCGCCGGCCGTCGCCGTCGGCATCCACCGCAAAAGCCAGAAAGTTCGACGGCAGGAACTGGGTCTGGCCCATGGCGCCAGCCCAGGAGCCGATCATTTGCGCGCGGCTTATGTCGCCGTTCTGCAATATCTTCAAGGCTGCCAGCAACTGGCCACGCGCCCAGTCTTCGCGCCGGCCTTCGAAGCCCAGGGTTGCCAGCGCGTCGATGGTCGGAATGTCGCCGTAGTTGGCACCGTAATTGCTCTCCATGCCCCAGATGGCGAGCAGGATGCTGGAAGGCACGGCGTAGCGCGCGGCCGCGACGTCGGCCTCCAGGCGCACTTGCAGCAGCTTGTCCTGGCCCAGCGTGATGCGTTGGGGCGACAAGGCGCTGTCCAGGTAGTCCCACACCGTGCGGGTGAACTCGGGCTGCGCGCGGTCCAGCTCGACCACCCGGGGGAGGTATTGCACGCCGTCGAAGGCGCTGTGCAGCGTCGCCTCGCCAATGCCTGCGGCACGCGCGGTTGCGACGAAGCCCGCAACCCAGCGCGCGAAATCCCGTTGCGGCGCCGTTTCACCATTGCCGGCTTGTGTGGGTGGGGCGCTGGCAGCGGGTATCACCGACGCTTGGGGCGCTATCGAAGGTGCGGTGGCGCAGCCCGCCATGGCGGCAAGCGCCAAAGTCAGGGGAGCAAGCCAGTGGCTTAGTGGCGGCGCGGTGGGTGCAGGCATGCGTTCGATTTTCGGCTTTATCCCGACCATGGCGATGCCGTGGGGATGCTGTGGTCAGCCTGACACGCGGACTTCGTCGCCGACTGTAATTCTTCCGCCCGCAAGAACCCGGGCGGTGATTCCCCCATGTCCTCGCATGGCGTTATAAGCACCAACGCCCAGTTCTGCCTCCATCTTCGAGCACGGGTCACAAGGCCCCGTGGCCAGCAGGACAACCTCCTCGCCGATAGTGATTTGCAGGGGTTGATCCGCGAACAGCGCGCGCGCTGCCACCAGGTTAAGGCCTGCAATCACCAGATTGCGGCGAAGCAGGCCGGCGTCTATGCTCTCGCGCCCGATCCACGCTGCGATTAGCGGCAGATGCTCGGCCTGAATCAAGGTCACCTGGCGTTTGTGACCCTCTGCGTGGGCCGGCATGGCGCTCGCACTGCGGTCCCCTTCCAGGCCCCGGCCCTGGAGCGCCAGGACGGAAGGGACGGCAAGCATCGGCGCACCACGGGCCGGACGCAGCAGGATGGCTTGCACACGGCCCGGACGCGGGAACTGCCTGGTGAGTTGGCGCAGGTCTGACATAGTCGGCATGCTCGCACAGATTTTGAGCCGCGCGCCGGCACTGCGTACAGCACTTCCGTGCTTGCTTCAATTCGGCGTGTGGGGGTGGGTGGTCAAATCCAAGGGCCGTTCTTTGCCCACAGCAGAAGTTGCGGCCATACAAATGATCGCCTGACAGCGGACATCTGGAGGCTACGAAAATTCATCGCGAATGTCTGCGTGAGAGAGGATCATTCCACATTTTGGTCGGTGCTTGACGACCAAGCGTGGATGTTAGCGGCTCTGTGAAACCGCGCAAATGTGGCTTTGAGA
>JANLPN010000246.1:0-6747 GCA_031367285.1 Betaproteobacteria bacterium | reverse complement strand
CGGGACTATGAGGTGATCACCGCCGACGAACGGTTGAGGAAAATCGCCACCGACTTTGTGGAACATTGCAGCACGCGCTGGGAGGCCGGCAAAACCATGCTGGTGTGTATCGACAAGCTCACTTGTGCTCGCATGCTGATGCTGATTGAGCCGGCATGGAAGGCCAAAGCTGCTTCGGTTCGGGTTGAAGCCATGGCGAAGCTGGCCGAGATTGCTGGCGCCCCAGACGATGACACCCGGCAACTCCTGCATGCGCAGCGCGACCGTCTATTGGCCAAAGCTGCATGGTTGGATGCATCCATCATCGAGATAATCATCAGCGAAGCGCAGAACGAGGTTGCCGACTTCAAGAAGTGGGGGTTCGACATCATCCCGCACCGTGCCCGCATGAAGCTGGGTTTTGACACGGCGGATGGCAAGCGCGTGGATGTGGAGTCGGCATTCAAAAACCCGCAACATCCGTTCCGGGTGGCGATTGTGTGCGCCATGTGGTTGACAGGCTTCGATGTGGAATGCCTGGCTACGCTTTACATCGACAAACCCATGCGCGCCCACACGCTGATGCAGGCCATTGCGCGCGCCAACCGGGTTTATCCGGGCAAGGACTTTGGCCTGATCGTGGACTACAACGGCATGCTCAAGAGCCTGCGTGAAGCCCTGGCCCAGTATGCGCTGGGCGACGACGGTGGGGACGCGGAAATCGTGGCGCCGCTGGAGGAACGCGTGGTGGCCTTGCAGGATGCGATTGAAGTTACGGAAGAGTATTTGCGTGGCCTGGGTTTTGATCTGACGAGGCTGCTTGGCGCAAAAGGGTTCGCGCGTATTCAGGGGCTGGCCGATGCTGTTGACGCCGTCTACACCAATGACGAATCGAAGCGGCGTTTCGAGATTCTGGCTCGCGTGGTGTTTGCACGCTTCAAGGCGCTGCGGGTCGAACCATCGGCGGTGGCCTATGCCGAGCGCCACGACAACATCGAGGCCATCTACAAGAAGCTGACCGAGCGCCGCGACACGGCCGACGTGAGCGCGCTGCTAAAAGTGCTGCACCGCATCGTCAACAAGGCCATTGCTACCCATGGGTCGGGTGCGGACCAGACTGAGGGGTTGACCATCGATCTGTCGCAGATCAACATGGGCAAGCTGCGCGAAGAGTTCGCCAAAAAGGTCAAGCGCAAGGCGAGTGTGATTGAAGATATCCGGAGAATCGTCGAAGAGAAACTGGCCCAGATGCTGGCCCGCAATCCGCTGCGCATGAACTACGAGAAGAAGTACCAGGAAATCATTGCGGCGTACAACGCCGACAAGGACCGCGCAACGGTGGAAGCCACGTTTGCACAGTTGATGGACCTGGCCAGCGGCATGGACGCCGAGCAGCGGCGCGCTACGGAAGAAGGCCTGAGCGAAGAGCAATTGGCGCTGTTCGACCTACTGCAACGTGGCGACCTCTCCAAGGTGGACAGGGAGCGCATCAAGCAGGCAAGCCGCGAACTATTGGCCGGTGTGCTGGCGGTGATCGCCCCGCTGGATCGGTGGACCGAGAAGGAACAGACCCAGGCCGAAGTGCAAACCTTCATCCTGGACCAGGTTTACACAGAGCTGCCGGAGCCGCCCTACACCCCCGCCGATAAACAGGAGGTGGCCGCGCTGGTGTACCGGCATATCTGGCAGCAAAGTGTGAGCAGCCAACTGTAATGCACACCCTCGTTCCGGCACCCTGATCAAATGTCCACTTCCCTTTGAGATGAAGCCGTCAGGTTGAAGCACCTGCTGTTTCAGCCCGAACCTGGTCTTCGAGCAGCCGCCGAAACTGGATCAATGCGGAGTCCATCGCGAGGGGCAACATGGGAACACCGGGGTTGCCCAGTATGCTTTTATGCTGCGCGGTGATCGTGTCGCGATCCTCTTCAAAGGCCAGCAGCAGACCCTGATAGATTCTTTCGGTCATGGCTGCATCGCCTTCACCCGTGCGATGCGACTGCTGAAAAAAATAATGGGTTGTGGTTTCCGTCTCGGGTGTGAGCGTCTGGCAACTGTGCAACTGCACCTTGCGGCCGTCGTCGGTGTCCCCAACCGGCTTGCCTCCGGAATGCATCAACAGCGTGCCGGGCAACATAAAGTCGTACACAAACCAGCGATCCAGGTTGGTATCGAAGCGGCGGAAGTTCTGGTAGAACGGCGGCGCCGGCACGTCCGGTATGTGCCGCGAGACCTTGACGCCCATCACCGGCCAGTCCGGCAATGGGCCAGGAATCTTTTCTATCGCTGCCGGCGCCTGCGCGATCCTGGTCGAGCCACCCAAGGTGTTGGCATGCACATAACTCAGGTGGGAGAAGTCGAGCAGGTTGTCGCAAATTAGCAGGTAGGGGGTCTCGTAGTGCAGGTAGCCGGGTTGGTATTTCCAGTCCGGGTGATCACATGAAAAATTGTCCGGCAGAAGAACTGGGTCGGCTTTTTCGGGGTCTCCCATCCAGACGAATACCCAGTTGTTTTTCAGCACGACGGGGTAGGTCCTGACTTTGGCTTTGGCCGGAACAATGGCGATCCCGGGTGCCTCCACACATTGGCCCTGCCCGTCAAACTTCAGGCCGTGGTAGCCGCATCGAACGCAGTCGCCCTCGCGGCGCCCTTTGGACAACGGGGCCAACCGATGGCAACACCGGTCGGCCATCGCCACCAAAGCTCCGTCGGCAAGGCGATACACAAGGATGGGCTCGTTGAGAACCGTGCGATGAAACAGCTCCGGCGAATCGGCCGCCGGAATTTCATGGGCCCAGGCAATCACGTACCAACAGTTGCGAAGCCACATGGAGATCTCCTTTGGCAACAGCTAATTCGTCTTGACATCCGACGCATTGATCAGCGGGCGAATCTTTTCAACCTCGGCTTTCATGTAGGCGTCAAAGTCACGCAGCACCACGTTGCGGGGGTTGATTCCCTGGCCGCGCAATTTGGCTATTACCTCGGGGTCCTCGGAGATTTGCGTCATGGCTTTTCCGAGCACGTCCAGGATAGCTGCCGGTGTTTTTGACGGTGCCAGGAAGCCGTACCAAGTGGCGAAGTCGTAGTCCAGGCCGGTCAACTTTCGCACGCTTGGTGCGGCGAAAGGCTCGGTCATGTCGTCTGGGGTCGATACGCCCAGGGCAATTACTTTTCCTTCGCGAATAAAAGGCAGCAGGAACCCGGCCGGTGCAAAGATAAGCGGCACGCGCCCGGCGATGAAATCTATGTTGGCGTCGGAGTAGTTCTTGTAGGGAACGTGAACAATGTTGATGCCGGCCTTGGCGGCAAACAGGGCGCCTGCCAGATGGGTGGCCGACCCGATGCCGGCCGAACTGTAGTTGATGGTGCCCGGTTTCGCCTTGGCCAGGGCGATCAGCTCTTTCAGGTTACGAATACCGGATACGGCAGCTATTGCCACCACGGCCGGCGCCTCCGCCACCATGGCCACGCCGGTGAAGTCGCGGCCGGGATCAAACGGCAGTCCAGGCTGGATAAATGGTGTGATGGAGAACGCCGAATTGGTCACCAGCAGCGTATAGCCGTCCGCAGCTGCGGTGGCAACCGACTGCGTTCCGATGACGGTCCCGGCGCCTGGCCTGTTCTGTACCACCACCGGCTGGCCCAGTACCTTGGCCAATTTTTCTGAATAGATGCGGCCGGCTATGTCAGCTACCCCTCCGGGGCTGACCGGCGCGATGACCTGAATCGGCCTTGACGGGAAACCGGTTTGTGCGTGGGCAGCGCCCGCGAGCAGGACGGACGTGATCAACATCCTGGTTTTAGAGGTGAATTTCATAGGGTCTCCATGGATGGGTTGAAAGAATTCGAGGCGTTGCAAATGACACAAAAGACACGTGATCAGGCTTTGCGGGCGCCATCCGCTGAACGGGCGGCAACAATCGCCGCCACCGTAGTCAGATGCGGTGCAGGAAAACCTAGCGCACGTGAGATGTCCCGCACCGCCAGAATCGTCGTCGATAACTCCAGAGGCCGGCCCGCCTTCAAATCCTGCAAGAACGATGACCGGTGCGCTGCACTGCGGGCGGGGTCGGTGATAGCCACCGGATCGGCCTGCACATCGACGCCAATGGCGCGGCCGATCGCCAGGATCTCGTGCATGACCGCCATCGCGACAGCCCGGGTCTCGGGGTCGGAAACGGTCTGCAGGGCGGTCCGCTCGGTCGCGGTGGCCACCATCGCCTGACCGGCGTTGAGCAACAGTTTGAACCAGATCTTGGTACGGATATCGCCCGTGACGGCGGTTCGGAAGCCGGTTCGGCCCAGCAGCTCTGCGGCAAGATTGATCGCAGCATCGGTATGCCCGTCCGGATACCCGATGTCGAGCGAATTGTGGGCGGGCGTCGAGTTAAGGATGACACCCGGCTCGAGGATTTCCCCGCCTGCCATGACCATGCCCCAAATCAGTCGATCCGCCGGCAGCAAAGTCGCCAAGGCACCGTCCGGGTCGAGCAGTTGTTTGAAGATGGCCGCATGGCTGGGGCGCAAGGAATCACCGAACCACCAAGGCAAGCCATTCATGGCAACCAGTACCCGCGTGTCGCTTGTTATCAAGGGCTTGATGCCCTCGAGTGCTGTGCGCAAACCGGAGCGCTTGACAGTGACTATCACCAGATCCTGCGAACCCAGATTGGCCGGGTCATCCGTGGCTTGCACCGCGCACTGGAAGCTCTGGCCACCCGCTCTCAGGGTGATGCCTTTTGCCCGGATGGCGGCCAGGTGCGCACCTCTGGCAACGACAGAAACGGGAATACCGGCTAGCGCCAGCCGCGCCGCGATATGGCCGCCAACCGCACCGGCACCGAACACGGTGATCTTCATAGAGGGCAGGTCAGAATCAGCCAAAGAAGGCATCCGGAATGAAACTTGGTGCAACAGTCTTGTTTTCCGGTGACTGCGGATCGGCCGGTTTCCCCGCCGAATCCACCCGGCCCTCCATGCCCAGCGCGGCTTCGTTGGGTGAGCCCACGCGGAGCATGACCAGAGGCTGGGAACTGGTTGCGATAAAGCGATAACGAGACCCTTTGGGCAGGATCACGCCTTCGTATGCTCCCAGCGATGCCATCAGCCCTTGTTCGTCGTAAAAGTCCGCGCTGCCTTGCAGAAGTACGAATATGTGATCTTCGTTGGCATGGGCGTGCAGCGTGTTCTCGCCACCGGACGCGTAGACCTTCATGCGCAGCGTCAGCTGGCGGCTCGCGGCCAATACGGTTTCGGATCTTCCCTGGCTCAGCAGCTGCGCGCGAACCTTGAACGCCGTCGCCGCGCCGGCCCGTGCCTGCTCGACCTGCTGTTGAATGATTTCCGCGTAGCTGGAGACGGGCTCGATGAATTTGGCCGTCAGTCTTGGACTCGCCTTGAGGTCGGGGTTGTTGCTCAAAAATGCCTCCGGAATTCAATAAGGGTGTGGATGGGCTACCCACTTCGCCCTATAAAACATCGTCCAGATATTTTATCGACAAAAATAAATAATGTGTATAAAATATCGGTATACCGACAAAATTTAGGACACATCAGCGTCCGAACACCGTTGCCGGTACCTCCACGGGGACGTTTATCCGGCCACACACCATCTACCCATGAAACTCGCAACATTCACTTTTGAAGGCGCCACCCGCATAGGAAAGGTAGTGGACGACAAACTCCTGGACCTGGCACAGGTGCTGCCCGACCTTCCGACGGACATGGCCTTGTTGCTACAGCATGGCGACGCTGCACTGAACCGGGTCAAGGACGCCCAGGCCAGCCATCCCGGGCAGTTGATCCCCCTGGCTTCGGTGCGGCTCGAGGCGCCGGTCCCAAAACCGCAAAAGTACCTGGGCATTGGCCTGAACTATGAAGACCACGCGGAGGAGGCGCGCAAGGCCGGCATCAAGATACCGGAGTTCCAAGTCTGGTTCAGCAAGATGGTTTCGTGCATCAACGGCCCTTATGGCGACATCCATCTTCCTGGTGTTTCCAACCAATTGGACTACGAGGCCGAGCTCGGCGTGGTAATCGGGAAACGTTGCAAGAATGTCCCGGTCGGCGACGCCGAGGCGGTGATCGCGGGCTACTTTGTTGCCAACGACGTGACGGTACGCGATTGGCAACATCGCACGCCACAGTGGACGCTGGGTAAATCGTTCGATACCCACGGGCCATGCGGCCCCTGGATGGTCACCAAGGATGAAATCGCCGACCCTCACGCGCTGCGGATGCGACTGTGGGTTAACGGGGAACTGCGTCAAAACACGCTGACGGGCAAGATGATCTACAACGTGTTTGACCAAATCGCCGAGCTCTCCACGGCGATGACCCTGGAGCCGGGGGACCTGATTGCAACGGGAACCTGCTCGGGAGTCGGGGTCGGCCACAAGCCGCAGAAGTTTCTGGTCGCGGGAGACGTCGTTCGGATAGAGATCGAAGGCGTGGGAATGATTGAGAACACCGTGATCGACGCGCCGGCCGTCAGGCAGACGTAATCACGCAGGCCCGGACAAAACCACTTTTAACCTCTCAAAGGAGATTCCATGATCGCCGAAATGCGCACCTACGTGATTAACGGAGGAATGCTTGACAGCTACCTCAATCTTTTCAACAAACAACTGGTTCCGAACCACGCCAAATATGGCATCAAGATTATTGGATGCTGGGTGGACCGCAAGAACAACGAGGTCTCGTGGATTCGGGTGTTCAACTCGCTGGCGCAACGCAAGGAAAAGCTGGACATTTACGAAGTGTCCGCCG
>JANLPN010000212.1:0-1802 GCA_031367285.1 Betaproteobacteria bacterium | reverse complement strand
CGCACGCGTGGGCTTGAGCCCGACCAGGCCGTTGCAGGACGCCGGTATACGGATCGAACCCCCGCTGTCGGTGGCGTGGCTGGCCGGCAGTATGCCGCTGGCCACGGCCGCGCCGGCACCGCCGCTGGAGCCGCCGGCTATGTGCGCCAGGTTCCAGGGGTTGCGCGTGGGCCCGGCCATCACCGGCTCGGTGGACACGTTCATGCCGAACTCGGGCGAGTTGGTGCGCCCCATGATCAGGAAGCCGGCCCTGCGCAGGCGCACCACGGTCTCGGCGTCAAAGTCAAATACCTGCCCTGCAAACAGCCGGCTGCCGTGCGTCAGCGGTATGTCCTTCACTGGTGCGTGCAAGTCCTTGATGAAATAAGGCACCCCGGCAAACGGGCCGTCCTGGCCCCCCTGCGCCGCCGCGGCCTCTACTGCCGGCGCATGCAGGTAAGTGACGGCGTTGACCTTCGGGTTGACCGCTTCCAGCCGCGCCAGACAGGCTGCCATAACCTCTTCGCGCGAGACCTCGCGCTTGTGTATCAGTGCCGCCAAACCCAGGGCGTCGAAAGAGCGGTATTCGTCAAAGGTCATGGGTCAGCCTCAATCCTTGGGATAGGGGGCCGACGGTGCCAGCCTTGCCGGACAATCTTACTTTCTTCCGGCACCGGTCGGGCCAGTTCATCAACAAGGGGGACAGCATGAAAGTACTGGGTGCCGCCGCAGTGGAGGCGTTGTTGCCGATCACGCATAGCATAGAGGTCGTGGCCGAGGCGATGCGGGCTTTGTCAAGCGGGCAGGTGTTGTCGCCGCTGCGCACCGTGGTGCCGCTGGCGCCACCGAATGCCATGGGTGTGATGCCGGGTGCGATGCTGGCGCACGGGCACTTTGGCGTCAAGGTGCTGGCCCTGTACCCCGGCAACGGCGCACTGGGGCTGCCCAGCCACGCCGGCGTAATGGTGCTGTTTGATGCCGCTACCGGCAGCCCCGTGGCGGTGCTGGACAGCAACAGCCTGACCGCGCTGCGCACCGCTGCGGCGAGTGCCGTGGCCACGCGCGCGCTGGCCCGGCCCGACAGCCGCGTGCTGGCCCTGCTGGGCACCGGGCACCAGGCGTTATGGCATGTACACGCGCTGAGGTCCGTCATGGGCATTACCCGCCTGCAATTGTGGAGTCGCACGCCGTCCAGTGTGGCCCATTTCGTCGCCAAGCTGGGAGCGATGGATGGCGTGGAAATCGTGACGGCGGACACCGCGCGCCAAGCCGTCCAGGGCGCCGATGTGGTGTGCACCGTATCGTCTTCGCGCGAGCCGATATTGCAGGGGGCCTGGCTGGAGCCGGGCCAACACGTGAACCTGGTGGGTGCCAGTGTCGCCAGCGCGCGCGAGGCGGACGTGGAGGTGGTGCGGTGCGGCCGCTTTTTTGTCGATGCACGCGCCAGTGCTGCCGTACAGGCCGGCGAGTGGCTGCAGGCTTTGAAGGAAGGCGTGGTGGGCGAGTCGCACCTGCGTGGCGAGATCGGCGAAGTGCTGCTTGGCCGTGTACCGGGGCGCGAGGGAGCGGCGGACATCACGGTCTACAAGTCGCTTGGCCATACCGCGCAGGATCTCGCCGCGGCAGCCGCGGTCTACCAGCGTGCCGTCGCCAGCCCGGACTATCCCGATATCGCCTGGTAACGACCGAGCGCTTCGGACTGCAACAGGAACATGGGCTGCAGCGGTACCAGCAAAGGCAGTTTGTCCTCCTGCATCAGGATGTCGGACATGTGCGCCTGCCAGCGTTGCCAGACCTCCTGGCCCGGCAAGGCGTCGGTGGTG
>JANLPN010000192.1:0-5623 GCA_031367285.1 Betaproteobacteria bacterium | reverse complement strand
CGCCCAGGCCATGCCGAACAGGGCGCCGGCCACCAGCATCAGCGGCAACATCAACCAGATCGGCAGGCTGCCTGAAAACCACAGCGCCATCAGGCCGGTGCCAAGCCCACCCAATATCGCCTGCCCTTCGCCGCCGATATTGAACAGCCCGCCGTGGAACGCCACCGAGACCGCAAGGCCGGTGAAGATAAACGTGGTGGCGTAATACAGCGTGTAACTCAAGCCGCGCTCGGTACCGAAGGCGCCGTGGATCAGCACCGTGATGACTTCCCTGGGGTTCTGGCCCACCAGCGCCACCATGGCACCGGCGGCCAGCAGGGCGACCGCCAGGTTGACGACCGGCAACAAGAACAGGTCGGCCCAGCGCGGTAAATTCATGCCACCACCCCACCAATCATGAGCATGCCGAGCCGGGCTTCGGTGCACTGCGCAATCGGCAACTCGCCGCTGATACGGCCCTGGTTCATCACGATCACGCGGTCGGCCAGGGCCAGGATTTCGTCCAGCTCGCTGGACACCACCAGCACGGCGCAGCCGGCATCGCGCATCAGGCGCAGCTGGGTGTAGATAAATTCGATGGCACCAATGTCCACGCCGCGCGTGGGCTGGCCCACCAGCAGCACCTTCGGGCTTTGCCCAAGCTCACGCGCCAGCACACACTTCTGCTGGTTGCCGCCGGAGAAGCTGGCGCTCAGCAATCTGGCATTGCGCGGACGCACGTCGAAGCGATCCATCATGTCTACCGTGGCGCTTTGCATGTGGGGATGGTTCATCCAGCCCTGTGTGCAATATTCGGCTAACCACTGGTAACCGAGCACGGCCGACTCCCAGGCTTCGAAACTCATCACCATGGCGCGTTCATGCCGGTCTTCCGGCACATGGGCCACGCCCAGGTTGCGGGCAGTGCGCGGGTTCATCCAGGCGCCGGCCTTGAAGGTGGTGTTGCCCACCTGCAGCTCGCCTTCGTCCGGCGCCAGCAAGCCCGACAAGACCTCCAGCAACTCGCTTTGCCCATTGCCGGAAACCCCTGCAATGCCCACAATCACGCCGGCCCGCAGTTCGATGTCCAGTCCATGCAGGCGCACCACCTTGAGTACATCGCGCACCACGATGCCACGCGCACGCATCAGCACCGCACCCGCGGCCGCATCGGTATCACCCTGGCGGCCCATCTGCACCTTGCGGCCCACCATGGCCTCGGCCAGGCTCTCGATGGAGGTATCGGTTATGGCCACGTCCTGCACCACACGCCCGGCGCGCATCACGGTGACAAAGTCGCACAGGCGCATCACCTCCTTGAGCTTGTGGGTGATCAGCACAATCGTGGTGCCCTGCTCGCGCAACAGCGCCAGCACACCGAAAAGCTGCTCGGTTTCCTGCGGCGTCAATACCGCCGTGGGTTCGTCCAGAATAAGTATCCGGGCGCCCCGGTACAAAGTCTTGAGAATCTCCAGCCGCTGGCGGTCACCCACCGTCAGGTCGGCAACCAGCGCATCCAGGTCAACCCGCAACCCGGTCGATTCCATCAGGGCGGCGAGTTTGGTGCGCACGACCGCTTCGGCCTTGTGCAACAGCACATGCGGCTCCGCACCCAGCATCACGTTCTCGAGCGCCGTAAGGGTGTCCACCAGCATGAAGTGCTGGTGGACCATGCCTATGCCCTGGGCAATCGCTTCGTGGGAGTTGCGGATGGTGGCCGGCTGCCCCGACACCTTGATGGAGCCGCTGTCGCTGCTGTAAAAGCCGTACAGGATCGACATCAGCGTGCTTTTGCCGGCCCCGTTTTCACCCACGATGCCATGCACCGTGCCCTGCGCCACCGTCAGATGGACATCCGCGTTGGCCAGCACCGCGCCAAAACGCTTGTTGATGGCTATCATCTCGACCGCTGGCGGGCGAGATGGAGTCACGGCCATGAATTACCTAGCCCTGAGGTGGTGAAGATTTCGTAGCGAGCGGTCCAAGGTGGCGCCGAGGAGCGGAGCCGTACACGCGTACGGTGAGCACCGCAGGCGCCAGATTGGGCCGCTCAGTAGAAAGATTCGCTACCTCAGTATTTGCAGGCGTTGTCGGCCATGTAGTCCGCAACCTTGATCTTGCCGCTGATGATGTCGGCCCGGGCGGCTTCCACCTTTTTCTTCATGTCGGCGGACACCAGCTTCTCATTGTTCTTGTCCAGGGCATAACCGACGCCTTCTTCCTTCAGACCGAGCACCGAGACACCTGGCTTGTGGGCCTTGGACACTTCGTACACGGCCACGTCCACCCGTTTTAGCATGGAGGTGAGCATGGTGCCGGGCTGGATGTGGTTCTGGTTGCTGTCCACGCCGATGGCGAGCTTGCCGCCGTCCTTGGCGGCCTGGTACACGCCCATGCCGGTTCCGCCCGCCGCTGCAAACACCACGTCGGCACCCTTGGCAAACTGTGCCTTGGCCAGCTCACCGCCACGCGCCGGGTCGTTCCAGGCGGCACCGGTGGTGCCGGTCATGTTCTGGAACACTTCGGCCTTGGCGTTGGCAAACTTGGCGCCCTGTTCGTAGCCGCACTCGAACTTGCGGATCAGCGGAATGTCCATGCCGCCCACAAAACCGACCTTGCCGCTCTTGCTGGCCATGGCGGCCATCATGCCGACCAGGAAGCTGCCTTCCTGTTCCTTGAACACCACCGACTGCACATTGGGCAGCTTGACCACGTCGTCAATGATGGCGAAATTAAGCTTGGGGAAGTCCTTGGCCACTTTTTCGATGGCCGAGGCCTGGCTGAAACTCATGGCGATGATGGGGCTGGCGCCTTTTTCCGCCATGCGGCGAATGGCCTGCTCGCGCTGGGATTCATTGGAGACTTCGAACTCCAGGTACTGCTTGCCGGTTTCCTTTTTCCAGCGCTCCATGCCGTTGAAGGCGGCTTCGTTGAACGACTTGTCGAACTTGCCGCCCAGGTCATAAATGATGGCGGGTTCAGCGTGGGCTTGCAGGGTTGCGGCAAGGGCGAGGGTGAGTACGGCAAGTTGGGGTTTCAGGTTCATGGTCAAGTCTTTCGAAGTTAAGGCACGGTTTAGTGGGCCGGGTGGTGGTCAAGTTGAAGCAATTTTCAAGCCTAGGCCTGAACACTCCGGACCGCAATCCGGGGTTTCCCGATAACGCCGCAACACGCGGCGCGGACTACAGCGCAGCGTCGCTTGCCGGCACCGCATCATCATAACCACCAAGCCCCTGAAACTGCACGGCAATCGCTGCCGCAAGGCGCGCATTGTTCAAAACCAGCTGGATATTGGTGGCCAGGCTGTCGCCGCCGGTGAGCGCGGTGACACGTGCCAGCAGAAAGGGCGTGGACTGTTTGCCGCTGATACCCTGCTGCTGCGCCTCCTGCAGCGCCTGGCTGATGGCCGCGTCGATGCGCGCGCGCGGCATCGCAAACTCGGGCGGCACCGGGTTGGCCACCACCATGCCGCCCTGCAGCCCCATGGCCCACTTGGCCCGCATCGCGCTGGCGATCTGCTGCGCGCTGTCCAGCCGGTAGTCCACCTTGAAGTCGCTCTCGGGGGTGTAGAACGCAGGCAGCATGGCGGTGCGGTAGCCGACCACCGGCACGCCGTGGGTCTCCAGGTATTCGAGCGTGAGGCGCAGGTCGAGTATCGACTTGGCACCCGCACACACCACGGCGACCTGGGTCTGTGCCAGCTCCTGCAAATCGGCCGACACGTCAAAACTCGTGGCCGCACCCCGGTGCACGCCGCCAATACCACCGGTGGCAAACACGCGGATACCCGCTATGCCGGCAATCAGCATGGTGGACGCCACCGTGGTGGCTCCACTGTGGCCGGCCGCCACGACAAACGGAATGTCGCGCCGGCTGACCTTGGGCACCGCTGCGCCGTCTTTGCCCAGCAGCTCGATCTCGTCGCGCAGCAGCCCGGCCTTGAGCCGGCCCCGGATGATGGCAATGGTGGCTGGCACGGCGCCGTGCGCGCGTATCTCGGCTTCGACCTGCAAGGCGGTGGCCGCGTTCCGCGGGTACGGCATGCCGTGCGAAATTATGGTGGACTCCAGCGCCACCACCGGCCGCCGTTCGGCCAGGGCCTGCAGCACCTCCGGGTGTATGTCGAGATAGGGATGGCCGGTCATGGTGCCCCCACGCTTGTCACTGTGTGTACCACGCTGCCCCCCGAGGGGGTGTTCGCTTGCTTGAAGCGGTTCTGCGCTGCGCTCATTGGCAATTCTCCGGAAGGTTCAGGTTATTGGGGTGTCGGCGTGGCGGCAAGCAAGCGCTGCACGGTGGCCACCGACAGGCTCAGGTGGTTGGCCTGCGAGGCCGTCAATGTGAGTGCCGCACAGCCGGCGGCAAAACGCACCGACTGCGCCAGCGGCGCGCCCTGCAGATGGCTGTGCAACAGACCGGCCATCAAGGCGTCACCGGCGCCGGTTGCGCTGACAACGTTTACCGGCACCGCCGCTTGCCAGCCCTTGCCGCCCTGGGCATCGCTCCAATAGGCGCCGCGGTCACCGGCGCTCAGCACCACCTGTTGCACGCCCTGGGCATGCAGCCAGCGCGCGGCGGCCTGCATCTGGGCGTCGCTGCGCACCGGCTTGCCCCACAGGGCCTGGGCTTCCAGCCGGTTGGCCTTGAGGGTGTGGATCTGGCCCAGCCACGGCAACACACGGCGGCATTTGAACGCGGACACCGGGTCCACGAACACCGGCACGCCGCCCGCGTGGGCAAACACCCAGGCCAGCGCCGCCTCTGGCAAATTACAGTCCAGCAGCAGCGCGGCTGCGTTGCGCACACGGTCGGCAAAAGGTTCAAGGCGTTCCGCGGTGATGCGTTCCAGGATCGCCATGTCGTTCACCGCCGCGGCCATATCGCCGTCCGGCCCGTGCAGGGACACGTAGGTCGAGGTGGTCTGGTCGGGCAGGATCCAGCACATGCCCACATCCACACCGGTGTCGCGTGTACTCTGCAACAGACTGCGCCCGTGCAGATCGTCTCCCAGCGCACTCACCAGGCGTACATCGTGCCCCAGGCGCGCCAGGTTTTCGGCCACGTTGCGTGCCACGCCGCCCGGCGCGCAACGCACCTGCCCGGGGGTGGAATCACCCGGCGTGAGGCGGTTGCCGGTGCTGCCGGCGATGTCCATGTTGGCGGCGCCTATGGCCAGCACAAAACGCTGGTCGGCCAGCACGTAGCCTTTGCCCAGGATATGGCCCTTTTGCGACAGCTTCATGATGTGCCCGGCCACGGCGGGGCGGCTGATACCGAGACGCCGTGCCAGTACCTGCTGCGCGATCAGGGGCTCGCTGCGCAGGATGGCCAGGATTTGCTGCTCACGTTCGGTCATACAAACAAGTGTTTGTTAAATTTACATTTGTTTTATTGTAGCCCGGCACGCCGTCCTTCGAAAGGGCGATGTGCCCGCCCCGGCGGGTGTGGACAATGGCAGCATGAACTCCCTCGCCACGTGGCACCCTGTCGTACCAGCGCACGAATTGCGCACCGAAGAGAACATTGTGGGTGCGCTGGTGCACGGTCAGGAACTGGCGCTTTGGCGCAGCGCGCAAGGGGTGGCCCAAGCGTGGGAGAACCGTTGCCCGCACCGAGGCGTGCGCCTGACCCTGGGGCGGCTCGT
>JANLPN010000198.1:0-1900 GCA_031367285.1 Betaproteobacteria bacterium | reverse complement strand
CAACGACATCGACGGCGACATGTTTTTCGAAGCCCGTGTAACGGCCACGGCATCCGGCCCGCCCGTGACGCGCACGCACCGGGACACGCAGCATGCACGGCAACCCAGCCTCGCGCGCCAGGCTTGAGTCGGCGCTTGCCGCACACGGCCTGCGCGTGCTGGGTGGCTGGGAGCCGGCGGCGGGTGACGTGCTGCCGGCACTGCCGCAAAGCCGGAGCGTTGCGGTCATATGGATGGTGGGGCAGGTCGGCTCCGAATGCTGGGGCGCTTTCTCGTCTTCGCCTTTTTATGGCGATGGCCAGCCCGACCCGATGGACCGCTGGGCCAAGTCCATTGGCAACGCCCTGGCAAGCGAATTGGGCGGCAGCGCCATCTACCCCTCCGACGGCCCGCCGTATGTCCCGTTCCAGCAATGGGCCCGACGCAGCGCGCCGGTACAGACCAGCCCGCTGATGCTGCAAATGCACCCGGATTTCGGCCTATGGCATGCGTACCGGTTTGCGCTGGCCTCGCCCGACCTGCCGATTGACGACGCGTGTGGGCTTGTCCGATATGCCACGCTCACCAATCCCGACATCTGCCTGAACTGCAATGGCCAGCCCTGCCTCAGCGCCTGCCCGGTCGAGGCGTTTACACCCAGTGGGTACAACGTCGATGCTTGCGCCACGCACCTGCACCGCGCCGAAGGTCAAACCTGCATGCAGTCTGGTTGCCTGGCGCGAAGGGCATGCCCGGTTGCGCCGGGGCACCGCTACGTCCCGGAACATGCCGCCTTCCATATGGCTGCGTTTGCACGACGGCACTGAGCGGGCGAGGCAGAACGGGCGGCCCATCGGAACGGCTCGCCCTATAAGGTATGCGGGGAGCTTAGGGTGGCCCGGCCGGCCTCCCGTGTCACTTACATCGATCTGATAAAGTGCCAATTGGGCGGCCGACCACCCCCCGGCTGTTCCACTATTGTTCGGAGACCTGATCCATGGTTGTTTCTCATCAAGACAAAGCCGCCGACCTTCAGGAGGCGCATAAAAAGACGCAGGCGGTGAAGGAGGAGATCGAGCGGGCGTCCGACCACGCCGCGGTGATCGGTACCGTGCTGGCGCAGGAGCTTCCGGACGAGGTCCAGGTGGGTGACGTGGCCCAGGCCATCGTGCAGACGGAAGAACTGGAGCAGAAGCTCGTCGAATCGGCCGCAACGCTGGCCGATGTATCCGCCGAACTCGGGCGCGAGATCAAGAAGCGCCGCAAGGTGACCAAAGAGCTGGACAAGAGCCGTGCGCGCGTCGATCAGTTGTCGGGCGCGAAGAAGAAAAAGAACGCGTCGTGAATTCACGATAGGACCACTCCATGAACCCCGAAACATTCGCCAGTCAACTGACCGAAGAAGGCTTCGACGAAGTCCTGACCAAGACGCTGCCGGCCAAACAGCAGGTGGACGCGCACACCCATCCGTTCGAGGTCAAGGCGCTGGTCACGGCAGGCCAGGTCACGCTGGGCGTGGGAGGGAAGCTGACAATCTATCGCGTCGGTGAAGTCTTCTCCATGGCCCAGGGCTGCGAACATTCCGAGCTGTACGGCGACGACGGCGTCAGCTACGTGGTCGGCCGCAGATACCACTGACCTGGCCGGCCTGTTTCATGCGGCGCCGCAGCGCCGGCCCGTGACGCGATTCCACAAGCGACAGTCGCAATTGGAGCCTCCCGCCGCCGGGGCCTGCATACACTTTGACGTTTGCCGTCAGGCGCAATCGTCCAGTCGTCTGTCGGGGTGGGTATGCGCATTTTTAGCACGCTCCCCAGGTGTCATCCAATTTCCTTAGGAGCTAGCGTAAATGGCCTCATTCCCTGAACGAGCCAAGCTTGTCATCATTGGCCAAGGCGGCATCGTGGGTGCCTCGGTGGTG
>JANLPN010000117.1:0-6767 GCA_031367285.1 Betaproteobacteria bacterium | reverse complement strand
GATCGCCAAAGTGGCTTCCGACCTGATCCTGCTGTCATCGGGGCCGACTGGCGGCATCGGCGAGATCGTGTTGCCAGCCGTGCAGGCCGGCTCATCCATCATGCCGGGCAAGGTCAACCCCGTGCTGCCGATGTCCATGGTGCAACTGAGCTTTGCCGTCGTTGGCAACGATGTATGCGTCGCGCAGGCGGTACAGGCCGGCCAATTGGAAATCAACCATTTCGAGCCTGTCGTGGCCGACCGGGTGTTCGAATCGATCCATTTGTTGACCAACGGCATCCGACTGTTCCGCGACAAGTGCGTGGCCGGCATATCGGCCGATCGGGCTGCGAATGAAGGCAATCTAATGCGGTCGATGGCGATGGCGACCGCCCTGGTGCCTCAACTCGGTTACCACAAGATCAGCGCGCTGGTGCGCCGGTCGGGAGCCGAAGGTCGCCCGCTGGTGGATATCCTGGAGGAATCCCAGGTCCTGTCCAGGGCTGACGCCCGTGCGCTGATTGCATCCTCCGTCACGCCGGCATTCTGAAAGATCACCGGTAACCCGACTGCCCCAACCACCCCAATTTGCTGTCCAAAGATCATGTCCATCGCCGCACAACTCGCCGATCTCTCCCCGACCGCTTACGCGCCGTATCGCGATCCCCGCGACTACATCCTGAGCTGGACCGACGCAATCTGGGTGGACCGCGGCCTGGGCCGGCTGCGAGACCATTATTCGGCCGACGTGATTGTGCACACCGCGTATGGCGAAACCTACGACTACGAACACGTCATGCAGAACTCGCTTCAGAAGTTCGCCGCATTTCCGAACGGCGGCGGTGGCGTGGGCGAGGACGTGATCTGGGAGCAGCGCGGCGCCAACGGCTTCATCAGCTCGCACCGGGTGTTCAAATCCGGCACCCACACCGGCTTCTGGAACTATGGGCCCCCCACCGGCAGGGATTGGATGTCGCGCACTGTCGCCCATTGCCTGGTGCAGGACAACAAGGTGACCGAGGAATGGATCGTGCGCGACGAATGGGCCGTGCTCGAACACCTGGGTCTGGACCCCTACAAGATCGCCGCCGAGTTGGCTACCAGCAGCCCAGTGCTCGGCAGTGCCATGACGCTGGGCAATAACAAGGGCGCCTTTGCCGGGCGAATCGCCGATCCCTTCGTGCGCGGCGTCTCCGGCCTCCGGCCGGCGCGGCACGCGGCGGAGTGCGACCTTGTGAAGGCGATCTTCGAAGAGGTTTGGAACCAGCGCATGTTCAACCTGGTGCGCAAGTACTACAGCACCCAGATCGTGTGCCAATACAACCGCATGAAGCGCCTGCAGGGCATCGACCCGTACCAGATCGAATTGATCAACCTGCTGGCGAGTTTCCCCGACGGCCAGGTCGAGGTGCGCGACATCGCGGTGCTAGACGGCCCGGAGATCGGCCTGCGCGTGGCCGTGATCTGGCTGTTGCGAGGCACCTACCGTGGCGTGCCCACCTATGGACCTATCACCCGCATGCCAGTCAATGTACTGGGGGCCAGCCATTTCGAAGTGCGTGACGGCAAAGTACTGCGCGAATGGCGCGTGATCGACGAGATCGCGATACTCGCGCAAATCCATGCCGGGCGCGTATTCAACCAAGCCTCAAGCGCAAGACCCGACAAGAGCGCCTGAATCCATCTACTTCCTCACCCTGCGGAGACCGCATGCCCGATCGTATCCTTACCACCCATGTCGGCAGCTTGCCGCGCCCGGAGCACGTGGTCACCCAGCTGTTCGCGCAGGACAGGGGGTGGTCTGAACTACGTGGCATCCGCGTTCGACGATGTGTTGCACCTCGGCCGGACTTCCCTGCAGGACGCGCAGCCGATGCGCCTAGGGCAGGTGTTCGGCGGTTATGCCGCTCTGGCGATGCGGCTGGCGCAGGCCTTGCAATCGATACGTGAGCGCCTGCTGGTACTGCCCCTTGGCGGGACTGCAATCGGAACCGGCTTCGGCGCGCCGCCCGGCTACCGGACTTCGGTGTACCGACATCTTGCGGCGCTGACCGGCACAGCCTTCTCTGCTCCCGATGATGCATTCGGCGCTATGCAGAACATGGACACCTTTTCACGTGTGTCGGCCGAACTGCGGAGTTGTGCCACCGCGATCGCCAAAGTGACCCCCGACCTGATCCTGCTGTCGTCGGGTCCGGTCGGCGGCATCGGCGAGATCGTGTTGCCAGCCGTGCAGGCCGGCTCATCCATCATGCCGGGCAAGATCAATCCTGTGCTGCCGATTTGCATGGTGAAACTGAGTTTCGCCGTCGTCGGTAACGATATATGCGTCGCGCAAGCGGTACTGGCCGGCCAATTGGAGATCAATCATTTTGAACCCGTCGTGGCCGACCGGGTCTTCGAGTCCATTCAGTTGCTGACCAATGGCATCCGGCTGTTCCGTGAAAAATACGTTTCTGGGATATCCGCCAATCGGGCTGCGAATGAAGGAAATTTAATGCAGTCGATGGCAGTGGCGACTGCAATGGTGCCCCGTCTGGGCAACCACAAGATCAGCGCCATAGTGCGCCAATCGGTCGCCGAAGGCCGCGCTTTGATCGACATTTTGGAGGAATCGAATGTCCTGCCGAGGGCCGATGCCCGCGCGCTGATCGAATCATCCGTCATGCCGGCATTCCGAAAAACGGGGCGCCCGGCAGTCTCAAGCACCTCAAATTACGATTACTGAATCATGTCCATTTCCGACCAACTTGCCGATCTTTCCCCCACTACTTACGCGCCGTATCGGGACCCACGCGAGTACATCACCAGCTGGACCGACCGCATCTGGATCAAACGCGGACTCGGCCGGATTCACGACCACTATGCACCCGAGGTAAAGGTCCACACCTGTTATGGCGAAACCTACGACCTCAAGAACGTCATCGGCAACTCGATCCAGCGCATGGTGGCGTTTCCGAACCGTGGCGGCGGGCACGACGATGTGGTCTGGGAATCGCGCGGCGCTAATGCCTTCATCAGCGCGCACCGTGTGCTCAACAATGCCACCCACAGCGGACCCTGGACCTACGGCCCGGCGACCCACCGCGACTGGGTGAACCGCAGCATGGCGCATTGCCTGGTGCGCGACAACAAGGTGGTGGAGGAGTGGGTGGTGCGCGATGAATTCGCCGTATTGCAAGGTCTTGGCATGGACCCTTACGTCGTCGCGGCCGAACTCTCCGAGCGTTCGCCGGTACTCGGCGCGACGATGCAGGCGGACACAAATGCCGGTCCGTTTGCCGGAAGCATCACGAATCCGGTCGAGCGTGGCATCTCCGGCGAGCGGCCTAAACGCTATGTCTCTGAATGCCAGATGATCGTGGACTATTTCGAACAGGTCTGGAATGGGCGCAATTTCGACAAGGTCGCAGACTATTGTGACGACACAATCGTCTGCCAGACCGTGCGCATGCGCCGCGTGATGCAGATCGCCAACTTCCAGATGGAGATCATGCGCCTGCTGGCGGCGTTCCCGGACGGCATCATGGAGGTACGCGACCTGGTGGTGCACGACTCAGCGGACCTGGGCATGCGCATCGGCGTGATCTGGCTGATGCGCGGTACCTATGGCGGGGCACCGGTGTATGGTCGTGTTAACTGCGCGCCGGTCAACATTCTCGGCTCGTCGCACTTCGAACTTCGCAACGGCAAGATCATCCGCGAGTACCGTATCTTCGACGAGATTTCGGTCATCGCACAGATCATCAAGGGCGGCAACGGTTGGCAGGCGCCTGCCGCGGCCGCGGCGTAGTCGCCGACCGATTGGCTCGTGTAAACGCCATGCCAACCACCACGGCCTCTCCTTTGCCGCGCGTCGTCATCCTTGGCACTGGTGGCACGATGGCCGCCGCTGCCACCGCGACGACGAACACGACCGACTATGAGCTGACGCATGGCATCGAAGCCGTGCTTGCCGCTGTACTGGAGATGCGGGCGTACGCCCGGGTCAGCGCCGAACAGGCTGTCAATCTGCCAAGCCAGGAAGTCGACAACGCGACCTTGCTGCGGTTGGCTCTGCGAATCAATGACCTGTTGGCGTCGAACGACGTGGATGCCGTCGTAGTTACCCACGGTACTGACACCATGGAAGAAACCGCCTACTTCCTCAACTTGGTGGTCAAGAACGTCAAACCCGTCGTCTTCGTCGGAGCCATGCGCCCGTCGACAGCGCTGAGCGCGGACGGCCCACTCAACCTGCTGAACGCGATCAAGGTGGCCGCTTCCCAAATCGCCGCCGGCAAAGGCGTGCTACTGGTGTTGAACGATTGCATCGGCGCGGCGCGTCACATGGTCAAGACCCACACCACTTCGACCGGAGCTTTCGCGGCGCCGGAGTATGGATGTATTGGAACGGTGGTTGGCGCCAATGTCGATTTCCATTCGCAGCCTTTGCGCAAGCACACGATCGCCACCGACTTCGATGTCGCGCGCATAGCGGCGTTGCCCCAGGTCGACATCGTTTACGGATACCAGAACGCAGGGTCATACTTGATCGATGCCGCGATCAATGCGGGCGCGAAGGGTATCGTCTACGCTGGTACCGGCAACGGCACCCTCTCCGAAGCCGCCAAACGCGGCGCCGCCCGTGCCCGCGCGCAGGGCGTGGCGTTCGTGCGCGCTAGCCGTGTCGGCGGGGGCACCGTCACTGGGCACCGATACGACAGCGAGCTCGATACAGTAGCAGCAAATTCGCTCACTCCACAGAAGGCACGCATGCTGCTGGCGCTAGCGTTGACGATTACACCTGATCGGGAGCTACTACCAGGCTACTTCGATCAGTATTGAAGATGCGGCGTGCGCGACTTCATCGCTTTGCTCCATGGTCCCGTGAAGAGTCTGCCCGCACTGATTGCATTGCCAGGCACGCTCATGGACGAGGCGAGCCTGCGTCCGCTGGTGGCGGCGCTCGGCCTGCCGGTGACGGTGGAACTACTGGGTGCCGAGGAAGTTTTCGATGCTGAAATCGACCGACTGGCCACACTCGCGGCGCAGCCGACCACATGGATTGGGCATTCGCTGGGTGGTATCGCGGTATTGCATCTGGCTGCGCGCTGGCCCATTCGTTGCGCGGCGCTCGTGCTCCTCGCATCGAATCTGCGGCCCGACGGACAGCGCGGCCCGTTGATCCGCGCTCAGCAGCTGGCGTCCCTTGAACAAGGTGGCATGTCCGCTTTGCTGCGCCGACAACTCGCGCCGGACTATGGCCTCCGGGACGACGACGCGCTGCTTGACAGCCTGCAAGCGCAGGCCGAGCGGATTGGAACCGAGCGCTACCGGCGTCAGCTTCGTTATGCGGCCGAACGGCCTGGCCTGCTGGGCGAGCCGTCGCCGCTGCGCATGCCCGTGCTGACGCTCTCGGGTAGCGAAGACCGGCTGTGTCCGCCCGCCTGCGGCGTCGAAATCCTTGCCCGCGCGCCCGCCGTCGGATCTCGCCATCTTGTAATGCCTGGCGTCGGTCATCTTCTCCCGTTGCAGGCACCGGCGTGGTGTGCGGACCAAATACGCTGTTTTCTGGCCCAACTGCCATGAAACTGGTGCGCCTGCCGGTGGCCTTCAATCACCAGCGAGCCCCGAATGTGGCGCGCAGCACGTCGAGCTGGGGTCCGGTCAGGGGCGAGGCCGCTCCATTGCAGAGGTGCCAGAGCCGCGCCGTTTCTTCGAGTTCCTCCAGAGTCGCCATGGCTTCGGATGGCGAGTCGTGCCAGACGTTGGGGCCGAGCCGCTCCAGCATCACGGCCCGCAGCGGGATACCTGCCAGGCTGTAGCGGGCAATGGCATTTTCAACCTCGACGGCAGTGCCAGGATCGCCGGGGCGGGCATAGTTCATCACCGGCACATGGCCGACCTTCATGACGAAATAAGGCGTCAATGCCGGCAACAGTTCACGGCCATGGACTGTGGACTGCATCGGCTTTGCTAGCGTCAAAGCCACGCAATGGCTGCTGTGAGTGTGGATGATGCAGCGAGCCGGAACGCCGGCAGCCGCTGCGGCCTGGTAGATGCGCTGGTGCAGCATGATGGTCTTGCTGGCCCTGTCGCCGCTTGTCTGCACACCGATTTCGTCGAGCCGGGCCAGTCGCTGCGGCTCCAAGAAACCGAGGCAGGCATCGGTCGGTGTGATCAAGAAACCACCGCCTTCCTCCGCATCGAGCCGTACGCTGATATTGCCGGCGCTGGCATGCACATAGCCGCGCTTGAACAGGCTGCGTCCGACGCGGCAGATTTCATCGCGCATGGCCGATGCCATCATGGCGCGTCTCCAACCTTGTTGATGTGGGCATTAACCCGAACAAAAGTCTTCGCATTCCCTGGGGCCATGGTGAATAATTATAAGTAGGGTCAAAGCGGACAATTTCCCGATCCTTGTTGAAAGCGGCGGCGTGACGGCTCCATTTTTGTGATGCTCAGCGGCTTTCATCTCGTTGGCTTGGACGGTGATTTTTTGGGCTTCCAAGGCAGCCATCAGGAACTTCATTTCCCAATGCCCGCGCGGTTTGCGGAAGCGCCGCTTGGCGTCGCCGAAAGCACCGGCCACGATGCGCAATGTCATCGCCCCTCCTTCCATGGCTCGTCCCACGCACCCAGCCAATCGGCTTGATGGATCAGAATCGGTATTGTTGGGACATGATCGCTACTGGTCAGCCTTCTGAATTCTTGCGGCGGTTGGGTTTGCGTGCTGTCGTCGGGGCCGGCCCGGCCTCCGCCTCGACCGCCGGCGCGTTCAACGCATAAAACTCAAGCAGCTT
>JANLPN010000593.1:0-7333 GCA_031367285.1 Betaproteobacteria bacterium | reverse complement strand
GCAAAGGAAGTCAAAGTTGAGATTGCGCAGCACGTCAAACAATTGATGATCGACGGAAAAAAGTGGAAGGAAAAATCCGAAAAGAAAAACCCTGGAAAGGACAACGACTACCAAGACACGTTGTTTGTGAAGGGGCTGTTGCCATGACTACACAGATGCCCAAGCCCGATGAAAACAACGCACCAGACACTGAACAGGAATTGCTCGAACATCGAGACCTGCAAAATGCGCAAATTGATTCCATGATGCACGTCTGGGATAACCCGGAAGACGAGCACTGGAACAACCCCGACATTCCCGGCTGGGAGGTCAACGCATCAAAGCCAAGCGATGAACCACTTTGAAATCATCATCTACTGGAGCGACGAAGACCAAGCCTTCGTTGCCGATGTTCCGGAGCTGCCTGGCTGCATGGCCCATGGCGATTCGCATGAACAGGCGTTGGCTGAAGTCAAAGAGGCCATGGCGCTGTGGATCGAGACCGCGCAGGCCAGTGGCCGCGCCGTGCCGCAGGCACGCGGAAGCAGGCTCCTTTTTGCTTGATGCCAGCCATGGTCGCCCCTGATGCCATTTCGGATGCGGATGCGGATGCGCGCCTGCATAAGCAGCTCTACCCCAATGGCCCCTTCCACGGCGAAAGCGTATTTGCCGTCGTTCCGGCCAATCGAGTCGTCAGCCTGACTTTGCCGCCAGACTATCCGATAGGCCCGGTCGAAGTAGTCTTGATTTTAAAGACGCGGTGGCGTGATAGCGCCCCATGATCCTCACGATCCCTCGCACCCACGCCCCCGCGCTGCCACCATCGGCATGCTGGCCGGTGGCTCATCTGGACTTCTTGCGCACGCCCGTTTGGCGCGAGCGTGGTGAGGTGGAGTATGACGAAAGCTTGTTGCAACCCATTGCCTATTTGATTCTGCGGAGCGATCAAGGACAAGCCTGGTGCTACCAGCGCAGGGGTGGCGACGTGCGGCTGGACGGACGTTGCAGTTGTGGCGTAGGTGGTCATGTGGACTATGCCGATTCCGCATCCCAAGGCCCATTCGATGCCGCCAACACCCTGCAAACAGCGCTGCTGCGCGAGCTGGGTGAAGAGTTGAAAATCACCCCCGCCGAGGTGTCCCAAGTGCGCACTACGCTGCAACTGCGCGGGCTGATTTACGAAGGCACTTCCCCGGTGGGGCGCGTCCATCTGGGCGTGCTGTACACCGCGCAATGGCCGCTGCGCGAGCCACCCCAGCCCCGCAGCGGGGAAAAGCTTGAAGGCCTGGGTTTTTTGGCGCTCGCCACCCTTGCCACTGACCGGCGCTTCGAGCTATGGAGCCAACTGGCGGCGCTGTACCTGGTTTCCTGATGCAGCCAAAACCATGACCAACATCCTGCTCTGCACCCTGGGTGCAAGCTGGGCTGTGGTGGCCGAAGTCTTTGGCTGGCTGGCCCCTGACACGCTGGACCTATACGCCCACCACCCCCACCGCGCCGCGCTGGATGCCGTGCGTGCCGAGCACGGTTTGCGGGCGCCTGACGAGCTTTGGATATGCACCACCGAGGGCTCGCAAACCCAAAAGAGCCTGGCCCTCTTGCATGGCTGGTGGCACCGTATGGGCGCGCCCATTCCCCTGCGCGTTTGGACCGCTGGCGGCACCGATCAATTGGCAAGCCAGGCTGAGTGCGACCACATTCGTGAACTCACCCTGCGCGTCACCCTGTTGGCCAGCGAACAGTCCCACGGTGGACAGCTGGTGCTGTCGCTGGCGGGAGGCCGCAAAACCATGAGTGCTGATTTGCAGAGCGCCGGTACTTTGTTTGGTGCTGCCGCATGGTTGCATGTGGTCAGCCCCGAGCCCGCACCTGCATTGCTGTTTGCCCGCACCGATGCTGAAAAAGCGGTACAACCCGTTCTGTTTGCAGCACCGCTGCCTGCGGCGTTGGCGCAAGCCATCACCCCGCTTGTGGCGGGCACAGGTCAGCGCAACGAGTTGCTGGACATACCGTTGGACGGCCGCACCGTCACCAGCGCTGCCTTCCCGCTGCCCATGGCAGGAGCAGGTCGGCCTTGTTCGTGGCCTGTCTCGCCGCCTGCTAACAGCCTTCACCATGAGCTGCAACGCCGCCAGCGTGAAAGCAGCCAACTGCTTGGGAACTTCCTCGCGCAAGTGGCGCAGACCGAGCACCTCGATAACTGGCGCAGCCTGTACCGGTTGCCGCCGGCGCGCATAGCCGGTTTGCGTGACACCCTGCTCACGGAGGACCACGCCGGCTGGCTGCAGGCGCTGCCCAAGGCAGATTTGCACCGCCACATTGGCGGGTGCCTCAGCCTGGCTGCCCAGCGCAAGGTGGCCCAGGCCATCTGGTCCAGTCTGGACCGTGACCGCCGCCAGTTGTGCATGCAGGGCGTGCGTGAGTTGCTGACAAGATCGCTATGGCCTTGGGACTGGCCTCTGGCTATGAATGGCCCGCACCGTTGCGAACATGCCAGCGCGTTGTTGCTGCACGCCTCGGACGAACAGCTACAGCACAACTTGTTTGATACCACTGAACCGCGTGTGGCACTGAAAGCCTCCGTGCATGGTTTTGCCGCCTATGAGCGCCCGGGCGAACTCAGTGGCTCCGCTTTGTTAGGCCACGCTGCGGCCATCGTGCCCTATGCCCAAGCCATCGCGGACCAGGCGCGCGCGGAGGGCCTGAGTTATCTGGAGCTGCGCGGCAGCCCGCACAAATACCGCCCGCGTGACCCAGCGGGTTTCCTGCTGGATCTGCGTAACGCGCTTGAGGCCGCCGGTGCTTGCACGGGTGTAGCTGGGCGCGACCAAGCGAAACCCGAGGCGCCACGCATCGCCTTTGTCTGGATACTGGACCGTCGCCAGCGCCAAAGCCTGCCGGCAGTAGTGCAACAGGCCATCTCCGCGCGCAAGCGTCTTCCTGGCTTTTTGCTGGGCCTGGACCTGGCGGGCGACGAAGGCACGCAAGACCCATCCAGTCTGGCCCCCGGCTTTCTGGCGGCTTTTGAAGCCTGCACGCCCATCACCATCCATGCGGGTGAAGGTGAAAGCGCGGAAAACATCTGGCAAGCCGCCTACCACCTGCACGCAGACCGCATTGGGCACGGCCTCACGCTGGCGGAGCACCCGGAGCTGACCGCGCGTTTTCGCGACCGGGGTATTTGCCTTGAACTGTGCCCCAGTTCAAACCGTGAAGTCGTGGGTTTTTTCGACCCCGCGTTTCCTGCATCAAGAGGCTTACCGCGTTACCCGCTGCGCCAATTCTTGAACGGTGGCCTGCCGCTGACCCTGTGTACCGACAACCCCGGCATCTCCCGGACCACGCTGGCCGGCGAATACCTGGCGGCGGCGCGTATGACCGAAGGAGGCCTGTCGCGGTGGGAGTGCCTCGCACTCATGCGCCAAGCCTTTGTACATTCGTTCTTGCCCAGCGAAGAGCGCGAAAAAATGCTCAAAGCGGCCGACCACCGGGTCTTTCAAATGTTGACATCTGCCCGCCAGCCATAATGCCGTTCCCGGCCGCAATCCCCATCGCCCGCTACCGCTTCACCGCCACCATGCGCGCCAGCGTGCGCCTGCCGGGTTATGCGGGCTCCTTGCTGCGTGGCCAGTTCGGAGCTTCTTTGCGCCAGGTGGCGTGTATGACGCGCCAGCCAACCTGCGGCGGCTGCCCATTGTTGAACACCTGCCCCTACACCTGCATTTTCGAGGCCCCGCCGCCGCCTGAGCACGCGCTGCAAAAGTTCAGCAACATACCCAACGCATACGTGATGGAGCCCCCGCTGGCCACGCCGGATCTGGCGCCTGCCGACCTGTGCGCGGGTAATGTGCTGGCCTTTCACATGGTGCTGGCGGGGCAGGCCATCACGCAACTGCCGCTGATCGTGTTTGCCTGGCAGCGCGCGCTGGCCCAGGGGCTGACAAGGGAACGTGCAGCGGCCGACCTGCAGGCCGTGGAATGGATCGACGACCACGGCGTGGCCCACCGCATCTGGGACGCCGGTGCTCCCACGCTGCTGGAGCACCCGGCCACGGTCTCGGTGCCGCAGTGGGGCACCGGCCAGCCATCGGCCCAGTCCGCACTCATTGCTGTCGACCGGTTGCCGCTGTCGGGCCTCAGCTTGCACCTCCACACCCCATTGCGCCTGCAACACCAGGGCCACCCTTTGCGCCCCAACAACCTTACGCCACGCGCGCTCGTGGCGGCGCTGGCGCGGCGAGTGGCACTGGTCATGGAATTCCACGCCGGCCAGACGGAGTGGGGTGCAAAGGTGCCGGCTTTGGCGCAGCTAGCGGAAACACTGCAAGACGACCGTGACCTGCATTGGCACGACTGGACGCGTTACTCATCGCGCCAGCACCAGGAGATGACGCTGGGTGGCGTGATTGGCCGCTGGACCTTGCGCGGCAGCACAAGGACGCTGGAGGCGCTGTGGCCCTGGTTGTGGCTGGGCCAATGGTTGCACGTAGGCAAGAACGCCACCATGGGCATGGGCGGCTACACACTTGAGGCAACCCTGTGACCACCTGGTTCGTCAGCCGCCACCCCGGTGCGCTGGAATGGGCCGCGCGCAAAGGCCTGCAGATTGACCGTTTTGCCACCCACCTGGACCCGGCCGAAGTGCAACGTGGCGACACCGTCATCGGCAGCTTGCCGGTGAACCTGGCGGCTCTAGTGTGCCAACGCGGTGCGCGTTACCTCAACCTTTCGCTGGTAGTGCCGGCGGAGCTTCGCGGCAAGGAGTTGAGTGCCGACCAGCTGGAGCGGCTGGGAGCGCGGCTGGAAGAGTACCGGGTCGAGAAACCGCTTCACCGCCCAGCGGCGGGATCGTAGAATGAAGCAATGAACGCTGCCTTATCCCCCATTGAATCCGAGTTTGCCTCGCTGGACGAGGCTGCGGAGCACGATCTATGGTTTCGGGCTCAGGTTCAGGCCAGCCTGGATGATCCCGATCCTTGTATTCCCCATGATCAGGTCATGGCGGATATGGACCGGATCATTGCTGAGGCCGAGCAGCGTTTGTTGACGAAGCCTGCTTGAGGCATGTTGCCTATTGTCTGGCGCGCCAGGGCGCGCGACAGCCTTGAGGGCATCATTCGCCACATTGCCGAGCGCAATCCGATAGCCGCTCGACGGCTCAAGGCGGTGATCGAGGAGTCTGTAGTACCGGTCGCTGAGCATCCCTACCTTTTCCGAGCCGGCCGAGTCCCCGGGACTCGGGAGGTGGTGGCCCACCCCAACTACGTCGTGGTGTACCGCGTGGGCGCGGATCGGATCGAAGTCGTTCATGTGCTGCACGCCCGGCAGAAATATCCATGACACCAAGACCTTCTCTGCATTTGTGCATCGCCACGGGCCAGAATCTGGCCAACCTTATCCCTGCGCTGCAATTGAAAGCGTCGAAGGTGGTGATCCTGGAAACGCCCGACATGAAGGCCAGCGCGTCAAACCTCAAGCGCGTTCTGGAGTCCCACGGTATCCAGGTGCAGCGCACACCGTTTGACGACAGTTCTCCCGATTCAATCGCGTCCAGCGCCGCGACGATCAGCACGGAATTTGGAGAGGGCTCAGTCATCTTCAACGCAACGGGTGGCCACAAGCTGATGACACTCGCGATGGCCAAGGAGATGGCGGAGATTGCAGATGATTTGCACCTGCTCTACGCCGAGACCCGCCATCAGCGTCTCGATTGGCTTAAGCCAGCACCCGCCATAGACCCGATGACGGATGTCCTGAAAGTGGACGACTTTTTGCTCGTGCAGGGTTACAGCAGAGTAAGGTCCGCAGACCGTGACGGGCATTGGCAAGTGGATGCAGACGCACGCGGGGCATTGACGCGCAGACTGGGGGAGGAGTCGGACAAGCTGGCCAAATTTTTTGGCGAACTGAACAGGCTGGCGCAACATGCCATGCCCGACAAGGAGCACGGTAAACCGTTTCGGCCATCACAGAGCTTGATGTTTACCCCCGGTGGACGCAACGCCGAAATTCTGGCTCAAGCCCGCAAACTCAACTTGCTGCACTGGGATGACGACGCCGAGATCGTTTTTGCAAGTGAAGACAGTGCTGTTTATTTTGGCGGCGGCTGGCTGGAGGAGTTTGTCTGGCTAAAGCTACGGGGGCTGAAGCCTTTCGACTCCGCAGTCAACCTGGTCGTCAAACCCATCGGGTCAGACGCGGAAAACGAACTTGATGCGGTGCTTGCCCATCACAACCGGCTGCTGGTGGTGGAATGCAAGACTTTGCGCTTTGGCCGGGACCCGGCCAAAGATGCCGACTACATCTATAAGCTCGCCCAGCTTTCGAAACAGGTCGGTGGCTCCATGGCCAACAGCCTGCTATTGTCTGCGCGGCCGGTTGATCCCCTCGTTGCCGACCGAGCAAAGCAATACGGCGTATCGATTCTGGCTGCCGCAGAAGTCAAGAGTTTTGTTGGCCATGTCCGCAGCTGGATGAACGCGACGTGAGACTCACCGCGCGGTGATTGCATCTCGTGTGCGCAAGTGCCGCTGCGTGCGGTACACCGCCTTAGAATGACTCGATGGATGCCACGCCGAGCCTCTTTCCGCAATGACACCAAGCCCGCCCGCACTGGATTTGACTTCATTCGGACTCGCATTGGCGTCTCTGCAGCGCGCCATAGCGCGATGGGACGCCTCGCAAGGGCAAGACGAAGAATTGCGTGATGCCTGTATTCAGCGCTTCGAGTACACCTTCGAGTTGAGCTGGAAAATGCTCAAACGCCGGCTTGAGCTTGACTTGCCCGATGCCCACAGCGTGGATGCCATGAACTTTCGTGACCTGGTGCGCAGCGGGGCGGAGCGCGGGCTGCTGCGGGATGCGGACGCGTGGATGGTGTACCGGGACAAGCGCAACATCACCTCGCACACCTACAACGCTGCCAAGGCGGCCGAAGTGGCGGCGGTGATCCCATCGTTTGCCGTGCAGGCGGCTGGCCTTCTGGCCCGGTTGCAGGTGCTCGGGGCCGCCGATGCTTGACCTGTCCGAGGCCCACAGCGGGCTGGTGCTCGGCTTGATCCGGCAGCGCTTGCCGCACTGCACGGCGATGGCTTTTGGCTCACGTGTGAGGGGGTGGCCGCGCCGGGGAGTGCCCAAACCTTATTCAGACCTGGACATCGCCCTGTGGGGCCTGCGCCCTTGCGACGATATTGCCATGGCACACCTGCGCGCCGACCTGGAAGAAAGCAGTCTTCCGTGGCGGGTGGACCTGAGCAACGCGCAAGACCTGCCGCATCCTTTAAGAGAACTGGTGCGGCGCCACGGCGTGCTCCTCCACGGAAAAGTCGAGCAGCAAGTGCAGCCTGTTTAGGCG
>JANLPN010000588.1:0-6985 GCA_031367285.1 Betaproteobacteria bacterium | reverse complement strand
CCCACCACGTCCACGCCCAGGTCGAGCGCGCGCTCGATGTTCCGCACGCCGCCGGGCGTGCGCAACACGCCGTCCTGCGGGAAAGCGACAAGCTGCAGCTCGATGTAGGGCGCCACGCGGCGCTTGACCTCCAGCAGCGCTTCCACGGCCAGCATGCTCGGGTCGCTGGTGTCCACGTGCGAACGGATAGCGAGCAGGCCGCGCGCCACCGCCCAGTCGCAATAGGCCAGCGCGCGTTCGACCACGGCGTCCTGCGTGAGCTGGGGTTTCAGTTCGCCCCACAGCGCGATGCCTTCCAGCAGGGTGCCGCTCTGGTTTACGCGCGGTTTGCCGTAGCTCAGCGTAGCGTCCATGTGAAAATGGGCATCCACAAAGGGTGGGCTCAGCAGCAGGCCATGGGCATCCAGGGTTTCATGGGCTGGGGCGGTCAGGCCGGGGGTCACTTCGATGATGCGGCCGTCCTGGACTGCGACCGACATGCCGGTGCGGTCGTCGGGCAGGGTGGCGTTGGTGACCAGGAGATCGAGCATTTCTAGCACTCCAGAGCGGTGGGATCGGGCATCTTGAGCCGACAATGTAACCTGCGGTGGAAGTGGGGGTGTTACGTTCCCACCACCGTATCCATAACCATTCCACGAGGAGACACCATGCAACGACCGATATCCAGTACGGGCCCCCGAGATCGCGCAGGAGTTCCAAAGCAGTACACACTTCGCGCGGCCGCGACAGGAGCCGTCATCGTCGCGCTGGCCGCCTGCACCGGTGGCCCGGCGGTGCAGCCCCAGGCCATGGCGATAAAACCCGGCGACTGCTCGGCGCTGCTCGGTGTGGCCTCCGACATGGCCACGATCACCGCCGCCACGCCGGTCGCCGCCGCCGACACCATAGGCACAACCACGGTGGCCGTGCCCTTTTGCCGCGTGCAGGGCGTGGCCAGACCCTCGACCGATTCGCTGATCAACTTCGAGGTCTGGCTGCCTGCCACGGCCGGCGCATGGACCGGCCGGCTCAAGACCGACGGTACCGGTGGTTACGCGGGTGCTACGCCGATCGCGCGCATGGCCCAGGATTTGGCCGCGGGTTTTGTGGTGGCCGGCAGCGACATGGGCCATACCGGCGGCGAGTCGCCCGACTGGACCCTGGGCCACCCTGAAAAGGTCAAGGACTGGGGTTACCGCGCCCACTACTTCGTCACCACCGCGGCCAAGGCAGTCACCCACGCGTTCTACGGCAAACCTGCCGCGCACGCGTATTTCGAGGGCTGCTCCAATGGTGGCCGGCAAGCCATGATGATGGCGCAGCGTTACCCCGACCTGTTCGACGGCATCGTGGCCGGCGCGCCTTCCCAGTTTTATGGCGACACGCTGCTGTCGCTGGTATGGACCGGCCACAGCCAGGTGCCGGTGTTCGGCCAGCCACCGGTCCTGTCCGCCGAGAAACGCGCCATGATGGCTGCCCGCGCGCACGCCGCCTGCGACGCGCAAGACGGACTGGCCGACGGGCAGATCACCAACCCGCGCGCCTGCACCTTCGACCCGGCCGTGCTGCAGTGCACTGCGGGTGAGACCGCCGATTGCCTGACTGCTGGGCAGTTGCGCGCCGCGCGTGCCGTCTACCGGGGCATACCCGCGGCCGACGGCGGGCAACGCTGGAACGGCCCCGTGGTAGGGTCCGAGGCCGACTGGATTCCGGCGTTTGCCGATGCCGGCGGTTATGGTGTCTTCATCGGGCATTTCGTCTACGGCGCGCGCACGCCGCCATTCACGCCGCGCGAGCTGGACGTAGCCACCGAGTACGACTACATCAAGGAGGCGGTGTCGCCCTTCATGGTTGCGCCCAGCCCGGACCTGACGCGGTTCAAGGCACGCGGCGGCAAGCTGATCCAGTACCACGGCTGGTTTGATGCCGTGGTCGCTCCGCACACCTCGCCCAACTATGTGCATGCGCTGGCCCAGTTCGAACGCCTGAGGGGCCTTTCGCCGGCGGCATTCGACCAGGCCGTCGAGAACCTCTCGGCGGCCGACGTGGCCGCCGCGGCACAGTCGCAGGCACCCGTGGTGCAGAACTACCACCGGCTCTTCATGCTGCCCAATGTGGCGCACTGCGGTGGCGGATCCGGGCCGTCGATGATTGGCGGTGGCACGGGAGATCCGCTGCCTGCATTCAGGGATGCGAACCACGATGCCGTACTGGCGGTCGCGCGCTGGGTCGAACAAGGCGTGGCACCTGAGGCCATCGTTGCCACGACGCTAAAAGACGGCGCAGTCGCGCGCCAGCGCCCGGTCTGTGTGTACCCCAAACAGGCACGTTATAACGGCGCGGGTGACGTGAACGTGGCGGCAAATTTCAGCTGCGTTGCTCCAGGTGCCGAGCAGCCCGGCGCATCGACGGCCGACCTCAATCAGATCAAGAATGCGCTGCGCCAGCGTGCGCTGCTGGGGCCGGTGCGCTGAAGGGGCCAGCCGGCGCGCCGGCTGGCTTTGCGGCTGCCGCCGTCGGGCAGGGTGGCAGTCTCCGCAGCGGACTTGTTACGGTAAAATCCCGTATAAATTTGCAAAGGAATCGCCATGACGGCCCGAGCCCGATTTGATCTGACCATGGACGCCACGGACAAGGACATCGTAGCCCGTGCCGCCGCCTTGATGGGCTCGACGATGGCCGGTTTTGTGCGTGCCGCCGCCAAGGAGAAGGCACTTGCATTGTTGGATCGGGAATCGCGCGTTACGCTCTCAAAGCGCGATTTCGCGGCGTTCAGCAAGGCGCTGGACGGCGCGTTCAAGCCGAACCGCGCCCTCAAGTCCGCATTGGCGGACGCAAAAGTAGCCGTTCGACGTGCTTGAAGAGCGGCCGCTCGATCCCGACAGCCATGACCGTGCGGGTTTTAGCTGTGGCGTTGCGGAGCTTGACGAGTATCTGCATCGCCTCGCAGGCCAGCATCGGCGACGTGGCATCAGCACTGTATTCGTGCTCGTTGACAGTCTGGCACCGAGTCTGGTGCTGGGTTACTACACCCTCAGCGCTGCCGAGGTGGACAGTGCTGAATTGCGCGAGGCGGACCGAAGAAAGCTCCCCCGTTACCCGGTGCCCTGTTTTCGCATGGGGCGGCTTGCGTGTCGCGCCGACCGTCAGGGACAGGGGTTTGGCAAGCTGCTGATCGCCTGCGCCGTTGATCGTTGCCTGCAAGCGCGCAAGCACGTTGCCGCGTATGCGTTGATCGTGGACGCCAAGGACGACAAGGCCGCCGCTTTCTACAGCCACTATGGCTTCGTGCCATGCGCCGATTCAACCATGACCTTGTACTTGCCATTGGGATCTATCCCATGACGGATGAAGCCCAAGGCACTGCCCGGCCCGCAAGTGTTGAGGACATCAAGCTGCTGCTTCGCGCGACAAGGACCGGCCTCGACCGACTCATTCTTGAGCGGACACTGAACGCCAGCAAGAACCCTGCGAAATAAAAAAGGCCCTAGCCGCTATTGCGGCCAGGGCCTCTTGCTCAGTGCCAGACACCTTGCGGGCGTCAGGCTATTGCTGCCCAGCTCCCGCTTACTTGGCCGCTTCCCACACCGCGTGGGAATACGCTGCCTTGCCCGGGTCCTTCTTGATCACGGGTGATTCGCCGCCGGCCAGCAGCACTTTGACAGTGCGCTCGAAAGCGGCCGGCTCCAGGTAACCCATCTTGGGCGAGTTGGCCGTGGTGATGAGTTTGGCCACGTTTTCCATCTGGCGTTTCTGCACCTTCTCGGACGCGCTGCCCGAGGTGTCGGCTTTGACCACGATCTGGGCTGCTTCGCCCGGGTTCTTGACCGCGTCGTTCCAGCCCTTGAAGGTGGCCTTGAGGAACTTGCCCATGCGTTTGACGAAGGCCGGGTCCTTGAGGCTGGACTCCAGCACATACAGGCCGTCTTCCAGCGAGGCCACGCCCTGGTCTTCGTAGAAGAAGGTGACCAGGTCGCTTTCCTTGACGCCCGCATCCACCACCTGCCAGTACTCGTTGTAGATCATGGTCGAGATACACGCGGCCTGGTTCTGCAACAGCGGGTCTACGTTAAAGCCCTGCTTGAGCACCTTGATGTCGGTGTCGGGCTTGAGCTTGAGCTTGGCCATCCAGTTGAGGAAGGGGTATTCGTTGCCGCCGAACCAGACGCCCAGGGTCTTGCCCTTGAAGTCGGCGGGCTTGGTGACGCCGCTGGCCTTCTTGCAGGTGAGCATCAGACCGGAGCGGTTGAACACCTGGGCGATATTGACCAGCGGTACACCGGCCTCGCGTGCCGCCAGCGCATCGGGCATCCAGTTGACCACCACGTCGGCGCCTTTGCCGGCAATAACCTGCACCGGCGAGATGTCGGGGCCACCGGGCTTGATGGTCACGTCCAGGCCTTCGGCCTTGTAGTAGCCCTTGGCCTGTGCCACGTAGTAGCCGGCAAACTGGGCCTGCGGCAGCCATTTGAGCTGCACCGTGACCTTCTCCTGCGCATAGGCGGCAAAGCCGCTCGCGGCGACAAGGGCCGCCAGCAGGGTCTTGGTCAATAGGGAAGGTCTCGTCATAAATACTCCTGGGGTTGGAAAACTACAAAAAATGGTCCGCTTGGAAAGCGTAAACCAGGGCCGGGGAAACTTCAACTGGTAATAACGTGCAGTCATCGGGCAAAACCGTGCAAGCCATGATCGCCTATTTCTTTCCTCGTACGGACGGGTGCCAGAAAGCAGCGCGGCGCTCCAGCGCCACCAGCAGCGCATAGGCCACCGAGCCGGTCACCGCAGCTACCACCACGGCCGCCCAGACCAGGGTCATGTTCATCTTGGTGGCTTCGGTCGATATGCGAAAGCCCAGGCCCGAGGTGGGCGAGCCAAAAAACTCGGCCACGATGGCGCCTATCAGGGCCAGCGTGGCATTGACCTTGAGCGCGGCAAACATGAATGGCAGCGCCACCGGCAGGCGCAGCGACCAGAGGGTGCGGCCGTAACCCGCGGCGTAGCTGTGCATCAGTTCGCGTTCCAGCCGGGTGGAGGCCTGCAGGCCGGCCAGCGTGGACACCAGCATGGGGAAAAACGTCATGAGCACCACCACCGCTGCCTTGGAAGGCCATTCGAAACCAAACCACATCACGGCGATAGGCGCCACGCCCACCAGCGGTATCGTGCTGGTCAGGGAAGCAATGGGCAACAGGCCGCGCTGCAAAAAGGGCAGGCGGTCAATGGCTATGGCCACGCCAAAACCCAGGGCGGACCCGAGTGCCCAGCCTATGAACACCGCCTTGACCACGGTTTGTACAAAGTCTCCGCCCAGTGTGGGCAGATGGCCCAACAGCGACTGCACGATCAGCCACGGGGCCGGCAGCAACACGCGGGGTACTTCCAGTGCCACGGTCAACAACTGCCAGAAGTAGACGATCCACACACCAAACAAAGCTGCGGTTAGCGAGGCGTAGGCACGGTGGCCGTCCAGTGCCGCAAGGCGCCGCAGTCCGGTCATGGCAAGGGCGACCAATGCGGCGGTGGCGAGCCAGAAGGGGGCTTCGGCAGGTGTCTCGCCCGACGCCAGCGGCGACAGCAGAAAGAGTGCAGCCGCCAAAAGCGAGGCGGCAATCAACACGGCGGTGGAGGCCGGAGTCGGCTTGCCGGCGCCCGATGCAATAGCGGTCATGCTTGTCTCCGGTTACGCAAGGCCAGTGTTTCAATGCCGGCCATGATGGCGGTCAGCACCAGTCCCAGCAGTGCCGACATGACCAGCGCGGACCAGATCTGCACCGTCTGGCCGTAGTAGGAGCCCGTGAGCAAACGCGCACCCAGGCCGGCCTGTGCACCGGTGGGCAGTTCGGCCACCATGGCGCCCACGAGCCCGGCCGCGATGCCTACCCGCAACGCCGGGAACAAAAAGGGCAGGGCGGCCGGCAGGCGCAGCATCCATAGGGCCTGCCATTTGGATGCTGCGTAGGTGTGCAGCATTTCCGTCTCTATCACCTGCGGCGAACGCAGGCCCTGCACCATGGCCACGGTGACCGGAAAGAAACACAGGTACATGGCAATCACGGCCTTGGGTGCCACGCCCGCAAAACCCATGCTGCCCAGGATAACCAGCACGATGGGTGCAATGGCCAGCACCGGCACCGATTGCGACGCCACGATCCACGGCAGCAGGGCGCGGTCCAGCGTGCGCGAATGCACAATGCAGACCGACAGCACGAGCCCGAGCACCGTGCCCATGGCAAAACCCACCAGCGTGGATTGGGCCGTCACGGCCACATGGAACAGCAGGTTGCGCGGCGAGTCCAGCGGCCAGCCGGTCAGGCTGGACCACAGGTCCGCGGCCACCTGGTGCGGCGCCGGCAATACCGGGCGCCCCATCGCCATGGTGGCGCCCACCAGATCCTGCCAGGTCCATGCGCCCTTGGGGTCCAGTACGCGTTCGATGGCACCCGCTGCATTGAGCGCCACGGTAAGGCCATACCACAGCAGCAACACGCAGGCAAGGATCACGATGACTGGCAGCACCTGCTGCTGCACCCGGACCGTGAACGAATCGGCTGGCTTATTCGTGGTGGCCATCGGCAAGTGCTTCCCGCACGGCATGCGCCAACGCCACAAACTCGGCCGAGTCGCGCAGGCCCAGATGGCGTTCGTCGGGCAGGGTGGAGTCTATGACCTTGACGATACGCCCCGGGCGCGGCGACATCACCACGATACGGCTGGACAAATACACTGCCTCGGCGATCGAGTGCGTTACAAACACCACGGTACGGCGCTCGCGTTGCCAGAGCTGCTGCAACTGCTCGTTGAGCCGGTCACGCGTAATTTCGTCCAGCGCGCCAAAGGGTTCGTCCATCATCAGGATACGCGGCTCGAACGACAAGGCGCGCGCAATCGACACGCGCTGCTGCATGCCGCCCGAGAGTTGCCACGGGTACTTGCCCTCGAAACCGGCCAGGCCTACGCGGGCCAGTTGCTCCATGGCAATGGCCTGGCTCTCGGCGGCTGTTTTGCC
>JANLPN010000163.1:0-17883 GCA_031367285.1 Betaproteobacteria bacterium | reverse complement strand
TGCACGCGGCCGTTGACGCAAGTGTCGCGAAAAACCTCACCAGGGCAGGCTTTGGCAGGCGTAGCCGATTGGTGGCATGGTGCGTGGATCAGTCTTCCTGCATTGCACGTCCGATGGACGGCCTTGACGCTGATCGGCGGGCCAGGAACAGGCCAGGGCACGGGCGCCAAACGCGTCGACGCATATTTGGCGGCGTCCCGCCAGCGACCCATGTGTCCGGGAACCATAAAACCTGCTAGCAATTAAGTAGCAGGCTTTCTAGGCTTTACGGGGGATTTGGTGGCGCTTCACGGATTCGAACCGCGGACCTGTGGATTATGATTCCATCGCTCTAACCGACTGAGCTAAAGCGCCATTTTCTCGACTTCGACACGCCTTGCCAGCGCGGTCGAGCCGGCAATTATAACCAGTGCCGGCGCGCTAATTTCGCCGGCCCCAAAGGCCGGAATTAGGCGTGTTTGAACACCGCCTTGCGCTTGTTGACAAAGGCATCCATACCTTCCTTCTGGTCGGCGGTAGCGAACAACGCGTGGAACAGACGGCGCTCGAACATGATGCCGTCGTTCAGACCGCCTTCAAAGGCCCGGTTCACCGACTCCTTGGCCGCCATTACGGCCAGTTGCGAATAGTCGCTGATCAACAGCGCGGCTGCCAGCGCCTCGTCCATCAGCTTGTCCAGCGGCACCACGCGGCTCACCAGGCCGGCACGTTCAGCCTCCTGGGCGTCCATCATGCGGCCGGTCAGCGCCATGTCCATGGCCTTGGCTTTGCCCACGGCACGCGGCAGGCGCTGGGTGCCGCCGGCGCCGGGGATGATGCCGAGCTTGATCTCGGGCTGGCCGAAACGCGAGTTGTCGGCCGCGATGATGAAGTCGCACATCATGGCCAGCTCGCAACCACCGCCCAGCGCAAAGCCGCTGACGGCCGCAATCACGGGTTTGCGAACCTGCCGCATCTGCTCCCAGTTGCGGGTGATGTAGTCGCCCTTGTAGACATCGGCAAAGCTGTAGCTGGCCATGGCTCCGATGTCGGCCCCCGCCGCAAAGGCCTTTTCGCTGCCGGTGATTACCATGCAGCCGATGGCGGCGTCCGCATCAAAGCCTTTGAGGGCCGCGCCCAGTTCATCCATCAGTTGGTCGTTCAGTGCATTGAGCTGTTTGGGGCGGTTCAGTGTTACCACGCCAACCCGCTCGGCCTCGGTGCGCACATTGATCAGTTCGTAAGCCATTAAAAACTCCGGTTGCTTGTTTATCAGCCGCCCATCCTACGGTAATTCGTCACCGGGCTGGCGCGGCCACGGCCGGCGAACTCAGCTTGCCAGCCAGGCGCTTAGAAGCTTGCTGTCGCGCGCTACCAGGCGCCAGGTGGTCACCGCCGTGGGCAGTACCAGTTGCAGCCGTAGCAGGCGGCGGTCCCTGGCAAGCAGCGCGGTGACCCGGCTACCAGGCGTCGCATACAGCGCCAGGTCATCGAGCCGCATCAGCCGCCAACCCGCGCCCGCCCGCCTGGCACCTCCCTCGACCCCCAGCCATTCATCGCCCGCGGCAAACCCGGCCAACTCGGCCGCCCCACCGCGCAATACCGCCTTGATCTGTATGCCGCCGGACTCCGCCACCCGCAGCCCCAGCGCCTGTGCCGTTTGCGCCGGCTCTTCAAGCACCCCCACACCGTGCCGCTCCAGCAATTCCTTGAGCGGCAGCTCCTGGGTGCTGTGCACCCAACTGGCGATCTCGGTGTCCCAAACGCGTCCGGAGAGATCGAGCAATACGCGGTCCAGATCGCCTTCGGTCATGGGCCCGCCCTTGCAGCGCTGCCACAAGGCACGCATTACCGCATCCAGCGTGGTCTGGCCATTGGCACGCAGGCTCAAGTCCAGGCAAAGCGCCACGGCAGCACCCTTGGTGTAGTAGCTCACCGTCGCATTGGGGGTGTTTTCGTCCTGCCGGTAGTATTTGACCCAGGCGTCAAAGCTGGCCTGGGCCACCGTTTGCACCAGGCGCCCGGGCGTCTGCAACACCTGGTTGACGGACTTGGTGAGCAGCTTCAGGTAAGCCGCGTCGTCAATCAGGCCGGCACGGCGCAGCAGCAGGTCATCGTAATAACTCGTGAACCCCTCAAAGAACCACAACAGCCGGGTGTAGTTTTCCTGCTCGTAGTCGTAGCGGGCAAACTCGGACGGGCGCAGCCGCTTGACGTTCCAAGTGTGGAAATACTCGTGGCTGATCAGGCCCAGCAAGGTGGTGTAGCCCTCGGGTTGCCGTGTGACCGGCGACCCCGTGGTGGCCAGGCGCGGCAAGTCCTTGCGCGTGCAGATCAGCGCAGTGCAATTGCGGTGCTCGAGGCCGCCGTAGCCGTCGTCCACCGCGTTGAGCATAAACACGTAGTCCTGCTGCGGTGGCTTGTGCGCCAGGCGTTTGCGGCCAGGCGTGCCATGCCAGAAACGGATCGCCGCCTCGCAGATACGCTGCGTATCGGCCAGCAATTTCTGCCCATCGAACGATGGCGTGGCACCGGCCACCACAAACCGGTGGCGCACACCACAGGCCACAAACGCGCCGCTCCAGAACGTACCCATCTCCACCGGGCTGTCGACCAGCTCGTCGTAATTGGCGGCGCGGTACACGCCAAACCCGCGCGGTGTCGTCTTGACCGGCGTGAGGCTGGTGGCGACCTGCCAGGCGCGCACGGCCTTGTCGGCCACCAGCTCCAGCGTATGGGGAAACTGCTCCTGCCCGTGTACCCGCAGGAACAGGCTGGTGCCATTGAAGAAACCACGGCTAGCATCCAGCCAGGCGCTGCGCACCGAGTTGTCAAACGCGTAGATTTCGCAGCTCAGGACCAGGGGCTTGGCCGCGGTATTGGCAACTTCCCAGGTGTTCTTGTCGAGTTGCACCACATCCACCGCACGCATGTTCTGGCGTGCGCGCAGGTGCTGCAGATTCTTCGAGAACTCCCGCACCAGGTAACTGCCGGGAATCCATACCGCCAAGCTCAGGCGCTGGCGCGCTGCCGGTTTGGCGATAGTGACGGTGACACGAAACAGGTGCGCGTGCAGGTCCGCGATTTCGACCCGGTAGCTGACCGCCACCATGCTACCTGGCGTCGGCGAGGTATTTTTCTACCTGTGCGGCGCCAATGGCACCCGGTACCCGCGAACCGTCGGCGAACAGCAGCGTGGGCGTGCCGCTGATCTTGTGTTTGCGCCCGAAATCGACGTTACGCGCAAGCGCGCCCACATCACAAGCCGCCGTTGCGGCGGAACCAATCGCCTGCTCACGCACCATCCAGTCCTGCCAGGTCTTGCCGGGGTCTTTGGAGCACCAGATGTTCCTGGCCTTTTCGCCTGAATCGGCGCCTAGGATGGGGTACAAGAACATGTGGATGGTGACGTTATCCACCTTTTGCAGATCACGCTCGAAGCGTTTGCAGTAGCCGCAGTTGGGGTCCTCAAACACCGCCAGCTTGCGTTTGCCGTTGCCGCGCACGATGGTGAACGCGTCCTTGACGGGCAACAGGTCGAAAGCGATGGCAGACAGCTTCTCGATGCGCTCGTCGGTCAGGTTGCGTCGCTGCCTGGTGTCTATCATGCTGCCCTGGATCAGGAAATTGCCTTCAGCGTCGGAGTAGAAGATATCGGTGCCGTTGATGCGCACCTCGTACAGACCAGGCATGGCGCTTTTGCTGATCTCGTCGATGTTTTTCATCTGCGGGATCCGCTCTGCCAGGTTCTTGCGAATCACCGCCTCCTGCGCCCATGCGCCCACTGCAAGCGCCAGCATAAGAGCAGTCAACAAGGTCTTGATCAGTTTCATCATTGTCCAGTCACATCAGTTTGCGCCTCGCCGGCGCGGTGTACCGCCTGTAAGCCCATCGCCTGGCGTGCCACCCATAACTTGAGCAAGCCGCTGTGTTCAAACCCGTTCATACCCCAGTTTCGCACGCTTTGCCAAGCCGCCCCGGAGCGCGCAAACAGCTGCTGCAGGCCGTCGGTCGCGGCACCCATCATGGCCACATCCGCCTTGCGCGCGCGCTCGTAGCGCCGCAAGGTCTTTTCATCGTCCAACGGGCGCCAATAGTCGCGCCCATGGATCTGGCTGGCCAACTCCTGCACATCGGCCAGACCCAGATTCAGCCCCTGCCCGGCCAGGGGGTGTACGCTGTGCGCCGCATCCCCGGCCAGCACCCAGGCCTGACCGTCCGTAACACCACACCAGCGTCTGGCAACCGACAACTGCAAGGGCCAGACGGCGCGTTCGCTGGCAAGCTGCAACCGCCCGAACTGGTTTTCGCTCGCAAGCCGCAACTTGTCGGCGAATACTTCCGCGCTGGCCTGCATCAGTTCCGCCTTGTGGGCTTCATCGACAGACCACACAACGGCCATGGAGTTCCCGTGTTCTCCATCCAGGGGCAAAAAACCCAGGACATCCTGGGGCGTAAACCACTGCCGGGCCGCCTGGGCGTGCGGGAATTCACAGTGCACTCGCGCAGCAATGGCCCATTGGGCGTACGGGGTGACATCCATTTCAGCGTCGAACAATTCGCGCGAAGTGCTGGAGCGGCCCTCGCACACCACGCTCAGCGTGGCGTTTTGGGGTGCCTCCAGCAACTCGACCTGGGGCTGGAAGCGCACCGCCTCCAGCAGTTGCGCCTCCAGGGCCGGCACATCCACGATCCAGGCCAGGGCCTCGACACCGCTGCGTGCCGCCGAGAAGTTAACGCTGCCCGCAGCACCGGCCTCTTTGATATGCATGGCCTTGATAGCCGTGACGTGGGCCGCGCCGGGCCAGCAGCGCAAACTCTCCAACAGCTCGCGCGAGCGCTGGTTCAGTGCATAGGCCCGCACGTCAATCTGCGGGCCCGCAAGCGGCAAGGCAAGCGGCAAGGCATGCGCCACCAGGCCAACCCGCAGCCGCTCGCGTGCAAGCAGCATCGCCAGCGTGTGGCCGACAATACCGCCGCCACGAATACACACATCCAGGGGTCTCGCCATGCCTGCGATTGTAGAAGGCAGTGCAAAATCGGGCTCGACGCGAGCCTTACAACATCTTTTACCGGATTGCCTACCCTTGAGCCAAGCCACCGCCCCAATTTTTGACGTGCAGGCTGCCATATCGCGCCTGTTTGTGTACCCGCTCAAATCCTGCGCCGGCGTGGAACTGCAGGAGGCGGTGCTCACCGAAACCGGGCTGGACCTGGACCGGGCCTGGATGCTGGTGGATACGAACGGCGAGTTTGTGTCCCAGCGCGAGCTGCCGCGTATGGCCTTGATCAAGCCACACCTCAAGATGCACGAGGTGGTGCTGCGTGCACCCGGCATGCTGGCCCTGCACCTGCAGATCGACGTGGTGGAGAAAGCCGTGCAGGCGAAGGTCTGGGACGATGTGGTGAACGCCTTTGACATGGGCGACCTGGCGGCACAGTGGTTCAGCGACTTCCTGGCACCTGCAAGCTCCGGCGCAGGTTCGCAGCCCTACCGCCTGGTGCGTTTTGATCCTGAGCATCGGCGCCTGTCCAGCCTGAAGTGGACCAAAGGCGTGGAAGCTCCGAACCAATTTGCCGACGGCTTTCCGGTATTGGTCACCAGCACGGCGTCGCTGGACGGCCTGAACCGGCGCCTGCAGGTCCAGGGCCGGCAGGCGGTGACCATGGAGCGTTTTCGCCCCAACATCGTGTTGTCCGGCATCGAGGAACACGACGAAGACCGTATCGACGCGCTGCACATAACGACTGTTGACGGGGCCGCCCTGCTGCGGCCGGTCAAACCCTGCCCACGCTGCCCCATCCCCAACATCGACCCGCGCACCGCCGAGAGCAGCCCGGTGGTGGGCGACATGCTGCAGACTTACCGCCAGGACGCCCGTGTAGGCGGCGCGGTGACCTTTGGCATGAACGCCATCGTGGTCGAAGGCGACGGCCAGATACTCAAAGTCGGCCAGCCGGTGCAGGGCAATTACGTGTTTGACTAAGACAATGATCGCGACGGCAATTTTCCGCTGGGCCGCTCCCAAGGAAAGTCAGACACCGCTGGGGGCAGCGCCGTACGTGCGTCGCCGGCCAGAGCCGGCGCCGGGGCAGTGACAAGCCCCGTGACGAGCCACGGCGAGGCACGCAAGGGGGCATTACACTGGCACCCTGTTTTTCTGGGGTAAGAAATGAGTCTGAAGTGTGGCATTGTGGGCCTGCCGAACGTGGGCAAGTCCACGCTTTTCAACGCCTTGACCAAGGCCGGAATCGCCGCCGAGAACTACCCTTTTTGCACCATCGAACCCAATGTAGGCATCGTCGAGTTGCCGGACGCGCGGCTGGCGCAGCTCGCGGCCATCGTCAAGCCGGAGCGGGTGGTGCCGGCCATCGTCGAGTTTGTGGACATTGCCGGCCTGGTGGCCGGCGCCAGCACCGGTGAAGGCCTGGGCAACAAGTTCCTGGCCCATATCCGCGAGACCGACGCCACCATCAACGTGGTGCGCTGCTTCGAGGACGACAACGTGATCCACGTGGCCGGCAAGGTGGACCCGATCTCCGACATCGAAGTCATCCAGACCGAGTTGTGCCTGGCCGACCTGACGGCCGTCGAGAAGGCTTTGCACCGCGTAACCAAGACCGCACGGTCCGGCGACAAGGAGTCGATAAAACTGGTGGCGCTGCTGGAAAAATGCCAGGCCGCTCTGAACGAGGCCAAGCCGGTGCGCACGCTGGATTTCAGCAAGGAAGAGTTGCCGCTGCTCAAGCAATTCTTCTTTATCACCGCCAAACCCGCCATGTTCGTGGCCAACGTTGCCGAAGACGGTTTCAAGAACAACCCTTTCCTGGACCGCCTGCGCGACTATGCGAAGGCACAGAACGCGCCGGTGGTCGCCATCTGCGCCAAGATGGAAGCCGAGATGGCCGACATGAGCGACGAAGACCGCCAGATGTTTCTCGAAGAGCTGGGCCAGACCGAGCCGGGCCTGAACCGCCTGATCCGCGAAGCCTTCAAGCTGCTGGGCCTGCAGACCTACTTCACGGCCGGCGTGAAAGAAGTGCGGGCGTGGACCATCCACGTCGGCGACACCGGCCCGCAGGCCGCCGGCGTGATCCACACGGACTTCGAAAAGGGCTACATCCGCGCCCAGACCATTGCCTTTGACGACTACATCACGTTCAAAGGTGAACCAGGCGCCAAAGACGCCGGCAAGATGCGCTCGGAAGGCAAGGAGTACGTGGTGAAGGACGGGGACGTAATGAACTTCCTGTTCAGTTCCTGAGTAGAAGTGATGGGGTTGACCCCGCGCCAGCCGGCGCGAGGCGCGGCGACTGGGCAACGCCAAAACCTGCAATTTGAAGAACGTTTCTTCAAATTGCAGGCTTTTTTGCTACCATGGTGTCATGATTGAACGCAACATCGCGCCGGTGCTGCAACAACTGGCCAGCCAATATCCGGTGATTACCCTCACCGGGCCTCGCCAAAGCGGCAAGACCACCCTGGCCAAAAGCCTGTTCTCCGACAAGCCCTACGTCACGCTGGAAGACCCCGACACGCGTCGCTACGCGGCAGACGATCCGCGTGGCTTTTTGGCGCAATACCCGCAAGGTGCCATCCTCGATGAAATTCAACGTGCGCCCGAACTTGCGTCCTATTTGCAGGGCATGGTCGATGCCAACCCACGGCCCGGCCGCTTCATCCTGACGGGCAGCCACCAGTTTGAACTGATGGCCGGGGTGTCGCAGTCCCTGGCGGGGCGAACCGCCGTGCTGCGGCTGCTGCCGTTCACGCTTGCGGAAGTGCGGCGCCTCACTGACGACGTGGCAAGCCCCGATCTTGCACAAACCCTGTTGACGGGGTTCTATCCACGCATCCACGACAAAGGCCTCAACCCCTCGCAAGCCTTGGCTGACTACTTTGCCACCTACGTGCAGCGTGATTTGCGTCAACTCGCCGCCGTGCAGGACTTGCACCGCTTCGAGCGTTTTGTGCGCCTGTGTGCCGGGCGTACCGGGCAGTTGCTCAACCTGAGCAATCTGGGCAACGACGCGGGTGTGTCGCACGCCACCGCCCGGGCCTGGATTGACCTGCTGCAAAGCAGCTACATCGTGCACCTGCTTGCGCCCTGGTTCACCAACACCGGCAAGCGTCTCGTGAAGGCACCCAAACTGTATTTTTGCGATGTCGGCCTGGCCTGCTGGCTGTTGGGCCTGCGCAGTGCGGAGCAGGTTGCACGCGACCCGCTGTGGGGCAGCCTGTTCGAGAACTTCGTCATTATGGAGGCCATGAAAGACCGGCTCAACGCCGGTGAAACGGCCGAAATGTATTTTTACCGGGACTCGGAAGGCAATGAGGTCGACTTGTTATTGCCAACGGGCGGCAAGATGCACGCCATCGAAATCAAGGCCGGCGCAACCGTTAACCCGGACTATTTCAGAGGTCTCAAAACCTTTGCAGCCCATCAGCCGGCGTCCTTCGCCAGCGGCTGCGTGGTGTTTGGCGGCGCACAAGGTCAAAGTCGCAGTGACTGGCCGGTATATTCCTGGCTGCTATTGCAAACCAAAGCTGCCGGCTGACGCAGGCGTTCCTCCAAAGCTCCGCTGGCGCTGCTGGACTGCGACCGGCGGTGGGCAGTTTTTCATCAGGGCCCCCAACTTTCGAAAGCGCGGCTGAATACCAGTGCGCATGGCTTTCGGGTCCGGGTATTTCAGGAAATTGTGCGGGGGTTGCCGGCAGGTCCCTGATCTCGCGCAAGCAACCCGCTGGCCGTGTTGGAAATCGGGTTGAGTCGTTGTTGACTAGGATCAATGCCGACAAGGCTGGCGGTGCGGAAAATTGGGTCGCGCAACATCCAAGAGACAAACCGTGCAAGCCCACACACTGCTGGAAAACGAAACCGCGAAATACCCTTCGCCATCGTGAAAGACGCGTTTGTCTCCGGCGGAGCGTGACCGATCCCTTGGGCAGTGCCGGGCAAGCCCATGGCTGCGTGGGGCGACCTGGTTCAGGCCGGTACGCGTTTCAACTCGTCGCCCAGTCCGATCGGCGCCGGTGCATGCAGGACGATGCGCGAGAACAGGCGGTCATACACCGGATCATGGGAACCGCTTGCCAGCGGATCACGACGCGTTTCGAACGCGGCGTCGAGTGCCGCCCATTCCGACTTGTCCAGCAAGCGCTCCGCCACCGGGAGGATGCGCGTTTCTTCGCACCGCATGTGGTCCAGGTAGAAGCGGATGTAATCACGCGCGGCCTGCTCGAAGGCCGGGCGACGCGAGTCACCCAGGAGCTCCCATGCAACCAGCTGGTGCATGAGTTCGCGTACCCGCCCCTCGCCCTGTGCATGCTCTTCCTCCAGCGCCTGGATCACGGGCGCAAGCTCCGGCGCCGCACGCAACAGGGGTGGAAACAGCCATCCGGACTCGGCGGGATGGTGCCTGCGCTCGGGAAACTCGTCGATGTAGAACAGCATGGCGCGCATCACATCGAAAAAACGCTCGGCGTCATCGCCCGGTCCGCCCTGAATCATCGACGCAATGGACTGCAGAACGGATGCCAGGGCGGCATGTTCCTGGCGAATGACCTGGCTGGCATGAAATTGGGACATAGTGTTTCTCCGGTTGCGCAAGCTTGGCACGCCGCGGCAAGAGGCATCTTGACCTGCATCAAGGTCCCGGCCGCGGATCTATTGAAACAACACCGTCTGCCCGTGCCGGTCAAAAGGCATGAAGGCGGCGTGGGTACCCTGCCGGATGGCCTCCACCATGCGCAGCAGCGACCGCTCGGCATCCGAACTGCTGGGAGCGCGGCTGTTGCTGCCGGGCAGGGCCGCGGCGAACACGATGCACCAGTCCTGGTTGAACTGCAGCGACTCCCGCGCCAGGGTGTCGAAATCAGGCAACTCGGCGACATCCTTGTCCACGACCATCAAAGGCACCAGCGCACCGCCCTCTCCCGCGGCGAAACGGGCTGCCTGTTCGGGCGTGTTGTCATCCGGCAACTCGGCAGCCGCGAATACGAACAACAGACGTTGCGGCTGCGCTTGCGCCCGGGCAGCCTGAAGCAGTTCGTCGAAATTTGAAATGTTCATGGCGTCTTCCAGTAACAAATTGGGTTGAGGGTCGAAAAATGGCTTCGCGAGCGGCAATTGCCCCGGCGGCGGCACGGTTCACTTCCGAATCTGGTGTCTACTGGAGCAGCGGCGTAGCGGCGGCGTCAAGATCGACCCCTCTGATCACTGCCTGACCTGCCAGCAGTTGCAGGTACTGGCGCAGAGCGCTTACGTAAGTGTTCTGGCGCAAGGACATGGCGACCGCGCCGCGCACCGTTTCGAATGGCTGTTGCTGGCCGGGCTCGCGTGCCAGCACCTCCACCACGTGCAGGCCGAAACGGCTGTGCACCAGCCGTGGCAACACGCCTACCTCCTGGTGCCCGAACAACTCGCGCGCGAATTCGGGAGCGCACTCGGACGCGGCGAGCCAGCCCAGCGCTCCGCCATCGGTGGCGGAAGGGCAATTCGAGAACTCGCGCGCCGAACGCGCGAAGGAGTCTTGAGCCTTGCCGTCGTGGCTTCGTACATCGAGCAGGCAGGTTTCGGCGCGGTTGCGCAACGCCACCACGTCCATGCCCGGCGTAACGGCGAACAAGATATGGCGCGCCTGCACTTTTTCGCCAGTCCGGTACATCGCTGCCTGGGCGGCATAGTGGCGGCGGCAGGATTCGACAGAGGGGTCCGGAATCTTCAGCTCACGCTCCAGCAAAATTTCGATGGCGTTGCTGGCGGCCTCGCTGCTCACGCCGTCGGTGCCTGGGGGCTCGTCGGCGGACAGCAGCTGGTTGGCCTGGGCCGCCTGGCGCAGCAACTCGGTGCATGCGCGCTGGCGCAGTTCCTCGACGCTCAGCACTTCGCCGGGGCTTTGCAAAGGCACACCGTTGATGCTGGCGACCGCTTTCACCGCTTCCAGGGGCTGCGGCAGATCCGCCTCGGTAACGGAACGGATGTTTTCAAATAACACGTCGATCTCCTTCAAACGCCGGCGCCGGGCGGGCGCGGCTGGTTGTGCCCAGGCGGCAGATTCAGGCGGCGGCTGCGCACCACCTGGTGCGGGCGGAACAAGAAGGACACGGTGGCAAAACCACTCCATACATGCACCAAACGACTGAAGGGGAACAGCAAAAAGATCGTCATGCCGAACACGATGTGAAACAGGTAGGGCCATGGCAGGCCGGCCAGCGCCGTGGCGTCCACCGGCCGCAGCGTGACGATGCGCTGGGCCCAGTCGGCCAGGATCAGCATCGTGCTTCCATCCGCGTGTTGCCACGAGAACGGCAGCGTGATCAGGCCCACCACGAGTTGCACCCACAAGATCACGAGCACCGCGATGTCGGTGCGATGGCTGGTCAGGCGGATGCGCGGATCGAACACCCTGCGATAAAGCAAGAGCGACAGGCCGACGAAGCAAAATGCTCCGGCAGTCCCGCCCGCCACGACGGCCAATGTCTGCTTGGTCGTCGCGCTCATGAAGACTCCGTACACCGAGTGCGGCGTGAAAAGGCCGACCATATGGCCGAAGAACAGGAACAGGATGCCGAAGTGAAACAGGTTGCTGCCCCAGCGCAAGGTACCGGCGCGCAGCATCTGCGATGAGTCGCTCTTCCAGGTGTATTGGTTCTGGTCAAAGCGGATCAGGCTGCCTGCCAGGAAGACCGTAAAGCAGACGTAGGGATAGACCTGGAAAAGAAAACCGTAAACCCCGTTCATGGCAATGCTCCTTGTGCGGCCTTGGGTGCGCGCACGATATGTATGGGTTGCGCCTGGCCGGGTTTGGCCTGGCCCTTGGTGGAACAGCCGTCGAATACCACCGGCTCGGCCCAACTTTCGTCCAACGCCTCTTCAACCGCGGGCTTGACTGCCTGCGCCTTTTCGCCCGCCAGTTCCAGCAGGGCTCCCAGTACGCTGGCGTAGGGTTTGCCGCGCTGCTGCAGCGCGCCGAAAATTGCGTTGAAGATGTGCGACATCTCGGACAAAAAAGCCTGCGCTTCGCGTGGCGGCTGGGTCGATACGAACTCCAGAACCACCGGCAGGTAGTCCGGCAGTTCGCCTTCGGCCAGGAACAGGCCGGCCTTTTCATAGGTTTGCGCCAGGTCGATCATGGCCGGGCCGCGGTCGCGCGAGTCCCCGTGCACATGCTCGAACAGGTGCAAAGAAGTGGCGCGGCCCCGGTCGAACAAGGCCACGTAGTCCGCCTCGGCGTCCAGCGGGTCCGTGTCCGCCAGAGCTTTGACCAGTGCATCGATCTCGGCCATCCGTGCCATGGGCAAGGCGCGTTCGCGGCGCAGCACTTCGCCCATCTGGGGCAGGTAGCCGCGCAACTCCGCATCGGGATAACCGAGCAGTGCCGCGAGGACGCGCAGCGTTCCGGCGGCCGGCACTTCCTGGGTACGTCCAAACATCTTCAAACCTCCGCCCGTATGGGTATGGTGCGTTTCTTGTCGCTGCCGAACAGGCTGGTATCGCTGCTCCCCTCGGAGCATCCGTTGCCAAAGGTGAAACCACAGCCGCCACGCACATTGAAGGTGTTCTCGGCGTATTCGCGGTGCGAACTCGGAATGACGAAACGGTCTTCGTAGTTGGCGATCGCCATCACGCGGTACATGTCCTCCACCTCGGCCTGGCTGATGCCGACCTGCTCCAGCACGGCCAGGTTGGTGCGCCCGTTCACGTGTTTGTCGCGCTGGTAGGCCCGCATGGCCAGCATGCGCTCCAGCGCGCGTACTACCGGCACCGTGTCGCCGGCAGTCAATAAGTTGGCCAGGTACTTGACCGGTATGCGCAGCTGGTTCACGTCGGGAATTTCACCATTGGTACCCACATGCCCAGCATTGGCGGCGGCCGAGATAGGAGACAGCGGGGGCACGTACCAGACCATCGGCAAGGTGCGGTATTCGGGATGCAGCGGCAGGGCAACCTTCCACTGCACCGCCATCTTGTAGACCGGGCTGATACGCGCCGCTTCCATCCATTTGTCGGGGATGCCGTCGATGCGCGCCTGGACAATCACCCTGGGATCATGCGGGTCCAGGAAGATGTCGAGTTGGGCCGGATACAGATCACGGTCGTGTTCCACGCTGGCGGCCTCCTGGATGCGGTCCGCGTCGTACAGCAGCACGCCCAGGTAACGGATGCGGCCGACGCAGGTTTCGCTGCACACCGTCGGCTCGCCAGCTTCTATGCGCGGGTAGCAGAAGGTGCATTTCTCGGCTTTGCCGCTTTTCCAGTTGTAGTAAATTTTCTTGTACGGGCAGCCCGAGACGCACATACGCCAGCCGCGGCACTTGTCCTGGTCCACCAGCACGATGCCGTCCTCCTCGCGTTTGTAGATCGAGCCCGAAGGGCAACTGGCCACGCAGGCCGGGTTCAGGCAGTGTTCGCACAGCCTGGGCAGGTACATCATGAAGGTGTTCTCGAACTGGCCCAGCATGTCCTTTTGCACCTGCTCGAAGCCGTCCAGGTTCTTGTCCTTGCTGCGTTTGGCGAACTCGCCGCCCAGTATTTCCTCCCAGTTCGGGCCCCAGACGATCTTGTCCATCTGTTTGCCGGTGATCAGGCTGCGCGGGCGCGCTGTAGGCGTGGCCTTCATCTCGGGCGCGCTTTGCAGGTGCGCGTAGTCGAAGGTGAAGGGTTCGTAGTAGTCGTCGATCTGCGGCAGATTCGGATTGGCGAAGATGCGCATCAGCAGCTTCCACTTGGCGCCTTGGCGCGGCTCTATGGTTCCGTTGGCCAAGCGGCGCCAGCCGCCGTTCCACTTGTCCTGGTTTTCCCATTCCTTGGGAAAGCCGATGCCGGGCTTGGTCTCCACGTTGTTGAACCAGGCGTACTCCATGCCCGGACGGCTGGTCCAGACGTTCTTGCAGGTGACGGAGCAGGTATGGCAGCCGATGCACTTGTCCAGATTGAGCACCATGCCGATTTGGGCGCGTATTTTCATACCGACTCTCCCTGTGCCTGCGTGATATTGACCAACTCACCGGCCACCGGCGTGTCGAGCCAATCGACCTTGACCATCTTGCGCACCACAACGAACTCGTCGCGGTTGGTGCCTACGGTCCCGTAGTAGTTGAAGCCGTAGCTGAACTGCGCGTAGCCGCCTATCATGTGGGTCGGTTTGAGCACGATGCGGGTCACCGAGTTGTGAATCCCGCCGCGCGCGCCCGTGATCTCGGAGCCCGGTGTGTTGACAATCTTTTCCTGCGCGTGGTACATCATGACCATGCCCGGGTTGATGCGCTGGCTGACCACGGCCCGCGCCGCAATGGCTCCATTGAGGTTGAACAGTTCGATCCAGTCGTTGTCCACGATGCCGACCTGCTTGGCGTCTTCCTCGCTCAGCCAGACACAGGGTCCACCGCGGCTCAGCGTGAGCATCAGCAGGTTGTCGGTGTAGGTCGAGTGGATGCCCCACTTCTGGTGCGGCGTGATGAAGTTCAGCGCCATCTCCGGGTTGCCATTGGGCTTGATGCCCTGAATGCCGGCGGTGGTCTTCAGGTCCACTGGTGGGCGGTAACTCGTAAAACCTTCTCCGAACGCAATCATCCAGGGATGGTCCATATAGAACTGCTGGCGCCCCGTGAGGGTGCGCCATGGGATCAGTTCGTGTACGTTGGTGTAGCCGGCGTTGTACGACACCGTTTCGGACTCGATGCCGCTCCAGGTCGGACTGGAGATGATCTTGCGCGGCTGGGCCTGGATGTCGCGAAACCGGATCTTCTCGTCCTCGCGGTGGATCGCCAGATGGGTGTGTTCGCGTCCGGTCTGCCGGCCCAGCGCTTCCCAGGCCTTGACAGCCACGTGGCCGTTGGTTTCCGGCGCGAGCTGCAGGATCACCTCGCAGGCATCGATATCGCTTTCAATTTTCGGCATGCCTTTGGTCACGCCTTCGGCCGTTACCAAGCCGCTGAGCTCGCCCAGCTGTTTGACTTCGGTCTGGGTCTTCCAGGAAATGCCTTTGCCGCCATTGCCGATCTTGTTCATGAGCGGCCCCAGGGCCGTGAAGCGCTTGAAGACGTTCGGATAGTCGCGTTCGACCACCGTGATCTGGGGCGCGGTCTTACCGGGGACCAGCTCACACTCGCCGCGTTTCCAGTCCTTCACGTCGAAGGGCTGGGCCAGTTCGCCCGGGGTGTCGTGCATCAGCGGTACCAGCACCACTTCCTTTTCGACGCCCAGATGTCCGACACAAGTCTCGCTGAACGTCTTCGCGAAGCCCTTGTAGATGTCCCAGTCGCTGCGCGATTGCCAGGCCGGATCGACCGCCGTCGAGAGCGGATGGATGAAGGGGTGCATGTCGCTGGTGTTGAGATCGTTCTTCTCGTACCAGGTAGCGGTCGGCAACACGATGTCGGAGTACAAGCAGGTGGTACTCATGCGGAAGTCGAGCGTGACCAGCAGATCGAGTTTGCCTTCGGGCGCCTTGTCGTGCCAGACCACCTCGGTCGGTTTCGCCTCCGGGCCGGCGCCGGGCCGCCCCAAGCCGGCCGCCCCCTGGGGGGAGGCGCGCAGCGCTTCGGGGGGAACTTGTTCTCCCAGGTCCTTGCCCTGCACGCCGTTGCTGGTGCCGAGCAGGTGCTTGAGAAAATATTCATGCCCCTTGCCGCTGGAGCCCAGGATATTGGAGCGCCAGACGAACATGTTACGCGGCCAGTTGTCGGGGTGGTCCGGATCGGTGCAGCTCATCTTGAGCGACCCGTCCTTCAGCCCCCGGACCGTGTAGTCCTTGGGGTCCACACCGGCCGCATGCGCGTCACGCACCACCTGCAAGGGGTTGGTCTGCAACTGGGGCGCCGAAGGCAGCCATCCCATGCGTTCGGCGCGTACGTTGTAGTCGATCATGCTACCGGCGTACATCTTCTTGTCGGCCAGCGGCGATATGACTTCTTCCATGCCGAGCTTCTCGTAGCGCCACTGGTCGGTGTGGGCGTAGAAGAAACTGGTGCTGTTCATCTGGCGCGGCGGGCGTATCCAGTCGAGCGCGAAAGCCAGCGCCGTCCAGCCGGTCTGCGGCCGCAATTTTTCCTGCCCCACATAGTGCGCCCAGCCGCCACCGCTCTGGCCGATGCAACCGCACATCATGAGCATGTTGATGACACCGCGGTAGTTCATGTCGCTGTGGTACCAGTGGTTCATCGCCGCGCCGATGATGACCATGGACTTGCCGCGGGTCTTGTCGGCGTTCTCCGCGAACTGCCGCGCCACCGTGATGAGTTGCGCGCGCGGGGTGCCGGTGATGCGCTCCTGCCAGGCTGGGGTATACGGGGTGTCGTCGTCGAAATCGCGCGCCGCCATCTCTCCGGCAAGTCCGCGCGCAATGCCGTAGTTGGCCACTTGCAGGTCGAACACCGTGGCCAACAGCGCGCTGCGTTCCTCGCCTGCCTTGCCGAGCGAAATGCGCTGGACCGGCACCATGCGCACCAGCACGTCCTTGACCGCGTCGCCTGAAGTATTGCCGGAGAAATGCGGCGTCACGATGCCGCCAAAGTAGGGGAATCCAACCCTGGCGGTCCGCGTGTCGGGCGCATCACCCTCGAGCACCGAAAGCTTCAGTTTGACCTCGGCGCCGTGGCGCGCCTCTTTGGCCTCCAGGTTCCACTGGCCTTCGTCGGCACGGCCGTCCGGACCCCACCGGAAACCGATCGCCCCATTGGGAAGCACCACCTTGCCGGAAACATCGAAGGCCACCGTCTTCCATTCCGGGTTGTTGGCCTGGCCGAGCTTGCCATTGAAGTCCGATGCGCGCACATACCGGTCCGGCACCATGATGGTTTCGCCGCCGGGCAGCACATGCTCCTTGAGCATCACCAGCATGGGCATGTCGGTGTAGCGCCGCACGTAGTCGTCGAAATAGGCGCTGCGCGGCTTGTCCCCGTCGGGGAAATAGAACTCCTTGAGGATTACGTGTCCCATGGCCATGGCCACGGCGGCGTCCGTGCCCTGCTTGGGGTGCATCCAGATGTCGGCCAGTTTGGCGACCTCCGAGTAGTCGGGCGTGACAGCCACGGTCTTGGCGCCTTTGTAGCGCACCTCGGTGAAGAAATGCGCGTCGGGTGTGCGCGTTTGCGGCACATTGGAGCCCCAGGCGATGATGAAGCTGGAGTTGTACCAGTCGGCCGATTCCGGCACGTCGGTCTGTTCGCCCCAGACCTGCGGGCTGCTCGGCGGCAGGTCGCAGTACCAGTCGTAGAAACTCATACACACACCGCCGATCAGGCTCAGGTAGCGGCTACCCGCGGCATAACTGACCATGGACATCGCTGGTATCGGCGAGAAGCCGATGATGCGGTCTGGCCCATGTTTCTTGATGGTGTAGACGTTGGCCGCCGCGATGATCTCGTTGACCTCGTCCCAACTGGAACGCACCATGCCGCCCAGGCCGCGGATGCTCTGGTAGTCGCGCCGCTTGGCGTCGTCCTCGACGATGGACGCCCAGGCGTCCACCGGGTCATGTGCCAGCCGCGCTTCGCGCCAAGTCTTGAGCAGGCGCCCGCGCACCATCGGGTACTTGACGCGGTTGGCGCTGTACAGGTACCAGCTGTAGCTGGCGCCGCGCGCGCAGCCACGCGGCTCGTGGTTGGGCATGTCCCAGCGCGTGCGCGGATAGTCGGTCTGCTGGGTTTCCCAGGTCACGATGCCGCCTTTGACGTAGATCTTCCAGGAGCAGGAGCCGGTGCAGTTGACGCCGTGCGTGCTGCGTACGATCTTGTCGTGCGCCCAGCGGTTGCGGTAGGCGTCTTCCCAGGTTCGGTCTTCACCGGTGGTCACTCCGTGGTCGCCGGAGAAAGACTCGCGCGGCTGCGAGAAGTAGCTCAGGCGGTCGAGAAAATGGCTCATCGGAAACTCCGTTCGGTCAAATCATTTGAAGGTGCCA
>JANLPN010000541.1:0-8184 GCA_031367285.1 Betaproteobacteria bacterium | reverse complement strand
CAGGAGCTGATGTTCGCGATCATCAAGAAGCGCGCGCGAACCGGTGAGCAGATCATTGCCGATGGCGTACTGGAAATCCTGCCCGACGGCTTCGGCTTCCTGCGCAGCCCGGACACCAGCTACACGGCCAGTACCGATGACATCTACATCAGCCCCAGCCAGGTACGCCGCTTCAACCTGCACACCGGCGACATGATCGAGGGCGAGGTACGCACCCCCAAGGACGGGGAACGCTACTTCGCGCTCAACAAGCTCGACAAGGTCAACGGCGGCGGCCCGGAGGAAAACAAACACAAGGTGATGTTCGAGAACTTGACGCCTCTGTTCCCCAAGGAGCAGATGAAACTCGAGCGCGACATCAAGGGCGAGGAAAACGTCACCGGCCGCATCATCGACATCATTGCGCCTATAGGCAAGGGCCAGCGTGCGCTGCTGGTGGCTCCGCCCAAAAGCGGCAAGACGGTGATGATGCAGCATATCGCGCACGCCATCGCCGCCAACTACCCCGACAGCCACATGATGGTGCTGCTGGTGGACGAGCGGCCCGAAGAGGTGACCGAGATGCAGCGCACCGTCAAGGGCGAAGTGATTGCCTCGACCTTCGACGAGCCGGCGGCGCGCCACGTACACGTGGCCGAAATGGTGATCGAACGCGCCAAGCGTCTGGTCGAACTCAAAAAGGACGTGGTGATCCTGCTCGACTCCATCACCCGCCTGGCACGCGCCTACAACAATGTGGTTCCCTCCTCCGGCAAGGTACTCACGGGCGGCGTGGATTCCAATGCCTTGCAACGCCCCAAGCGTTTCCTGGGCGCGGCCCGCAACGTCGAGGAAGGCGGATCGCTGACCATCATCGCCACCGCCCTGATTGACACCGGCAGCCGTATGGACGAGGTGATTTTTGAAGAATTCAAGGGCACCGGCAACTCCGAAATCCACCTTGACCGGCGCCTGTACGAAAAGCGGGTTTTCCCGTCGATACAGCTCAACCGCAGCGGCACGCGCCGTGAAGAATTGCTGCTGGCGCCCGACATCCTGCAAAAGACCCGCATCCTGCGCCAGTTCCTATACAACATGGACGAGATTGAGTCGATGGAACTCGTGCTCAAACAGATGAAAGCCACCAAGACCAATATGGAGTTTTTCGACCAGATGCGCCGCGGCGGCTGAGAGACTCAAGGCGGCTAATTCCGTGCAATAATCGCAGGCTGTACGCGAAAAGTACGCCTTGTTTTTTTATTGCGCAGCGGGTTGCGCAAGACAGGGCGCGGCTGGCGCACCTGAAGGAAAATCACCCATGAAAGCCGGAATCCACCCCAACTACCGCGAAATCTGTTTTGTGGACCTGTCCAACAATTTCAAGTTCGTCACGCGGTCCTGCGCCAATACCAAGGAAATGGTCAAGATGGAAGACGGGCGCGAACTGCCCCTGTACAAGCTTGACACCTCCAGCGAGTCTCATCCGTTTTATACCGGCACGCAGAAATCAGTCGACAACATGGGCGGACGGGTTGAGAAGTTCCGCAACCGTTTCGGCAAGACTGCCGCCAAGTAAGCTCTTCGCACCGTGTGCGTCAGGGCAGCCCGGGTAACCGTGCTGCCCTTTTCGCATTCTGTGGGGCCCCGTACATGGGCCATGTACGCCTGTATTTCCTGTCCGATGACCTTGAACACGTGAACCGGCCCACCCCCGCCATCGTTGCCCAGGGCGCCGTGCGTCGCCTGCCAAGGCTGGCGCTGGTCTTGTTTTGCCTGGCCTATGTCGCACCGGGCTTTGTCGGGCGCGAGCCGTGGAAAAGCGCTGACATAGCGGCTTTTGGCTACATGCTGGACATGGCGCGCGGCCTCACCAGTTGGCTTGATCCCCAACTGGCTGGCTTGCGGCCAGAAGCGGATGGGCTGCTGCCGTATTGGCTGGGCGCCTGGTTCATACACATCCGACCGGCCTGGTTGCCTGAGGCACTGGCGGCTCGCGTGCCGTTCGCCCTAATGCTTGCAGCGGCCCTTGCAGCCACCTGGTACGCCGTGTATTACCTGGCGCGCAGCCCGCAGGCGCAACCGGTAGCTTTTGCTTTCGGCGGCGAGGCCAACCCGGCCGACTATGCGCGCGCCATCGCCGACGGCGGCCTGCTGGCCCTGATTGCCTGCCTCGGGCTGGCGCAGCTATCGCATGAGGCAACTACGAATCTGGCCCAACTGTGTTTTGGCGCACTGACTTTTTTCGCCGCTGCGGCCATTGGCTCCCGTGTTGTTGCGCCGACGATAGCAATTGCCGTCGGCATGGCCGGCCTGGTTCTCAGCGGGGCTCCTTCCATGGCCGTTCTCTTTGGTGCTGGCAGTGCCGCGCTGCAGCTATTGGGAGCCGACCCGCAGACCGGTGGCAGGCGCCAGGCACAGCGCGCGGCAGGCACACTTGCGCTGTTGACGGTGCTTGCCGCGGCGCTGGCTTCCGCAGTCGATGCCTGGCACTGGCGCGTCCTGCTGCCGCAGGACGCGGGTAGCCGGGATTGGCGCAACCTGAGCCGTCTGTTGCTGTGGTTTACCTGGCCCGCCTGGCCGCTGGTGTTGTGGACCTTGTGGCGCTGGCGGCTGCAGATTTTCAGCCGCAGCGTCAACCTGCATCTGGCCTTGCCGCTGTGGTTCGCGGGCGTGGCGGTGATCGCGACCCTGACAACCCGACCGGCTGACCGGGCCTTGTTGATAGCATTGCCTGCGCTGGCAACATTGGCGGCGTTTGCCTTGCCTACGCTGCAGCGCAGCGTGGCGGCGCTGATCGACTGGTTTACGCTGCTTTTTTTCACCGGCTGCGGAATCATCATCTGGGTCATCTGGGTTGCCATGCAGACCGGCTTTCCAAAACAACCTGCCGCCAACGTTTTGCGCCAGGCGCCCGGGTTCGAAGCCAGCTTTTCGGGACCCGTTTTCCTGATCGCGCTGCTCGCCACCCTGGTGTGGGCATGGCTTGTCAAATGGCGCGTCGGGCGCCACCGTGCCGCCATCTGGAAAAGCATGGTGCTGCCGGCGGGTGGCGCGGCCTTGTGCTGGTTATTGCTGATGACGCTCTGGATGCCGCTGCTGGACTTCGTTCGCAGCTACAAGGTGGTGGTGCACAACGTCACGGTGGTCGTGGGCCGGCCCGCGTGTGTTCAGGTGCTGGGGCTGAGCCGTGAGCAGATCGCAGCCTTTCAATACCATGGCGCCTTTGTTCTGAAGCCCGACTCCCAACAAGCCCAATGTCCGTGGCTGCTGGTGAATCCCGATGCGCGTTCGAGCATGCAAACACGGGTCAGCCCGGCGCAATGGCGCCTTCAGGCCATCGTCCGGCGCCCTTCCGACAAGGCCGACGACGTGTTGTTGTTCCGTCGCTCGGCGCCTTGAGGCTTTGATTGGCCGTTGGGCCCGGCGCTCAGAACACCGGCTGCGCGGCCCGCACGCGGACAGCGGGGAAAACCATCGAGAAGGTCGAGCCCTGGCCGGGCGTGCTGGCAATCAGCAGTTGCGCGCCGTGGCGCTGCACCACGTGTTTCACGATCGCCAGCCCCAGGCCGGTGCCCCCGGTTTCCCGCGAGCGGCTGCGGTCGACGCGGTAAAAGCGCTCGGTCAGGCGCGGCACATGTTCCGCGGCAATGCCCGGCCCGCTGTCGGTGACCGAAAACTCGCCCTGCCCGTCGGCATGCACGACCCAACGCACCTCCACCTTGCCGCCTGTGGGTGTATACCGGATGGCGTTGTTGACCAGGTTGGCCATGGCGCTCTGCAATTCGGTGTGTGAGCCCGCAATGGCGCAGTCGCCGTCCAGCGTGACACCCAGTTCATGGCCCATCTGCGCCATCATCATTGACAGGTTGCGGCCCTCCTGCTCGCACTGCGCCATCAGGCCGCGCACGTCCACCCATTCGTCCAGGCGCGGCGGCGGGCTGCCTTCCAGCCTTGAGAGCGTGAGCAGGTCATTGACCAGGGTTTGCATGCGATGCGCCTGTTGCGACATCAGCCCGAGGTAACGCTGGCGGTCCGCCGGTTCCAGCGGAAGGTTTTGCAAGGTCTCGACGAATCCGCTCAATACCGTCAAAGGCGTGCGAATTTCATGCGACACGTTGGCCACGAAATCGCGCCGCATGGCGTCGGCCTGCTCAAGAGAGGTCACGTCGCGCGACATCATCAGCTTTCGCCCTTCGCCGTAACCGTGCAGATGTACCGATAGCCGCACCGGACGGCTGCTGGTGCTTGCCGAACCGGGAATCACCACGTCGTGTGAATAGTCGGCCTGTGCCTGGTAGGCCGCGAACATTGGGTCGCGCACCAGGTTGCCCACGTGTTGCAACACGTCGCGGCGGGGGTCAAACCCAAAGTGCTCCGCCGCCGTCTGGTTGCACCATTCAATACGACCTTCGGCGTCGAGCAGCACCACGCCATTGGGCGACGCCTGGATCGCCGCCAGAAACTCCTGCAGGCGGGCTTCGGCTTCCTGTACTTGCCGGTCACGGACTTTCAACAATCGCCGTGTGCGGTCCGCTACCTCACCCCACCAACCAGCGACCACGGGCGGTTGCGCAGTGTCGCCCTCGCGCAACCAGGTCATCAGAATTTGTCCTCGCCTCAAATCCAGCAGAACCCACAGGACGCTGGCCAGCACCATGCCGGCCACCGCGCCCTGAAACGGATTGAGCAGCGGCGACACCTGGTAACCGAGCAATCCACCGGCAAGCTGGAACAGGAAAAAACGGAAAACGCGCCAGATCATGCGCCGATTGTGACCACGGACCGGGCGGAGGGCGGCAAGGCCTAACGGACGGCCTGGTTCTCGGGCTGCGCGGTCAACCGGTAGCCGGCGCCACGCACGGTCTCCACCATGGCGCCGGCATCCCCCAGCGCCTCACGCAGGCGTTTGACGTGTACATCAACCGTGCGCTCCTCGATGTAGACATGGTCGCCCCACACCTTGTCCAGTAGCTGGCCGCGGCTGTGCACCCGCTCCGCGTGTTTCATCAGGTAATGCAGCAACTTGTACTCGGTGGGACCCAGCTTGAGCGTCTGCGCCTGGTGCGTCACACGGTGGGTGGCCGCATCCAGCCGCAATTCGCCTATCGCCACGCTGTCGGCTACCTGTTCCGGCGCCCGGCGGCGCAATACGGCGCGCAGCCGGGCCAGCAATTCCTGGGTGGAAAAGGGTTTGGTAATGTAGTCGTCGGCCCCGGCGTCCAGCCCGGCGATTTTGTCCGGTTCATCACCACGCGCCGTGATCATCAGGATAGGCACCGGCTTGGTACGTGCATCGGCACGCCACTTCTTGGCCAGCACCAAGCCGCTCTGGTCCGGCAGCATCCAGTCCAGCAGAATAGCGTCCGGCAATACCTCGTTGATCTCGCGCTGGGCAGCGGCTCCGTCGGCCACCCAGATCGGCTGGAAGCCGTTGTGGCGCAGGTTGACCGCGATCAGCTCGGCAATCGCCGACTCGTCCTCCACTACCAGTATGCGCGGCAATTTCCTCATGGCGTCTTCTTTGCTTGCTCCCTTGTGCATGTTCTTAACGCACCACCGACTCGATCTGCTCCATTGGGGTATGCCGCACATCGGCACCTTTGACGACATAGATCGTGAACTCGGCGATATTCTTGGCATGGTCACCAATCCGTTCGATGGCCTTGGCCAGGAACAACAAATCCAGGCTGGGGGAGATGGTACGCGGGTCTTCCATCATGTAGGTAATCAGTTTGCGCACAAAGCCATCGAACTCCTTGTCGATGGCATCGTCTTCCTTGAGTATCGACAACGCAATCGTCGCGTCCAGCCGCGCAAACGCATCAAGCGACTTGCGCAACAGGCCGGAGGCCAGATCCGCCACCACGCGCAGTTCAGACGCCGGCAAAGCCCGCGCCGCACCGCTTTCGATGATGGCCTTGACCATGCGCGCGATTTTCTCCGCTTCGTCGCCCGCGCGCTCCAGGTTGGCCGTGGTCTTGGAGATGGCGATCAACAGCCGCAGATCGCGCGCGGTCGGCTGGCGCCGCGCGATGATGGAGGACAGGTCATAGTCGATCTCGACCTCCATGGTGTTGACCCGGGCTTCCGCGTCCATGACCTGGGTGGCGGCCTCGGCACTGAACTGCGACAGCGCGTAGACGGCGGTGCGGATCTGGGATTCGACCAGGCCGCCCATTTCCATCACGCGGGTGGAAACTGCGGTCAGCTCGCTGTCAAACTGGCTCGATAGATGTTTGTCGCTCATAGGGTGCTCCTTAACCGAACCGTCCGGTGATGTAGTCTTCGGTCTCTTTGCGCGCCGGTTTGAAGAACATCTGCTCGGTCGAACCAAACTCCATCAGGTCCCCCAGGTACATGTAGGCGGTGTAGTCGCTGCACCTGGCGGCCTGCTGCATGTTGTGGGTCACTATGACCACCGTATAGTCGTTCTTGAGTTCGGTGATCAGCTCTTCGATCTTGGCGGTGGAAATAGGGTCGAGCGCGGAACACGGTTCGTCCAGCAGCAGCACCTCGGGCTTGATGGCAATCCCGCGGGCTATACACAGGCGCTGCTGCTGCCCGCCAGACAGGCCAGAGCCGCTCTGGTTCAACTTGGATTTGACTTCGTCCCACAACGCCGCCTTGCGCAATGCCCACTCGACACGCTCCTCCATGTCGGTCGCGTTGAGGTTCTCGAACAGCTTGACACCAAAAGCGATATTGTCAAAGATCGACATCGGGAACGGCGTGGGTTTCTGGAACACCATGCCGACCTTGGCGCGCAGCAGGGCCACATCCTTCTTGCTGGTCAACAGATTTTCGTCGTCCAGCAGGATCGTGCCTTCGGCGCGCTGCTCCGGGTAGAGCTCGAACATGCGGTTGAAAATGCGCAGCAGCGTGGATTTTCCGCAACCCGAGGGGCCGATAAAGGCGGTTACCTTTTTCTCCGGTATTTCCAGATTGATGCCCTTGAGCGCATGGAAGTTGCCATAGTAGAAATTGAGATCCTTGACGGATATCTTGGGGCGTTCCTTGATGGCGGTAGCAGTATTCATGGTTGAACCTTAGGGGTTTCGTCGAGGGAGCCGGCTTCTTTTCACTTGGCCCGGGTCAGGATGCGGGCGGCAATGTTCAGTCCCAGCACCGCCATGGTGATCAGGAACACGCCGGCCCAGGCCAGCTTCTGCCAGTTCTCGTAGGGGCTCATCGCAAACTTGAAAATCGTCACCGGCAGGCTGGCCATGGGCTCGGTCAGGCTGGAAGTCCAGAACTGGTTGCTGAGTGCGGTAAACAGCAGAGGAGCCGTCTCGCCCGCAATCCGCGCAATGGCCAGCATCACCCCTGTCACCACACCGGCGCGTGCGACCCGCAGCGTGATGCTCAGGATAACCTTCCACTTGGGTGCGCCTAGGGCATACGCCGCCTCACGCAAGCCCGAGGGAACCAGTTGCAGCATGTTCTCGGTGGTGCGGATCACCACCGGAATCACGATCAGCGCCAGGGCCATCACGCCGGCCCAACCCGAGAACGACTTGAAGCGCGAAACCACAACGGCATACACAAACAAACCGATCACGATGGACGGTGCGGACAGCAGGATGTCATTGACAAACCGGGTAGTGACCGCGAGCCAGCCCTTGGTGTCGAATTCGGCCAGATAGATGCCGGCCATGATGCCTATCGGCGTACCGACAAACGTTGCCAGCAGCACCATCAGGAAGGAGCCGTAAATCGCGTTCGCCAGGCCGCCCGGATCATTGGGCGGAGGGGTCATCTGGGTCAGGGTATCGAGTGTCAACCCGCCCACACCCAGGCGCACCGTTTCAATCAAGATCCAGAACAGCCAGAACAAACCGAAGGCCATGGCCAGCAGGGACAGGGTCAGTGCAACACGGTTGACAAATTTGCGCTGTGCGTATTTGGCTTGCCGGGTTTCTTCCAGCGCCGCAGCCTGCAACAACATTTCGCCTGTGGTCATTTGCAAACCTCCGTGCTGCGTGCTGCGGTGCCATGCGCCTTGGGAACGGCCCGACGGCTCATGCTTTAGCCCCTTCGCTCTTCTTAAGCTGCGAGAGCAGGATTTTGGACAGGCTCAGCACCACAAAGGTAATGAAGAAAAGCACCAGGCCCAGGTACATCAGGGCGCCCTGGTGCAGGCCTTCACCGGCTTCCGCGAACTCGTTGGCGAGCGCCGACGTGATGCTGTTGGCGGCCTGGAAAATA